>NZ_QJUG01000009.1 GCF_003426775.1 Allorhizocola rhizosphaerae | reverse complement strand
CGCGCCGGCAAAGGCGGCCCCGAGGGCTCCCCGCGCGCGGCGGCCAGCAACCGGTCCCGATCCGCCCCCGACAGGTTGAGCACGGCGGCCAGCTGCCGCACCGTCGCGGGACGAGGGCGGCCGACGCGCCCGGCCTCCAGCCCGCGCACGGTGCTCACGCTCGGCGCGCACCGCGCGGCCAGCTCCTCCTGGCTGAGCATCATCCGCTCGCGCATGCTGCGCACGATCTCGGCAAAGGATTGGCCCATAGCTCACCACCGGATTGGCGGTATTGACGGTGAATCGACGGTGAATCGACCTCTACTTATCTGGCTCCAGCTATCGGAACCGAGCAATCTTTCAGACATGGCCGCGGAGTCAACCTCGAATCTGAAAGTCCTTGGTGTTCCTGGTCTTGGCGGCCGGCACCCACGACGGGAACCCATGACGAATTCGTGCGATCACAGAGCTGTAGCGCTGTTCCATGAAGACGGCAAAGAAGGAGGATCATGTCGAGGACAACCGACAGTCACGCCGACGGCGCGGCCGTCTCGCCCAGACGCCGGTGGATCACTTTGGCTACGGCGCTTGCCGTTGTGGTGACAGGCGGAACACTCGCCATCGGCACCAGCGCGTCGGCACACGGAACTCACGCCTGCCGGGAGGTCACCGCATCCTCGGTCGTCGTTTACCGAAGCTCGACGGGTGGGACCACTTGGGGCCGTTTCTACTACGGCGACATCTTCCAGCATCATGGTCTGGTGAACAACCGCTGGCACACCTGGTGGCCGCCAGGCGTGCCAGAGTCCCAGAGACGTGGTGGGGGCTATGTCCAGCGATCCGGATCTGGGGGCGGCGCTTGCCCGTGGTAGCCGATAGTCGCGTCCGGCCTTGGCAGAAGGCCGGACACGCAAGGCCTCTAAGCTCAGTTAAGCAGTGTGCGGTACCCGAAAACAAGACTTGATCTTTTGTGCTGGCGGGCGCAGCCTGTCGGCATGACGTGGGACCCTTTTGGCACGCTGCGGCGGGCGTTGTGGATCGGCGGCGGGCAGTGGGCCGGCAAGTCGACGGTGAGCAACATTTTGGCGGAGCGGTTCGGGGTGACCGTGTACCACTTCGACTACCACTCGGCGCGCGGCCACCTCGACCGCAAGCTGGCTCACCGGGTCGCGCGCGGCGGGCCCGTGCATGAGCCTCACCCGGACGACGTTTGGGTGCGCCCCACGCCTGAGGCGATGGCCGCCGACGTGCTGCGCGGGTTCAGCGAACACTTCGAATGGGTGCTCGACGACCTGCGCGCGCTGGTGAGCGGGCGACCGATCATCGCCGAGGGCTGGGGGTTGCGGCCCGAGCTGGTCGCCCCGATCGTCGCGGACGTGCGCCAGATGGTGGTGATGGTGCCCACCGAGGAGTGGCGGCAGCACCAGCGACGGATGCTGCCGCGCGCTCGGGGTCTGTCCCACGCGGTGAGCGATCCCCTACGGGCGCAACGCAACCGCATCGCCCGCGACCGGCTCGTGGCCGCTGACGCCGTCGAATCCGCCCGCCGCCTAGGGATTCGGGTGATCGAGGTGGATGGCACGGTCGACGCCGACGGCATCGCCGATCTCGTGGCCGACCACTTTGGACCGTTCCTCGGCTTTGAGCCTGACCGAGTCGTGCAGCCGCACCCCGCTGTTGCTCAGTTTGCTCAACGCCCGGCTGAGCCACAAAGGGGTGTGGTTGACGAACCGGCTCACCGCCACGATGGCCCATAGCCCGCGCCTGCTGCTCGGGATGAGCTGTTTGACCGCGCCCATGGCGAACGCCCGGCTCCTGCGCACGTATTCGCCGATTTCCCGCTCGTAAGCGGGAAACGCGCGCGTGTGGTCGCCTCCGGCCGCAGCCAGCTCACCGGCCAGCATGTAGGCGCCGACGACCGCGAGGCTGGTGCTGCCGCCGACAGCCGGACCCGGGCAGTACCCGGCATCGCCGACCAGGCTCACTCTGCCCCGCGACCACGTGTCCATCCGCAACTGTGTAATCGAGTCGAAGTAGAACGCCGGCGTGCGGTCCAATTCGGACAGCAGCCGCGGCACCTCCCACCCCATCCCGGCGAACGCCTCGCGCAGCAACTGCTTCTGCCGTGCCACGTCGCGATAGTGGTAGTCGAGCGGCTGCGTGGTGCGCAACAGGAATACCGCACGCGCGTCGTCCAGGTGTGCAGCGCTGTAAACGGCGGCGATCCGGTTGACGCCGGTGATCCCTTCGGTCCGGTCGCGCAGCCCGAGATAGTTGGGCAGGGAGATCACCGCGAGGTAGCCGCCGATCCACGTGGCGAATTCGGACTCCGGGCCGAAGACCAGCCGCCGCACGTTCGAGTGCAGGCCGTCGGCCCCGATCACGAGGTCGAACCGGCGCTCTGGCGCGTGCTCGAAGGACACGTCCACGCCACCGTCGTCTTCGGACAGTGCGGCGATGGAGTCGCCGAAGGCGTATTCGACGCGCTCGCGCGTGGCGTCGTAGAAGATCTCGCTCAGGTCGTCGCGCATGATCTCGACGTGCCGGTCGGACACGGCGCTGAGCAGCCGCCCGACGTTGAGTTCGTGGCGGCGGTCGCTGCCCTCAAGGCGGAACCCGAGCCGTTCGGTGCCGGTGCGCTTGGCGAGGACCGCGTCGATCAGGCCCATCCGCTCGGCGATGTCCATGGCCGGCTTGAACAGGTCGACCGCGTGCCCGCCGGTCTTGCGCAGCGTGGGCGACCGCTCCACGACGGTGACGGTGAACCCGTAACTTTCGAGCCAATAGGCCAGCACGGGCCCGGCGATGCTGGCGCCGGAGATGAGAACCCGCATGTGCACCCCTCCCATCCAAACTTACTTAACGGATGGTAAGTTATAGACTCAACCCATGGCTAGACCCTCGGGCACCAAGAAGCGCATCCAGGCGGTGGCGCAGGAGCTGTTCCTCGCGCAGGGCGTGCGCAACACCAGCCTGCGCCAGATCTCCGATCGGCTCGGCATCACCAAGCCGGCGCTGTACTACCATTTCGCGTCGCGGGACGAGCTCGTCAAGAGCATCATCCAGCCGCTGATCGACGACACCGAGGCGTTCATGAGCGGCCGGGAGCCGGGCGATCCGCGCCGGCTTTTGGAGGACTATTTCGACCTGCTGTGGCGGCACCGCGAGGTGTTCATCATGCTGCTGCGCGATCCGTCCACATTGGCCTATCTCAACCTCACCGATCGGGTCTTCCGATGGCGGCGCACGCTGACCGGCCTGCTCGTGGGCCCCGAGCCGTCGTCACGCGCGCTGATCCACGCCACGGTCGCGCTCGGCGGCATGTCCGACTGCGCGGTCGAGCACAGCGACGCCCCGTTCGAAGAGGTCAAAGCGGCCGCCGTGGAAGCGGCGGCCGCAGCGCTGGCCGTCAACCCTTGAGCGCACCGGCCATGAGGCCGCGCATGAAGAACCGTCCCAACAACAGGTAGACGATCAAAGTGGGGACGCTGGCGAGGAACGCACTTGCCATGGCCTGATTGAAGGGTACGGTCTGCGCGCCCGCGATGTTGTTGAGCGCCACCGTCACCGGCGAGAACTCCGGCAGTGTGAGGATCACCCCGAACAGGAAGTCGTTCCACGTGGACGTGAACTGCCAGATCATCGAGACCGCGAAGGCCGGCAGCGCCAGCGGCAGTCCAATGAGGACAAACGTGCGCAGCATGCCCGCACCGTCGACCCGCGCCGCCTCGATCAGCTCATCCGACAGCCCCGAGAAATAGCTGCGGAAGATGAGTGTCGTGATGGGCAGCCCGTAGATGATGTGCACCAGGATCAGCCCGTCGAGCCCGCCGTACATGCCGATCGCGCTCATCACGTAGAACATCGGGATGATGATGGCCTGGTACGGAATGAACATGCCGAACAGGATGACCGGAAACACGATGTCGGCCCCGGGGAAGCGCCATTTCGCCAGCACGAACCCGTTGGCCGCGCCAAGCAGCGACGAGATGAGCGACGCCGGCACCGCGAGGATGAGGCTGTTGAGCATGCCCTTGTCGAGCTTGGGCCACACCGCCGCGAACGTCTCCAGCGAAAGCGATTTGGGCAGCGCCCACATGTTGCCCACGTCGACCTCGCCGGCCGATTTGAGCGACGTCACGACCAGCACATACACCGGCATGAGGAAGAACACGGCCGCGCCGAACAGCGCCAGATGACGCAGAGTCTTGCTCATCGGCCCCGCTCCTTGCGCATCGTGTACCAGATGTACGGCACGGCGAGCAGGCTGATCCCGAAGAACAGGATCGTGGCGATGGCCGCGCCCCGCCCGTAGAACCCGCCCCGGAAGGCCTCCCGATACATGAGCAGCGCCGGGGTTTCCGTCCTCGGGTCCAGCGGCGCGATCGCCCAGATCAGGTCGAACGTCTTGAGCGAGATGTGCGCCAGGATCACCAGCGCGCTCATCAGCACCGGCAGCAGCAGCGGGCGCACCACGTGCCAGTAGACCTTGGTCTCCGATGCGCCGTCGACCCGCGCCGCCTCCCGCAGCTCCTCCGGAACCCCGCGCAGGCCGGCCAGGAACAGTGCCATCACATAGCCCGACAGCGCCCACCCGGCGGGCAGCGCGATGGCCGCCACCGCCCACTTCGACTGCGCGTTGTGCCAGTCGGAGTGAATGCCCGCCAATCCCAGCACATCGTTGAGCCCGGTCGTGCCGGCGCCCGTGTCGCTGTTGAGCAACCAGCGCCAGACGATCCCGGTGGCGATGAACGAAATCGCCATCGGGAACAGGTATATCGAGCGCAGTGCGTTCTCGCCTCGTACCCCCTTATCCATCAAAAGGGCAAGGGCGAGTCCAAACAGGAGCGAGCCACAGATGAACACCACCGTGAAGATGGCCAGGTTTCGCACGTCGTTGTGGAACGTCTCATCGGCGAACAGGCGCTTGTACTGTTGCAGCCCAACGAACCTGTCGTCGATGACGTAGCCGCGCGACTCGGTCAGCGAGACCTTGGCGTTCCAGCCGATGAAGAAGTAGACGAAGAGCCCGAGCGCCACCAGCGATGGTGACACCAGCAGCAGCCCGGGTCCCCACTTGCGAATTCCACGCATGACGATGCGTTACTTGCTGGTGTCCGTGTAGGCCTTGGACACCGCCGCGGCGAACTTGGCTGAGTCCTTGTCCTGCACGAAAATGCCGTAAGCCTTCTCGATTTCGGACTTGAAGGCGTTGTTGGCCACCACGCCGTGCACGAGCGAGCCGACCACGACCGTGCTCTGGTTTTGCCAGTCCTGCAACGCCGACGCCAGATAGTCCTTGTATTTGGACTTGTCGGCGTCCAGGCGGGCCGGCACGGAACCCTTGAGCGGGTTGAACAGGTCCTGGCCCTCGACCGACGCGCATTCCTTGAGCCACGCCTCGGCGTAGACCTTGTGCGGCGCGCCCTTCGGCAGGGTGAACGAGTCGGCGAGGAAGTTGTAGACGCCGGCCGTGCCGGGTGAGGCCGTGACGTCGTAACCAGTCTTATATTTCAAAGCCTTGGCGCCCTGGAGATATCCGGCCGCCCAGTCGCCCATCACATGATAGGCCGCCTGCCCGCCGAGCACCTTGTCCAATGTGGGCTGCCAGTCGTCCGTGCCGACGACGGAGACCGCGAGCAGCGACTTGAACGTGTCGAGCGCCTTGACGACGTCGGCACCCTTCCAGTCGGTCTTGCCGTCCCACAGCCCGTTGTATTTGGCGGTGCCCAGCTCTCCTAATAGGACGTTTTCGAGCAGGTGCAGCTGGGTCCACGGCGCCCCGACCGACAACGCCTTGACCCCTTTGGCAGCCAGCGCGGTGGCCTGGGTCAGCACCTCGGCCCATGTCTTGGCGGGGGTGATGCCCCACTCCTGCAGTTTGCCCGGCACGAACCACATCAGGTTGGAGCGGTGGATGTTCACCGGGACGGCGTAGATCTTCCCGCCGATCGAGAGCTTCTCGATGAGGCCGGACGGGAACTTGGACTTCCAGCCGTTGGCTTCGTAAAGGTAGGTGATGTCCTCAAGCCGGTTGGCCTTGATGTCGTCGGCCGCCTCCAGCCCAGCGTGCAACTGATAGGAGTCCGGCGGCTGGTTGCCCTGCAGGCGTGCCGCCAGCACCGACCTGGCCTGCGTGCCCGAACCGCCGGCGACCGCGGCGTTGACGAACTCGACGCCCGGGTTGTTCTTCTTGAAGTTCGCGGTGAGCGCGTCCAGGCCCTCCTGCTCGCCCGGACCCGACCACCACGAGAAGACCTCGACCTTTTTCTCGTCCGGCTTCTGCTCGGACTGGGAAGGGGAACACGACGGCAGGACGGCCAGCGCCGAAACCCCTGCTCCGATGGCCAGAAGCTGCCTGCGGTTGATTTCTGCCATGCCGACAACAAAACGCCAGATGCACAGTTCTGTCAACGGGTGTCAATAAGCTCGTGATTCTGCTCGACCGGGCGGTGCATTTGGACGCCGACGCCGACGAACACCCGCAGGCGGCGCTCGATCTGGCCGCCCATCAGGTCGATTTGGTACTGGAGAGCGTCGGCGCGGACCGGGCCGACGTCAACGCCGTGGGGCTCGGCATCCCCGCGCCGGTCACCTTGGACGGCCGGATCGGCTCGCCGACGCTGCTTCCCGCGTGGGCCGATTTGGTACCACAGGAGGAGCTGGCGTCACGGTTGGACAGTCTGCCGGTGCGGGTCGACAACGATGCCAACCTGGGCGCACTGGCCGAGCACGCGTGGGGCGCGGGCCGGGCGTGCGCGGACCTGGTTTACGTCAAACTGGCCACGGGCATCAGGGCCGACATCGTCGTGGATGGACGGTTGTATCGGGGCTCCGCGGGCACGGCCGGCGAGCTCGGGCACGTCACCTTGGACGCTCGCGGGCCGCTGTGCCGGTGCGGCAACCGGGGTTGCGTCGAGCTCACCGCGGGTGGGCGGGCACTGCTGTCGCAGGCACGGGTGTCGCATCCGGGCCTGAAGGACCTCGACGAGCTCGTGGCACTGGCCGTGCGGGGCGACCCCGGCTGCCGTCGCCTGCTCAGCGACGCGGGCCGGCACCTGGGGATCGCGCTGGGCGGCATGCTCAATCTGATCAATCCGGATAGGATCGTGGTGGGCGGGTTCGCCTATGCGCCAAGCCTTTTGCTTGAACCCATCCAGCACGGCCTCGCCGAGACCGCGATGTCGGCCGCGGTCGGCGCGGTTGACGTCGTCACGGCCGACCTGGGCGCGCGAGCGAGCGCACTCGGCGCCGTCGCGCTGGCCCTCGGCGTGGACCGCCGCTGACGCCTCAGTCCGTTGTCTGGTCGCGGTTTCCAGGCGCGGGGCCAGGCACGCACCTCCCTCCCGGTGTTCTTCACACCGGTCAATTGACGATGCGTGGGTCCGGGGGCCCGCCCCGGACCCACTGTCCACTTCAGGCGCTCACCGCCTTCAAGTCGACCATGAAGTTGGCGTCACGACCCGCCGTCGAACATGGACTCAAGTTCATGGTCGACGCGAAAGGGGCTAGGGGTGGGCGTTGCGGACCAGCTGTTCGAACTGGGCCGGGAACCAGCGGCCGAAGTGGGGGCCGCCGGGCAGTGCGCCCGTGGCGACCTCGTCCTCGTAGCGGTTGCGCATCAGCGGATCACACATCGGGTCGGACATCTTGTGCGGGTCGTCCGGGTCGATGGTGCTCGGTGATCCCGCCCCGTCCGACTCGCCCGGCGGTTTGGCCCACACGAAGGCGTCCACCCCGGGGATGCCCGTGTCTGCCGTTGGCCGCGCACCGATGCCCGCGCCCGCCTGGTTGCACCAGCCGGTGCGGTGCAGCCGCCGGTCGAGCCGGCTCTCGTTGACGTAGGTGTCGGGATTGGTGGAGGTGCTGACCCGCTCCGGCCGTGCTGGACCGCCCCAGCCGTTGCGAGAGGTGTCGATGAGCATCCCGCAGTGGACGCATCCCCTGGTGGCGAACTCCGCGAGCAGCGCCGCCACGTAGTCACGTTCGTCGACGCGATCGTTCCAGTCGATCCAGCGCGTCTGGAAGATCGACGTGCCGCTGACGATCAGCCGCGGATCGGGCAGGAACACCTCTTCGATGGGCACATAGCCGGCCACGTTGGTGGCGAAACCGTGAATCCTGCCGTAGCCCGGCCCGCCCGAGGCCGTGGCCAGCACGTGATCGTAGAGGTTGACCGCGTCGTGCAGGTTGGTCTCCCAACCCAGCCATCCGGAGTTGGAGATGTCCACATAGAGGTATGTATTGGAGACTGCGCTCAGCCGGCCGACCGCGTAGCGGATCCCGTCGCGATAGACCCCGCTCCGGTGTGTGTCGCTACACCGCAGCGTGGTGTGTTGCGTGGGCGGCTCGAAAACCACGTGGCTGTAGAGCGACCACGGCTCGACGACCACGGCCACGCGAAGTGCCGCATACTCCGGACGCGCGAGGATCGCCGCTATCGCGTCGATATATTCGCTGCGGTACCGGGCAAGCCCACCCTGAAGGGTGAGTTCACTGCTGCCCTCGAAGGCCTGGCAGTTGCGGTTGGGCAGGTTATACAGCACGAGCGAGACCACCACCGGGGCCGTGCCGTTGGCCGCGTCCTGCGCCACCGCCGCATCCAGGTGCCCGGCCAGCCCACGCCCCGCCGTTATCGCGCCGATGCGGTCCAGCCAGATCGCGGTCGACTGCTGCCCGACCGCGCGCATCTGCCCGGCCAGCGGTTCGGGCACGGTCGCGGCCTGCGCCTCGACCTGGCCCCGCCAGTCGGGGTTGACGTATCCCGCCGCACCGGCGAAGGGATTGTCCACTTTGGCCGCGGGCGGATCGTTGTCGCTCTCGGTCGCGACCACCGGCACGCCGCCCACGGAGAATGTGCGCGTGCCGTTGACCGAGTCAGCGTCCTCGGCGGCGCAGACGCGCACCTGCTGGGGCACGCTCCAGTTGGCGGCGGTGAACAACAGCGTGCCGCCGCTGCACACGGTCAGGTCGGTGTCGCCGGACCCGGCCGTGGTGAGCACGGTCATGTTGGACGCCGGCTGCCCGGACAGCCGCACGTTGACCGGGGCGTTGCCGCCCTCGGGCACGAACACCGACGTGGGTGTGACGACCGGGGTCGGCGGCCGGGGCGTGCCGCTGCACGGGACCCCGTTGATCGCGAAGTCCACCGGATCGGTGTTGGCACCGGAGTAGGTACCGTTAAATCCAATCGCGGTCGATGCGTTGGCGCCCAGGTTGCCATTCCACGGCATGCTGGTCGCGGTCACGTTCGGGCCGTCCTGGCGCCAGTTGGCCGACCAGCCCGAGTCGACGATGCGCTGGTTGCCGGGAAAGGTGAAGGTCAGCGTCCAGCTCGCGATGGGGTCGCCCAGGTTGCGGATGGTGACGCCGGCGCCGAACCCGCTGCCGTTGTCCCAGCTTTTTTGGTAGGTCACGGCGCACACCACCGCGGCGTGTGCCGGCTGCGCGGGCGCCACGACCACGGCCGTGGACACCAGCGCGCTGATCCCGGCACAGGCGAGCAGCCTGCGGCCGGTCTGTCTGATTGGGAGAGTCACGGTTTCTCCTTCGGGCTAACCACCTTTGGGGGCGCTGCGAAGACTCGCAGCATCACATGGTGCCGCCCGGCTCCCTAGTACATCGACTATACGCTATGGGTGCGTAGTCCGGTCTGGACCAGGCGGGTGGGCAGCACGACCGTGCGGGGCGGGAAGGACTCCTTGGCGATGCGGGCGAACAGCAGCTCCGCCGCCTGCCGGGCAAGCTCGCGGGTGTCGTAGGCGATGACCGTCAGCGGCGCGGCATCAGGTGGGACAGCTCGAAGTCGTCGAACCCGACCACGGCCGCGTCGCTGCCGCGCCGCCACAGCTCCTGCACGATACCGACGGTCATGCGATTGTTGAGGCCGAAGAACGCGGTCGGCGGGTCGGCGCTGTCGAGCATGTCGGACACGGCCCGCGCCGCCGTGACCGGGTCGTGCACGCCGTCGCGGACGATGGCCCCGTCGGTGCGCGCGCCTTCGAGCCGCTCACGCATCGTGAACACGTCGAGGGAGTCGAGCAGGATGCCGATTCGCTTGTGCCCCTTGCGTTTCAGTGAGCGCATGCCGGCACGTGCGCCACCCCGGTTGTCCAGCAGCACCGTGTCGGCGTCGAGCCCGGCACCGGGCTGGTTACGCCGGAACCCGAGCTCCTCCACCGCCGCGCGCACCCGGTCGACCAGCTGCTGCTGCACGTTGGGCTCGTTGTTGACCACGCGCGAGACGGTCTTGAGGCTCACCCCGGCACGCCTGGCCACATCGACCATGGTCGGGCGCGGTGAAGTCACACCCGTAGGCTAACCCGTGTGATGAGATGGCTGCTGATCATCCTGGGTGCTCTGCATGTTTCCTGGGGGGTACCGGCCGTGGTCGCGCCCCGCTGGTTCTACGAGAACTTTCCGGGGGCCGGGCGCCGGTGGACGGCCGCGTATCCGCCGTACAACGAGCACCTCATGTCCGATGTGGGCGCGGCGTTCCTGACGCTGGGCGTGCTCCTGCTGATGGCCGCGTGGATGGCCGAACGCAGGGTGACCATGGTCGCTCTGACCGGGCTGCTCGTGTTTTCCACGCTGCACCTGGTCTATCACGCACGCGAACGCGGGCTCATGTCCGGCCCGGATCTGGGTGCGAGCCTCGTGACCCTCGCGCTCGGCGTGATCATCCCGCTGGCCATGCTCATCGCCTTGCGGGATCGCCGCGGCGTCTGGACTGAGCGATCTTGAAAGCGCGCTCTTTGCTTCAAGATCGTGAGGAAGCCGGCGCATAAGGGCGATCCCGCCCGCGCGTTGCTTCGCACGCGCCAGAATCAGAGCCAGAGGACCTTGTCGAGAAAGCGCTCCGCGGCCGTAGCGAGCTCGCCATGGGCGGCGGCGGAGTCGGCCAGCGGCCCCTCGCGGATGAACCCGTGGTCGGCGCCGTCCACCTCGCACACGTACGGGGTCAGCTCGCGGGCCAGGTCACCGCGCCACGTGGGGTCGGCCGTGCCGCCCACGAGCAGGAACGGAGCCGTGGCCCGGCGCATGCCGTCGACCACCCAGTCGGAGGTGAGAATGGGCGTCAGCCAGATCGCGGGCAGCCCGCGATCGGCGGCCAGTGGCGAGGCGTGCGTGCCGAGCGACTTGGCGATCAGCAGCGGTTCGTCCAGCCCCTCCAACGCCTTCTCGACCTGCTCGCACACCCAGGGGCCCATGTTTTCGGTCGGCGGGTCGGGCGGCCAGTGCAGGTGATGCACATCCGCGCCACGGCGCATCGCCGCGACCCACGTGAACGCGACCGTCGCGGTGAACGTGCCCCCGATCCTGCCCGGGATGGCCAGCGCGTGCCTAGTCTCTGCCGCCATCACTGCAACATACACTCCCCGTGATGGTGGTCGAATGATTTCGCGGCGGGCCGTCGCCCTGCACCGTCCAATCCCGAATGCTTGATCCTTCCCACCGTCCGCTAGCGTGCATGGCGTTTGTTGGACACGGGATCTAGGTTGAGCCTGCAGCAGCGTCGCGAGCAACGGGTTTCGTCGATCGGCGAGCAGGGCGACTATCGCGGCGAAAAGCTGTCCGCCGAGGCCCACGACCCCGTCGCCGCACTGCGCGAAGAACGCATGGACGCCTACCTCGCCGCCAAGCCCCACTTTCGAAACGGGTTGTTTAGCGCCCAAACCCGCTACTGGACAACGCCAGTCGCTGTTGTGCTGGAGCCACGGATCTCACGGAGGGGTCTGAACGTTTCCACGACAGACGGGACTGCCATGAAACATGCATGGACGAAGAGATTTCGTTTGGCATCCATCGCGACGATGGTCGCGGCGACCATCCTGATAGGGACTCCCACCGCGGCACAAGCTCACGATGTCAGCAAGGGTGGGCCGTGGTCGTGTGGCTGGTCAGGTGTTTCATACTGCGGCTACGGCGGAGTCGGCGACGGCCACACCTACGCGTACGCGTGTGACGTCGAGGCGGACGGCCAGGGCTACTTCATAGAGTGGGCCAGGACCGGGGCGAGCGGCCGAGTGGGCGACCCCAACGGTTCGGCCTCGGGCTGCGGCGGAGCCAGCGTCGGCACCATCCACCGGTTCAGGATGTGCACCTGGGTGACCAGCACGATAGCCGCGTGCACCGAGTGGGTCACCACCTAGCGGCGTAGCGGCGATCGTTGCGCACCAGCCACACTCTGCAGATTCCCCGGGCATCAACGCGCGAGGTCCACCGACGTCACCTGCCGGTGGACCTCGCCCCATTAGGCGGGCGGCAGCCTGCTGGTGAGGATCGTGAGCGTCTCGGTTCCTCTGCCGGACAGGTAGCTGATGGTCTGCGCGTAGTCCATGGCGCCGGTGACGGTCACGCTGACTCGCGCCGCCGACCATGTGCTGCCCTCGGCGAGCCGGTAGGTCGCCGGTAGCACCTGGACGGTCTGGACCCGACGGGCATCGAAGGTCGCGCCCACCCACTCGATGGCGAAGGTCGATGCGGTGAGCCGGGTGGCGTCCACGTAGATGGTGAATCCCTTGAGCGTCAGGGTGTCCGTGCCCCGCCCCGACAGGTACGTCACGTCCTGCGGGTAATCGATCGCGCCAGTCGGTGTCACGGTGAACCACGCCGCCGTCCAGATGTTTCCGCTCGCGAGCCGGTAGGTGGCGGGCAGCACGTTGAAGGTCTGGACCCGGCGGGCATCCACGTTCGCGGCGACCCATCCGACGGCGAACAGCGGTGAAGTCAGCCGGGTGGCGTCCACGTTGACGGCGAATCCCTTGAGCGTGAGGATGCCCGTGCCCCGCCCCGACAGATACGTCACGTCCTGCGGGTAATCGATCGCGCCAGTCGGTGTCACGGTGAACCACGCCGCCGTCCAGACATTCCCGCTGCCGAGTTGATAGGTGCCCGGTTTCAGCCACACCGTCTGCGGCTTGCTCTTGTCGAGATTGCCTGCCACGCCGGCGATCGCGAGCCGCGGCGCCGACAGCTTCGCGGCGTCGATGGTCACCGCGAAGCGGCCGTCACCCGGTGACGATGTCTGGGGCGGCTCGCCCGTGCCCGTGGCCGGCGGTGTCAGCGTGTCGCCGGTCCGCACCGGACCCAGCGCCGGGTCCACCGCGCCCGGCTGATCCGCCGGGCTGAAGACGGCCGGCTGCGGTATCGCGCTGGACTCGGGAATAGGCGCGACGGCCGAGCGGCTTGGCGCAACGAGCGTCGGATCGTCCTCGGAAGGACCCGGTATGAAGGCAAGGGCGGCGGTCGCCGCGGCGGCCAGCACTACGGTCGCGCTCGCGGCCCGGATCGCGCCCGGGTTGCTCTGCATCACCCGAAGGGCGGTGCTGAACCCGGGCAGCTGCGCGACTTTTGCGCCGAGCTGGGCGAACGCGTCGGATCCGCGCTGCCAGAATCCGGCTTCGAGTCCCGCGCGCCCACTGTCCGCTGTGGACTGTGCGGCTACGACAGCCGGAGCCGCCGGGTCGGGTTCCCGCTGCCGCTGGGTGAGCATGAGCAGACCGGTTCCGATCGCCCAGGCCCCGCTGTCTCGTCCCGCGACCGCCCGCGGGCGGCAGGTCGAGGAGCACTTATTGAGATGCCCTTGCACGGCCCGGCGCTGCCGCGGGGTAAGTGGCACCCTTCGGCCGCCGGGAACACCCAATCTCAGGCACAGCGCCGCCAGTTCTGGGCAGTCGTCGTCGCGGCGGCCACCGACAACGAACGCGATCCCGATCGCCTTGGCAAGCTCGGCGCGGCCCCGGCTCAGTTCGTGTTCGGCCTTCTGCACGGTCCAGTTGAGCCGTGCCGCGAGTGCCGTGCCGCTGATGCCGGGCTCCCGGATCACCTCCATCATGACGGCCCGCAGCTGAGGGGTCAGGCTGTGCAGGGCCATGCCGACGACAGACAGCATCTCGCGCTTGCCAGCGATACGCGCAGTATCCTGCGTGCGATCCGCCAAAGCAGAAAGGTCGATCTCGAGCATGGCGGCGTCCGCGAGCCGGTTGACCAGAATCAGGTGCCGCCTGTTGCGTTCCATCACCTTGCGCTTCGCAATGCCGGTCAGCCAGTTGCGAAGATTCTCGGGAGACTCCAGGGTGTCGATGCGAGCCAGGGCGGTCATGAAGGTTTCCTGCACGCAGTCCTCGGCTTCATCCGGGTTGTGGAGCCGGCCGCGGCAGAACGCGGTCAGCCGCCGCCGGTGACCGTCGTCCAATTGGCGCAGCGCCACCGGATCCTGCCGCCTGACACCTTCGACTAGCTCCGCCGGGTCCATCGTCACTCCGAAACCGGTCGCGCGACTCTTGTGTTCACTGTGCGACTCCCGGTGCATGTTGTCCATCGTTCCTCCCGACCGAAACACCACAACGAATCATGCCGTCATGACTGTGTCGGTCACCGCGCCGGAAACCTCCCCGAGCCGTGGCAAAAAATCTTGAACCCGCACGGGGAGAAACACGGTTCGCCGATCACCTATCGATGAACGGGGCTTCCCGCCCGACCGAAGGAGGAGGAAGAATGAGGCAATGGATGCTCCGGCGGGCCGTGCCGATGGCCGCCGTGGTGCTCGTCATCCTGGGCGTCGCGTCGCCGGCGGCCGCCGGTGGGACACCGTACGATCCGAGCAACTGGGCGGGTGTTCGGGCGTGGGAGTGGAACGACGGCGGCGCGTGGCGGCTTCCCAGCCGGGTCACGGCGCAATGGCAGGTCCCCTGCCTGTCCACGACAGACACCAGATATGGCGCGTACGACCAGTGGATCGGCATTGAGGGTTCCCACGGCACGCAGATCCAGGTCGGCGTGCGCTCCTACCACGTCCAATCGGGATGGGGCGTGTTCACCGGCTACTTCGCCTGGGTGGTGGACACCCGCGATGCCGCGGTGCGCACACCGCAGCGGGTCTTCAGCATCGCCCGATGCGGGTTCGGCGTCACTGCTCCCATCGTCAACGCCGAGGTGAACGCGGACGGGCGGGTACACATCCGCGCCTGGAACGCGGGCAACACGTGGGAATCAACCTCCTACTCGAACCGGTTCACCGGCATCAGCGGCCCGGAGTTCCCGCGGTTCGGCACGTTCGTCCTCGAACGGTTCGCGTCCAGCGCCGCCAACACGCTGCCCTGGTTTGGCACGGCCAAATTCGAGTGGTGCCGGGTCGGCTCGATCTCGACCAGTGGCTGGTATCTGGGCAACCAAGACCTCGTCCACTTTAGGCCGACCAACATGCGCAGCCTGGTGCAGGGACCGTTGGGCATCCCGCTGGCGGCGGTGGTCACCGGATCCCCGAACATCCACGGCGATTTCACGTTCAGCCAGGTGCTCACCTACTGATCCCTGGGGGGACCGATGGACCTTGTCGAGTTTCTGTTCAGCTGGCCCGGTTGCTTGATCGGCGTGCTGATAGTCATCGGGCTGCTCCTCGGCGGTGGGAGTGGCGGTGGCGGCAGCGGCGGTCACGCCGACCCCTTCGGTGGGAGCGGCGGTTCAAGTTCAAGCGGCAGCCTCTTTGACGAATATGACTGACTATCCCGGGCGGGCGCGATGGGAGCCCGCCCAACGGTTGACTCTGGCGGGGCAAGCCGATAGAAGAAGGCATGAGCGACGGCTTGCCGGGGCGAATCAACAGGCATGCGCCGCGGAACGAAATGGAGGGACGCCATTGAGTGGATTGGTGCGTGTCGTCGTCGGGGCGATCGCGAGCATTCTCGGGTTGGTCTGGCTGTTGCAGGGGATCAACGTGCTTCCGGGCAGCTTCATGACCGGCGATCCGAAGTGGGCGGTGATCGGCATGGTGGTGCTCGCCGGCGGCCTGGCGCTGCTGATCAGTGGGATCGGCCGGGTGCGCAACCCGAAGCCCTGACACTTCAGCCAGAGGGTTGATGCCGATCTCCTTAGTGGAGATATTGGACAGTCCGCGGTGAAGAGCGCGAGCGCCGCGCGGTCGCGCTCTTCACCGGACCCGTGGTGCTGTGAGCCTCGGACGAGTTCGATTTCCAGCCCGGGCGCAGCCTGTTCGACGTCGTCCTGGCGAGCTGTCAGGCGTACACCTCCACCTCGTAGATACGCGCCGCGTTGTTCGTGGTGGATGTCGGTGCGGTGATGTTCAGCCGCACATAGCGGGCGTTGACGGGCGTGATGGCGTGCTCCGTGACGTTGGCCGTGTTGCCGGCGACCGTGACGACCGTTGTCCAGTTGGTGCCGTCCCCGGACACCTGAAGCGTGAAGTCGCGCGTGTTCCACGTCGTCATCTCGCCTCCCGCGCCCGCGTGCCGCACCGTGAAGGACTTGACGTTGACTGTGCCGCCGAGGTCGGCCTGCCAGAACTTGGTCGCGCCCAGCGAACACCACTTGTCGGTGGTGCCTGCGGTCACGCTCCCGTTGACCGCCTTGGCCGGGCCCTCGTCGGGGTTGCACGATGAGTCGGCGGTCGCGGGCTTGTTCAGGGCCACGTTGACCGGCCCTCCGGTACCCCCATAAACCTCAAATTCGTCGATACGAGCGGCCCCGTTTCCGTTGTTGGCGGGAGTCGTGACGTCAAGGCGCACATAGCGAGCGCTCACCGCGGCGATGGGGTGATATGTGCGAGACGACCGGTTGCCCGACACGGTGACCCGGGTCGTCCACGTGGCGCCGTCGGCGCTGGAGAGAATGTTGAACGCGCCCGTGTTCCAGCCGGTGGTCTCCCCGCCCAGCCCGGCGTGCTTGACCACGAACGACGAAACGTTTTGCAGGGAGCCCAAATCCACCTGCAGTGTCTTGGTCCCGGCCGCGTTCGAGCACCACTTGCTGGCCACAGACAGCACACCGTCGAACGCCTTGGCCGGGGGTTCCGTGGCGTTGCACGAGGCCGAACCGGTGGCGGGCTTGTTCAGAGCCAGATTCGTGCCCAGCGCGGGCGCGTGCCCCGGCGGCATCCAAGCCTGCTGTTCGGCGTTGAGGTTGGCCTGGGCGTTGGCCACGCTCACGAACGAGATGCCGACCTTCATGTGGACCACGCGGTTGGTGGAGGTGTCGAAGTTGAGGTAGCCGCCGGAGTTCACACCGCTGGTGTTGGCCGACCCGGCGTTGACCGTGGAGCCGAGCCAGGTACCAAAAGAGGTTGGGGGTCCGTCAAATTGGGCGTGGTAATGCACCTGATAGGTCTTGGAGGAGCCGCAGAAGCCGCCGCCGGTGAACGAGCCGGAGATTGTGGCGCCGTTGACGGTGATCGAGCCGCTGCGGTTGCCCGTGGCGGAGCGGGACGTGTTGACGAGCACCTTCGCGGTGGTGGTATTGGGGTAGGTCAGCCGCATGATGCCGGTGCGCTTGGTCGTGGTCAGCTCGACCTGGGTGTTGCCGTAGGTGGACAGCACGGCCTTGTAGTAGCCGGCCTGCGCGACCTCGGCCGACTTGGTGTGGGTCGCCTGGCAGGACGTCCAGTTCGGGCCGGGCGACGCGCCGATGTTGCCGATGATCGGCAGGATGCCGATGTCCTCGTTGTTGGCGCAGCCCGCGCCGTTGAAGTGGGTGAGGCTGAACTCTTGGATCTGCGTGTCGGAGAAGCGGTACCCAGACGGGGACGCGGTGGGCGTGTCCGGGCTCCACTGAATCATGCCGAACGGGGCCACCGGGCCGGGCACGGTGCTGCCGCCCGCGCCGCCGGGCACCGGGTTGGGCGCGTTGCTGTCGTCGGTGCCGATGAACGGGTTGACGTGCTGGGTGAGCGGCAGGAGTGCGGCTTGGGCGGGCAGCGCGGGGGTCATCGCTGCGGTCATCGCCGCCAGGTGTCCACATAGGACGACGATGGGGACGGGTCGACGGAACATTGATCGCTCGCCTTGAGACAACGTTGTCAATAGCAAGTACTCCTATATATCGATGTCAAGGACAGGCCTTCACACTGAGTCGTGAGTCAGGAATACTGACCTGGTGAGCCCCCGGATCGACCTCTCGTCCGCTGTTCGGCCGTTCGGCGAGTCAACCATGTTGCCCGGTGATGCGTACGCTTCGGCGCGCGTGTTCGAATGGGAACAGCGGCACGTGTTCGCCGGATCGTGGACGTGCGTGGGCCGGGCGGTCCCCGCGGTGACAACGATGCGAGTCGGCGACGTCGGGGTGATCGTCACGCCGCAGCGGCGGGCGTTCGCCAACGTGTGCCGGCACCGTGGGCACGAGTTGACGCCGACCGGCACGTCGCTGCTGTGCCCCTATCACGGCTGGGCCTACAACATTGACGGCACGCTCAAGTCTGCACCGCGAATCAATGTTGACAAGACAAACAACATGTTGACGGAACTGCCGTGTGTTGACTGGCACGGCTGGGTGTTCGTCAACGCGACCGCCACGGCGGGGTCGTCCGCCACGGCCGGGTCGTTCGAAGAGCACGTCGGCTCGCTGGACGCGCTCGTCGCGCCGTATCGGCCGGCGCGGCTGGAGGTGAAAGCGCGGCACGAGTATGAGGTTCGGGCCAATTGGAAGGTGATCACCGAGAACTATCACGAGTGCTACCACTGCCCGCTGATCCACCCGGAGCTGTGCGCGGTATCGCCACCCACGAGCGGCAACAACTGGCGCGACGAGCCAGGCAACTGGGTCGGCGGGGCGATGGACCTGCGCGAGCACGCCGAGACCATGTCGCTGGACGGGCGCTCGCGGGGCGCTTTCCTCCCGGGCGTCGATCCACGCACGGTCCGATATCTGGGCCTGTTTCCGAACCTGCTGATCTCGCTGCACCCCGACTATGTGCTGACCCACCTTCTCCGGCCCGTCGCCGCCGACCGCACACTGGTCGAGTGCGAGTGGCTGTTCGACCCGGCGGTCACCGACCCGTCGTATGCCCTGGAATTCTGGGACCTGGTGAACAGGCAGGACTGGGCGGCATGCGAATCGGTGCAGCGCGGGGTGTCGTCGCCACACTTCATCCCGGGGCCGTTGGCGCCTAACGAGACCGCGGTGTACGACTGGCTCCAGCTGGTGGCACGGGCCTACCAGGCGGCTTGATAGCTTTGCCGGCATGAGAACCCTGTTCGGCAAGACGTCGGCCGGCGCACCGGTGCATCGGCACACCATCGGCTCGGGCACCATCGAGCTCGAACTCCTCGACCTCGGGGCGGCGGTGCACACGCTGCACGTCACCTGCCCCGACGGGGTCCGGCGCAACGTCGTGCTCGGGCACCCCGATGTCGAGGGGCGGCTGGCGTCCAAGGCCTACATCGGCGCGACCATCGGCCGGTTCGCCAACCGCATCGCCGGCGGCACCTTCACACTCGACGGCGTCGAGTATCGCCTCGCGCCGAATGAGGGAAGCAACACGCTGCACGGCGGCCCCGACGGGTTCGACCGGCGGGTGTGGGAGGTGCTGGAGCACACGCCGTCGCGCATCGTGTTCGGGTTGGAAAGCCCGGACGGTGATCAGGGGTTCCCGGGGCGGGTCGAGGTGACCGCGGCTTACACGGTGACGGGCGACACCGTTGGGCTCGAATACACGGCGCGCACCGATGCGCCGACCATCGTGAGCCTGACCAATCACGCCTACTTCAACCTCGACGGCGAGGACGCCCGCACGATCGACGGCCACACGCTGACCGTGCCGTCGGAGCACTACATCCCGACCGGCCCGAACCTGATCCCCACGGGCAAGGTCGCCGAGGTCGCGCGCACGCCGTTTGATCTGCGGCAGGGGCACGTGCTCGGCGGTGTGATCCGCCGACCGCACCCACACATCGTGGCGGCCAACGGGTTCGACCACAACTTTGTGGTGCCGCCCGGGGATGGCATGCGTGCTGCCGCCACCCTCCACTCACGACAGTCTGGGCTGACTTTGACCGTCGTCACGGACCGGCCGGGCGTCCAGGTCTACACCGGCAATTTCCTCGACGGGACCATCGTCGGCACGAGTGGCGCGCTCTACCGGCAGGGCGCGGGCATCTGCCTGGAAACACAGCACTATCCCGACGCACCGAACCAGGCGCACTTCCCCTCGCCGATCCTGCGTCCGGGCGAGCTCATGCGCTCAGAAACCCGCTGGCACTTCGGGCCTGTCACTGGCTGATATCGACCATCCATGACACGCCGCGCTCATTCGCCGCCGGGCCCCCCGCAGATTGACCATGAAGTTAATGCCGCGACACACCGTCGAACATGGACGTGAGTTAATGATCAACCCAGAGTGGGGGGCGAGCCGGTGTATTGCTTGTATTGGCGGCTGAAGTGGGCCACGTCGGTGTAGCCGAGGGCGGCCGACACCTGCGTTACGGACATGCCGGTTTCGGCGAGCAGTTGGCGAGCGCGGCTTATGCGGGCCTGGATGAGAAATTTGGCCGGTGGCGCACCGGTCAGCGCGGTGAAGCGGCGGGTGAACTGGGCACGCGAGAGTGCGGCCCGCTCAGCGAGCTCCGCAACGCTCCAGCGGCGGCGCGGGTCCTGCCGGATGGCCTCGGCCAGCTCGGCGAGCACACCGTCCACACCGGACGGTGGCGGGTGCGTCGCATCGTCGTGGATCAGCGCGAGGATGAACTCCAGACACGCGGCGGCGGCCGGCACGTCGCCGCGCCGGTACAGCCGGTCGGCACGCCGGGCCAGGCCGTGCAGGAGGGACTGATCGGTTACCTTGCACCAGACGCCGTCGGTGTTATCCGAGACAAAGTGCATGCCGAACACGAGCAGGCGCCGGCGCGGGTCGTGCGTGGCGATCGGAGCGTCGCCGGGGCGGAAGACGAAGCACACGCCCGGTTCGAGCGGCACATCCAGCGAGCCGTGCACCATCCGCCCCACGCCCCCGAGCACGCACCACAGCAGATGGTCGCCCAGCGGTTTGGACGTCCACGACCAGCCCGGCTCGCAGCGCCAGTAGGTGGGCGGGGTCACGAGCTGGACATGCGCCAAATCGTCAACTCCTTGCGCCAAAAGTGCCTGTTCTCCTACGGTACTACGACGCAATATGAAACCATGATGAGTCATTCGTACAATGAACTCGGATATGCCGTGGCGCGTCGGGTGTTCCCGGAGGATGAGGTCGCGCGGCTGCGGGAGCACTACATGACGCTGCGCCGGCGCGGGTCATACGAGAAGGATCTGGTGGGTGTCGACGCATCGAGCCGCGACCCGCTCAAGCGCTACCCGCGCATGGCGCAGATGCACCGGTGGGACGACACCTCACTGCGCTGGCTGATCGACGCGCGCATCCGCGCACTGCTCAACGACCTGCTCGGTGGCGACCCGTATGCGGTACAGACAATGCTTTATTTCAAACCGGCCGGGGCCCGAGGGCAGGCGCTGCATCAGGACAACTTCTACCTCAAGGCCCAGCCCGGCAACTGCGTCGCGGCGTGGATGGCGCTCGACCGGGCCGACGAGGACAACGGGTGCATGCTGGTCGTGCCGGGCAGCCACACCTGGCCCATCCTGTGCACGGTGAAGGCCGACACGACGGTCAGCTTCACCGACGTGACCGTGCCCGTCCCGACCGCCTACGAGGTGGTGCCCGTGGTGATGGAGCCGGGTGACGTGTTGTTCTTCAATGGGTCTCTGGTGCACGGCAGCCTGCCCAACCAGACGGCCGACCGCTTCCGGCGGGCGCTCATCGGGCACTACATCCAGGCGGAGGCCAAGCAGGTCGGGGCCTACTACCATCCCGCGCTGCGGATGGACGGCACGCCGCTGGAGCTGGACGTGGCCGAGGGCGGGGGCGCGTGCGGCGAGTGGGCATCCGATGTGGACGGTCAACCCGTGGTGACGATGACCGGCACCCACACGGTGATGCGCAAGCACGAGTAGTGCCTATCGCGCGGCGGTCAGCCCGCACACCACCCACTGGTCGTCCTCTTTGAGCAACGTGAAGACCATGCGCTGGCTGTCGGTGATGCCCATGATGGTGTACGTGACACGGGCCGTCACCTCCGCCGAACGCTCATAGCTCTCGTCCCCGATGATCTCCCAGTCCACGACGTCGGTCCAGTCGGCCATGAGCCGGGTGGCCACGCCCGCCCGGTGGCACGTCAGCTCCCGCACCCGGGCCGTGTCGTCGTCGCGGATCGCGGTCAGGTACTGCTCGACGGTCGCGGCCGGGGCGTCGCGGGTGCCGCTCCACCACGCCCATCCGGCCACCGCGCACGCACAGCACAGCACGAGCAGGAACGAGGCCACCGCCCCGACGATGATCCAGCCTTTGCGGTTCATGCGCGGACCAACACCTCCTCCAGGGGTTTGCGAGCGATGTCGGGCACGCGTGCGCCATCGGCCGGGAATCCTACCGGGATCACGACGAAGCCCCGTTCCTCGCGCGGGCGCTTGCGGTGCGGGTCGGTGAGGACGACGAACCGCCAGGGTTGGATGTTGGCCCCGCTGGGAGCCGTCGCTGCGGCCCGGACCGCCTCCTCGATGACTTCGAGCGGAAACGGTTCGGGCGAGAAGTCGCGCACCGACCGTCTCGTGGACATGTTCTCGGCGAACCCGCGCGCTGCCTCGATCATCTGCTCGCGGGGTTGGCGTGGCGACGTCGGGGCGGGGATGGTCGCTATCCGCATGCCGCATACTACTCGTCATGAGCTTCGAGCTGGTATGCGAGATCGAGCCGCCGACGCGGCCCGACCTGACCCGGGTGCGGCATCAGATCGGGGTGCTCAGCCCGGTCGCGGGGTCGTTCCTGATACCCGACAACCACATCGGGCGGGCGACGGTTTCGAGCATCGCCGTGGCGCACGAGGTGGCCGCGATGGGTGGACGCAGCATCGCCTGCCTGAACTCCCGCGACCGGAATCTGCTGGGCTTCCGGCGAGATCTGCTGACGGCTGCGGCCTATGGGGTGGACCAGTTCTTGTTTGTGTACGGAGACAAGCCCACGGTGGGCGACCGGACCAGCGAGCTGACGGTGCGCGCGATGATCGACGAGGCCCGTGGGTTTGAGGCCATGACGCCGTTTCGGGTGGGCGTGACATCCGGGTTGCGCAAGGTGCCTTCGTGGAAGCGGGCCGCGGACTTCATGTTCGCGCAGGTGAGCTTCTCGGTTGACGCGCTGCTGCGCTGGCGAGAGTCCGTCACGCTGGACATGCCGGTCTACGCAGGCGTGATGGTGCTCGCCAGCCCGCGCATGGCACACGAGCTCGCGGCGTCCATTCCGGACATTGACATCCCGGGCTCGCTCGTGGAACGGGTCGCGCAGGACCGGGACGCGGGTGTCGAGGCGGCCTGCGAGATGATCGACCAGCTGCGCGACAGCGGCGCGTTCGACGGCGTGCACCTGGTGCCCGTAAGCCGGTACCGCCAAATGGCTCTGCGGCTCGAAAGTCGCTAGTGATGCCAGGCCAGCTGTAGCGGTGATTCGGGCAAGCGGCCGCGCAGCAGGTCCACGACGAGGGCGTCCAGGCCGGGCGGCACCACGCGTTCGGTGGGCGAGCGCAGCTCGTCCACACTCCACCAGCGGAAGCCGAGCATCACCTTGCTCTCCCACTCCTCCTGGCCCGACTCGTCCACATCATGCGCATCGACGCGATGGTAGAAGTAGTCGTCGCGGAAGACTCCCTTCGCCCAGTCGAATCTCGCGTAACCCTCCGCATAGCCGACGTGCGGCAACCGGACGTCCTCGGCCAGCACGAGACCCGTCTCCTCGCGCAACTCACGCACGGCGGCGCCGTGCAACGTCTCGCCGTCGTCGACCCCACCGCCCGGCGTCACCCACAGATAGCCTTCCTCCAGCCGCCTATGGTTCCACGGAAAGCGGAACAGCAGCACGCGATCCTGCCCGTCCACCAGGATGACCCGCGCCGAGCGCCTCGCATAGGACATCCGCCGACCTTAACCGAAGTAACATTCGCGGGATGGGGAATATCGCGGCCTACGACGCCATCGCCGACTGGTATGCCGAATATATCGACGGGTCGGCGTCGGTGTTCACCGAGCGCGTGCATCGCATGCTGCGCGAGCTGTTGCCGCACGGCAACGCGCAAACCTGTGTGGACATCTGCTGCGGCACCGGCGCCCACGCCCGTGTGCTCACCGAGCTGGGCTGGTCACCGATCGGCGTGGACCTGTCGTCCGGCCAGCTGCGCCACGCCGCCGCGAAGCTGCCGGTCGCGTGCGCCGACGCCGCTGCCCTGCCGATCGCGTCGGGCAGCGTGGCGGCCGCGACCTGCATTCTCGCCCACACCGACGTGCCCGACTACGCGGCCGTGGTGGCGGAGGCCGCCCGCATCCTGCGGCCCGGCGGCACGCTCGTCCACATTGGAGTCCATCCGTCCTTCACCGGCGCGTTCGCCGATCGTTCCGACCCGGCCCGGGTCATTGTTGACGGCAGCTACCATCGGCGCGACCGGCGGTTCGACTCGTTCACCGATCAAGGCGTGCGCGACAAGGTGGGCGCGTGGCACACGCCGCTGCCCGATCTCCTGCACACCGCATTGGACTCGGGTCTGACCCTCACCCGCGTTGTCGAGGCCGGTTCGCCGGACGCGGTCCCGGACATCTTCGGCTTTACCGCAAGGGCTAGCCTGGCGTAGAGACACATCAACCTTGGGGGAGGTTTTCTCATGCATCGCAGGACACTGCTTGCTGGGCTGACCGTGGCCGCGCCAGCGGCTCTCGCGTTGCCCGGCACGGCCTTCGCGCAGGGCAACCCCGACGGCGGCGAACGGGACCGCCTGCAGGAGCTGCTCGAAGCCGTGCACCAGGCAGGCATGCCCGGTCTTTTCGCCGAGGTCAGGGCCGATTACCGCCGGTGGGGGCTGGCGGCGGGCCTGGCCGATGTCGACAGTGGACGGCCGGTCCAGCCGTGGTTCCGGCACCGGGTTGGCAGCATCACCAAGACCTTCGTGGCCACGGTCGTGCTTCAGCTCGCGGGCGAGGGCCGGCTCGGCCTCGACGACCCGATCACACGCTATCTGCCCGAATACGCCACCGGAGCGATCACCATCCGCATGCTGCTCAACCACACCAGCGGCGTGTTCAACTACACCAACGCGCTCCTGCAGACACCCGACGACGTCATCAACGTGGGCAAGCGCGTCTACCGGCCGCAGGAGCTGATCGCCATCGCGCTGAGCCAGCCGCCCACGGGCCCACCCGGCAGCCCGTTCTCCTACAGCAACACCGGCTACATTTTCCTCGGTCTGCTCATCGAGCGGCTGACCGGGCGGCGCTACGCCGACGAGGTGCAGCGGCGCATCCTGCGGCCGCTGGGCCTGCACTCCAGCTACTTCCCGGGCGGATTTCCGCGCATCCACGGTCCGCACTCGGAGGCCTACGTCCCGTGGATCGACGGCAACCTGCGCGACTTCAGCGTGTACAACATGACCTGGGCCTGGGCGGCCGGCGAGCTCATCTCGACACCGCAGGACCTCAACCGGTTCTACCGCGCCCTGCTCGGCGGGCGCCTGCTCAACGCCCGCCTGCTGCGCGAGATGCAGACCACCAACCCGTTCGACCCAACCGTCCCCGACGCGGGCGGCTACGGCCTCGGGCTGTACTGGCTGGGCCTGCCCGGCGGTGAACGGGCATGGGGTCACGACGGCGGCACAGTCGGCCACGTCACGCTGTCCGTGCATGGCTCCCGCAGCCTGACGATGGCCGAAAACATGGCATTTTATTCGGTACCGGGCGAGCCTCACCCGATCGACATCGCCCGCGTGGAGTTCGTCCTGGCCGCCCTTGGCGTCAACGCACCCGCCGCCACCACGGCCACCACCCCAGTCCGTCTACATTGGACACCGGATGTCAAGGCCGCCCGTCCCTTCGGCACCCTCAGTTAACCGACCCACTGCCCTTGACGCGGGCCGTCCAACCGGACGGCCCGCCGCGCGGTGCAGGGCCTGCTCGATGTCGTCGGCGGCGGCGAGCAGCGGGCGGGTGAAGCGGTGCAGGGCCATGGCGTGTGCCCGTCCGAGGACGCCGAGCACACCGACGACGGTATGGTCCGGTCCGCGGATCCCAGCCGCCATGCAGCTGTAGCCGAGCAGGGACTGCTCGCGTTCGGTGGCTATCCCGTCTTCGGCGGCCGCTCGTGCCGCGGCGATCAGCCTGGGCCAGGTGGTCAGACTGTACGGGGTCAACCGCGGTATCGGTTGCGAGCCAAGCTCCTCAGCGAGTTCGGGGCGGTCGGCAAGCAAAATCCGGCCGGCGGCCGTCGTGAGGAAACCCATGCTGCGGATCGTGGTCGGCCACGGTCTGCGCATGTCCGACGCCCGGTTGGCCCCGAACGCGCTGTCGAGCAAGAAGTGGGAGGTTTCGGTGATCGTCGAGATCCACACGATCTCGCCGGTCCGGGCGAACAGATCCCAGATGTGCGGCGCGGCGGCCAGGCGCAGGCTGTCTTTCGCCGCAGTGCGCAGGCCGAGTTCCAGCAGACGTGGCCCAAGCCGGTAGCTGCCGCCCGCGCGCAGCAGCACTCCTCGTGCGCACAGGTCAGCCGCGATACGCCGCACGGTCGGTTTAGGAATGCCGGTGCACCGGGTCAGCGCCGCGAGCGTCGCGGCATCGGCGAGGTCGGCGACGGCGTCGAGCACGGCGAGCATCCGGCCCACAACGGTGTGGTCGTCCACGCCGCCCATTGTCGTGCCGGGCCGGGCGGTGGCGCTGTGTCGGATCAACGACGTGGGTCACTCAGTGATACGCGTGCCTGTCGAAATGTGACACGGCGGCGCAGTCTCGGCATCATGAACCTCAAACTCGCGCGCACCGCAACGGCTCTCGCCGTCTTCGTCGCCGTGCTCTCACCCGCCACGAGCGCATCAGCCGACGGCGAAGTCGACGGCCCCTGGTACATCGTGCACAGCGCCAGCGGCCGCTGCCTCGACTCCCCTGCCGAGTGGGGCGGCGTCAACGGCACGCCCATGCAGCTTTGGGACTGCTATCCGCCCACCCAGTACAACCAGATGTGGCGGCGGCGCTGGCGCAGTCTCACCTCCTTCGAGCTCATCAACGTGGCCAGCGGTCGCTGCCTCGACGCTCCGGCCGAGTTCGCGGGCGGCGACGGCACGAAAATCCAGGTGTGGGACTGCTATCCGCCGAACCAGACCAACCAAATGTGGCGCCTGATGGCCGGCGGACGGCTGCAGAACGTCGGATTCTCCAAGGTGATCCAGCCCGATCCCGGCCGCCAGAACCAGAACGGGACCTGGCTCCAAAGCTGGAACCTGGACACCTCCAACTTCAACCAGGTGTGGCAGCTCAGATCATTCTCGTGAGTTCCCGCGCGAACCGCATCACCTCGTCGACCTGCGCGGGACGGCGTATAGCTCCCGCAATCCGACGATGGCCGAAAACATGGCATTCTATTCGGTACCGGGCGAGCCTCACCCGATCGACATCGCTCGCGTGGAGTTCGTCCTTGCCGCCCTCGGCGTTACCGCGCCCGCGCAGACCGGGGCCACCACCCCGCTCCGTCTATTGGACACCGCTGTCCGTCCGGCGAGGCCCTTCGGTACCTCCGGCTAACCAGGCAAGCGACGTTGCGCGGGCTGTCCAATCCGGACAGCCCGCGCAACGCGCAACAGCTCGTCGATCTGGGCCAGTGTCGCGTGGGCCAGGTAGCCACCGGTAAAGCGCGGGTCGCGGGTCACCTCGGGGCCGGGTGCGGGCGGCTGCTCGCCCTCCCCCAGCTCGATCTCGGCGAGCACGAGCCCGGCCAGCGCATCGTGGAATTCGTCCACGGTAATGGCCCTGGTCTTCTGTCAGAAGGCGCCAGCCACGAAGCAGACGTCCACGCGGGCTCACACCTTCGGCGAGGGGCATCGTTCGTCTGCTGATCGGGTTCCCGCGCCTCAGCCGGGCGGGCGGACGCGGGCCAGGTCGCTGCCGAAGCCGACGATAAGATCGCCGTCGGCGGTCACGGTCATGGTGCTCGGCACGGTGGGCAGGAGCATGCGCGGGCAAAGGTCGTGACCTGTGTGGAGGTCGGTCAGGGAGACCGTTGCGTCGGCGCGGCCTATGAACGCGGCCGGCCATGTTCGCGGCGCGAGCGTGGTGATCTCGGCGTCACCGGGGATACCGGGCCCGATCCGCTGGCCGGAAAGGTGCCAGACGCGCACGGTGCGGGGTGCGGTTCGGGAATGGGCGGCGACGATGTGCGGGCCGGCGATGGCCAGGGCGACATCGTCGCCGGCCGTAGAGATGACGGTCGGTGGCGCCGCCAGATCGTCCAATGTGTACACTGCCATGGGTTGGCTGTAGGAGGTCAGCACCGCAAGCGGTCGCCCCTCGACGATCCCGGTCGCGAACCCGGTGAGCTTGGATTCAACGTTCGTGAGGGTCTCGGCGAGCAGGACACCGTCGTGGGGCCGCCAGATCTTGAGCATTCCGTCGGGACCGTAGCTCACCAAGGCATCGCCGCCCGGCAGCGCGATCCGGGAGAGCCAGTGCACAACGTTGGGGTGCGCGTCGATGGGCGGGCCGTATGGCTCACCCGTGGTCAGGTTCCATCGCCGCAAATTGCTGTCGCTAGCGTGTCGCGCACCCGCGCCCTGTGCCGCGATGATGTCGTCACCTTCGCGCCACGCTGCCAGCGCCCGCGTGCTTTCGACGCCTGTGGCCAGCGGTTGGGCAAGCACATGCCCATCGCCGGCGTGCCGCGCCACGATGGTGCCGCCCTCGTCGGCGCTGACCACGATGCCATCGGGCTTGGCCACCACGACCCGGCTGACGCGCTGCTCGTGCCCGAGCGCACGGACCAGCGGCTGGTCGAGATCCCACAGTGCCACCACGCCATCTCGTGGCGACGCGGTCACCAGGTGGTCGCGATCCTGCCACCTGACGGCCTGTACCAGGCAGCCCGCGACCGTGCCGGCAATCGGTGAGACGTCCTGCTGCGACGTGCCCAGGTTCCATAGGTGCACACGCCACCGTGTCGGCACGGCGAGCCTCCCAGCCATCACCGCCAGCGGCGGGTGAGGCCCACGAAGCGAGGCTATCTCCATCACCGCATCCGGGTGCGCAGCCATGTGGGCGGTGATGGCAGGGGCGATCTGCGCACCAGCGGACAGATCTATGGTAGCGATCCGATGAGCCTCGTCCATCATCGTCGCGCAGTCCCGACCGTCCACTCTCGACAGCGCGACGCTTCGCAAGCGCAGACATTCACTCGGTACTGGCAAAGAAGAAGACCGACCGCTGGCGATCTCCCACAGCGACAGGCCGTCGTCGCCCAGCAGGACCACGGCTCGCCCATCGGAGAGCCGGCCGGCACACATCGCGCACGCGTGGCCCGTGCCCGGAACCTCCACCGGCTCACCGGACGGGAGCGAGAAACATCGGACCCGGCAGTTGGCGTCCCGGGTCACCGCCCACGCTTCGCGACCGGACTCCACAACGTCGAGCTTCTCCACGTCATGGTCGCCCGCTTCCCATGTCTTGCGTAGCGTGCCATCTGCCGCTCCCCAAAGCCGCAGCCGCCCGCCTTCGTGCCCTGAGACCAGAGCATGATCCGCGGACATCGTCGCAAACGACAGGCTCCGGACGGGCTCGTCGCACGGCAACTCGCGCAACTGGCCCGAGAGCAGATCGCCGACAAGCAGCCGAGCAGGGGAACCGCGCTCCTCAACACCGACCGCCACCCACGGCCTCTGTTCCACGACCCCGAAGGCAACCGCGGTCACCGGTCCCACGTGCAGCTTCAGCTCCAGCCTGGGATCCAGGTCGGTCCCGGTCGCCCAGTCCACCCGCCACGGCGGTGGCACCCCGGGATCCAAGCCAGCCCGCACGGCGTCGAGGTAGAGCAACTGCCGCCGATCGGCGTCACTCAACCCCAGCCGGCCGGACACGGACCCCGAGGCGCCATCCATCCGCATGAGAACCTTTCTACAGTGGTAGCCAGTCTGGCTTTTCGCGGTAGTGCCAAGCACGCTCGAGGGGCGCGGGCAGCCCATGCCGCCTAAAGGCATCTCGCGCGATTTGCTCCAGCGGCTTGAACCCGGGCACATTGTGCGGCAGGTAGTGACCGGACAGGTTGGTGAACTTGTCAATCAGACCATTGGCGTTCACATGGAACGTTCCGGCCATGTGAACGGGCCTTTCGCGCGACAGACTCGTGTGTCCGGCGCCGAACCTACCGTACGTATCCATGATGTCGTCGTGCTGCGCACGGAGCTTGCCGTTCTTCATCACCACGAAGGTGTAGTCGCCCTCCCTCAGCGGTTCCCCACGCTTGATCCAAGAGCCGTTGGGCATCCTCGGCTGAGACGTGGTGTCCATGTCCGGATGCCGGCCGATCTTCCAGTCCCACGCTCCGCCACAGTTGTGCACGAGAACGGGCGTGGTCCCGGCCACCACATAATACGTGTGCAGGTCGGCGACGGTCAGATCGCGCATCACGCTCTGCCCGGAGAAGCTGACGACCGAGACGACCTCGAGCTTCTCGCCGGTCGGCGCGGAGAGCTTGACCCCGGACTTGAGATCGGCCGCGTTGACCCACTTCTTGGCTGAGGCGTCCCAGAACGGATGGTGCTGCGTGGTCTTCAGGGTGAAGGTGGCCCGCGTGGCCAGGTCTCGAACGGTCAGGTTGGTCAGGTCGATGTCGTTGTTCTTGTGCAGGGCGGTGACGGGCTTGACCTGGGTGCGCCCGGTCGTAGGATCGGCCGCCAGCACCTTGTCCCCCAGGGCAACCTCCCCGATCGGCTTGGTCGTGCCGTTGCCCATCAGGACCGGCGTCTTGGGATCGAAGCTGTGGCAGCTTTCCCTGCTGAAGGCGTTGCGCACCTTGCCGGCCAGGTTGCCGCCGAGGTTGCGGAACCCGCCGGCGATGTTTGCGCCCTCGCCCTTGAACGCGTTCCAGGCGCCGCTGACGGCGGCCTTGCCGCCCATACCGTTCCAGAGCGCGCCGACGCCCTTGCTCAGCGCCGCGCCGGCCATCGAGCCCAGACCGCCGGTGATGCCGCCGAACAGGGCTCCGACGGCGACGTTGCCCACCAGGTCCCAGCCGCGTTTGCCTTGCATGTAGCCGGTGACGAACGAGCCGGCGGCTCCGGCGAGGGCGCCGCAGGCGACAGCGCCGACGCCGGTCCAGCCGATCAGTGCGCCGCAGCCGATGCCGACGACCGCGCCGACCACGAAACCGGCGATCTCGGCCTTATGTTCCTCGATCCAGTTCTTGGTCTTTTCGTAGGCGTCCTTGATCGCGTTGACGTGCGCCTCGACGTACTTCTTGCCCGCCTCCGCCACCGCTTTCGCGGCCGCCTTGGTGACCTCGGCCGCGCGTTTGGCGCCCTCGATGACGGCTTGCTTGGCCCGGTGATACGCCTGCTTGACCGACTCCTTGTGCTGGTTGAACTTGTGGACCACAAAGTTCTTGGCCCGGTTGACCGTGCTGGAGACCTTCTCGCCGACCCAGTTGGCGGCCTGCTGGACCTTGTCCTTGACCCAGTTGTAGGCCGACGAGGCGTAGTTCCAGGCGCTCGATGCCCAGCTGGACACCGTGGAGGTGACCTTGTTCCAGGTGTTGGAGACGGCGTTGGTGACCTTGCTGACCGCGTTGGACACGGCTTTGATCGGGTTCCAGCCCCAGTGCCCGGTGGGGTCGGTGACGGTGAGCGGGTTGCCGTCGCCGTAGGCGTAGCGGTTGGCCCGGATCGACTGCGGCCGTGGCGAGACGCTCATGGTGTCGCGTGAGGAGAACTGCGCCGTGGCCGGGTTGTACCAACGGGCGTGCATGTTCACCCGGGACGTCGTGGGGTCGGTCCAGCCGGACTGGTACCCGAGGTTGCCCAGCATGCCTGACGCCGTCAGCACGTTGCCGAACGGGTCGTAGGCGCGCGATCCGGTCAGGGCCGTCGCGGTGGAGGTGAACTGCCCGGCCACGTCGTCGTGCAGGTCGGTCCACGCCCACTGCCCGGCGCCGGTGCCCTGCTTGACGCCGCTGAGGTCGCCATCGGCATCCCGGCTGTAGAGCGCCGTCCCATCGGAGGCCGGGGTGTTTCCGGTACCGGAATAGGAGAAGACCGCCCCCGAGGACGCCGTCAGAACGCGGCCGGCGCCGTCATAGGTGTAGCTTTGCGTGCCCTGGGTGATCTGCTGACCGTAGGCGTCGAATGTGGACGGTGTGGTCACCGTTCCTTCCGTGGTACCGGTCAGAGTTCCGCGGGCGGAATAGGTGTAGGTGGTGTTGCCATCCCAGATGAGCCGGTTGCGGGAGTCGTAGGTGAAGGTCCGGCTGCCCATCTTGGTGCGGTTGCCCGAGGCGTCGTATTCGTAGGTGGTGCCGTTCCACGAGATGAGGCGGTTGGCCCTGTCGTAGTCGTAGGTGTTGGCGGCGGCCCCGGCGAACCCGGTCGTGGTCTTCGATGTCAGGTTGCCGTTGAGGTCGTAACCGTAGTCGATGGAGGCGATCGGCGTGGTGTCGGGCCGAGCGAGGGTGTCGGTGTCCAGGCGGCGCAGGCCGTCGTAGGTGAAGGCGCGCTTGTTGCCGGATGCGCCGTACGTGATCGACGTGACCTGGTTCAGGTTGTTGTAGGCGTACGTGGCAGTCTCCGCAGTGAGCGGATCGGCCACTGTGGACAGTCGCCCGGCGTTGTCGTGGCTGTAGGTGGCCGTGCCGGCCGCGTCGGTGCGTGTGGCCATGCGCCCATCACCGGTCCAGCCAAACGACGACGCCCCCGCCGCACCGGACGTGGAGGTGAGCAATCCACGGTCGTTGTAGGACAGTGTGGTGGTGTTGCTGCCCTCGGTCACCGAGGTGAGGCGGCCGCCCGTGTCGTAGCCGAAGCTGCGCGCCGCGGTCGGCGCGTCCGCGCCCGCGCCTGTCTGCCCGGTAAGTCGGCCGATGTTGTTGTAGGCGTTGGTGACCGTGACCCCGCCGGGCTCGTTGCGGGTGACGGCCTGGCCGGCGGCGTCGTAGATCGTGGTGAAGGTCGCGCCGTCGGGCTCGATTTCCGACTCGGGCAGACCCCACGCATTGTAGGTTGTGACGAACTTGTTGTTGCGGCCGTCGGTGAACCGGGTCGGCCGCCCGGCGATGTCGTAGCCGAACGAGGTCGTGATGGACTCGTTCGCCGACACCGGCTCCACCATCCCGGTGACAAGTCCGGTGGCGTCGTAGGTGAACGTTGTCGTGTTGCCCCGGGCGTCCGTTGTGGACAGCGCGTTGCCGTTGCCATCGTAGGTCACCGACGTGGCCGCCAGCTCGGTACCGGCCGGGCTCAGCCGCCGCTGGGCGATCGGTCGGCTCGCCAGGTCAAAGGTGATGGCCTGCTTGGCGTTGTCGGGGTCGATCGTCTCGGTCTTGCGGCCCAGCGCGTCATAGGTGAACCGCACCGGGTTGCCCGCTCCGTCGGTCACCTTGGTGACTTCGCCGGCCGCGTTGTATTCGTACGCGGTGGGGTTGCGGCCGGGCGGTGTCACCGACTGCACCCAGCCCGCGGTGTGGTAGCCATACGTGGTCGTGTAGGCCGCCGCGGGCGAACGCTCCACCTGTGTCGTGGTCAGCTTGCGGCCCATGAAGTCGTAGGTCACCTCGGACCGGGCGCCGTTCGGGTCGGTCGCCGACAGCACTTCACCGTTCAACGTGTAGGTGTACTTCGTCTCCCCGCCATTCGGCGCCGTCGTCTTGGCCAGGCGGCCCAGCTGGTCGTACACATACGTCGTCTCGTGCAGTAGCGGATCGATCGTCTTCGTCACGTGCCCGACGCCGTCATACTCCGTTTTGGACACTGGGTTGATGGGTGTGGACGAGCCGGGCGGCGTATACGACGGCAGGCGCACCTCGGTCGCCTGCCCCACCGCGTCGCGGACGGTCGTGGTCACCCGGCCCTTGGCGTCGCGCGCCTCGGTCACCTCGCCAAAGGTGTTGTACCCGACGGTCTGCATGGGCACCGCGACCACCGGTGCTCCGCCGTTCTCCTCGGTGGATACCGAAGGCGAGGTGGTCACCGTGGCGTGCCCGGCAGCGTCATACTCGAACCTGGTGATGCTGCCGTTGGGATCGGTCTGCGCCGTGGTCAGACCCAGCCGATCCAGCTGCCATGAGGTACGCACCGCAGGCCCCGCCGTGGGTGCGGTCCCGTTGAAGACGGCGGCGACCTCCGACGCCGACAGCGCCCGCTGGTATGCCTGGACGTCGTCGATCGCACCCTTGAAGCGCTGACCGCCGATCTCGCCGATGGTAAACGACCCGGTACCGCGCCAACCGCTGAAGTTGTTGATGGTGGATGCCTGGGCCACACCGTTCACGTACAGGGTGATCTTCTGCGCCTCGACGTCATAGACCGCGGCCAGGTGGGTCCACGTGTTGACCGCCGGAGGCGCGTCGGAGGCGGCGACCAAGCTCGTCCCCGGATCGGTCTTGGCCGTGACCGCAGCCCACCTGCCGAAGAACGACGAGTACTCCAGGTTGATGGCCGGCCGGTTGGCTCCCCACTGCGCGGCGATGATCCGCGTCCCGGCCGTGTCGTCAAGCTTCGCCCACGCCGAGATGGTGTAGCTCTGCGAGGTGTCGATGACCGGTCCAGCGGTCGTTATCTGCTGCGCCGTCCCATCGAACACCGCGCTCCCGCCACGCTCCGCCGACCATGTGACACCGCCGGTAACGGTGCCCGAGCTGTTGCCGAAGGAGTCGGACGGGTTGCCGTCCAGCTTCCACCGAGCCGCCAGGCCACCCGAGCCGGTGGCCGACACCGCCTGTGCTGTTCGCTGCCCGGTCAGGTCATATGCGGTATCGACGTATTGCGCCACGCCGGCCCCGAAGGTCTTGGCCGTCAGGACGGTGTCGTCATCGCCGTAGGTGAACTCGGTCGTGCGGGCCAGGCCCGCAGGATCCAGGATCTGCGTGCTTACCCGGGAAGCCGCGTCGACGGCGAACGTTTCCCGGGTGGTGCCGTTGTTGGTCACTTTCTCGATCACATTGCCAGCAGCGTCGTACACATTGGACTCCGCGACGAAGGTCGCCGACGTCGTCGGGTTTTTGCGGGTGACCGAAGCGACAAGTCCGTTGTCGGTGTAGGTGTACAGCGTTTGCCAGCCCATGGCGTCGGTCACCGAGCCCAGCCGCCCGGCGGGATCGTATGCGCGCGACTCGAGGACCAGGTCGGTTGGCGCCGAGGGGTCATTGGGGTCACCCGTCCAGCCTGTCAGCGTGGTCTTCACGAGCTGGCCCGGCGCGTCGTATTCGTAGGCGAGCGTGGTGCCCGTTGGGTCGGTCTCGGTCACCTTGTTGCCGTAGAGGTCGTAGGTGAACGACCGGGTCTTGTTCAGCGCGTCCGTCGTCGTTTCCAGCTGGCCGAGTGCGTTGTAGGTGTTGCTCGCGGTGCGGGTGGCATCCCCACCAGTGGTGTCCGCGACCATTTGCGACACGGTGTTGCCGTCGTCGTCATAGCCCATCGTGGTGACGGCGGTGTGTGTCGCCCCGCTGACCCGGTTGACCACGGCCGGCTCGGTTTGGGTCAGCACCCGGTTCAGCTTGTCGTAGGTAAACGTCATGGCCTGATCGCCGCCGGGAGCCTTCACCGTCTTCTTCGTCAGGCGGCCCAGCGTGTCGTACTCGTACAGCGTCTCCAGCCTGGCCGGATCGGCGGTCATCACCACGTCGCCGGTCGCCGAGTAGTCCGTGCGCTGCGCGGCGCCGCCCGGCGAAAGGACCTGAACCGGCAGTCCGGCCGGCACTGCGGTGGCACCGGCCCCGGTCACCGTCTTGATCGTTGTCCACGTGGTGGCATCGTTGGACGCCTGGATCTGGTAGTCCTTGCCGTAGGAGCTGTTCCACAGCAGCCGTACCCGGCTGATCGTCTTGACGGCGGCCAGGTCCACGTAGATCCATTCGGCGTCCGTCGACGCGCTCGCCCAGCGGGTCAACGGATTGCCATCGGTCGCGCCGGTGACCGAAAGCGTGCTCGTCGAAGCGGACGCCGGGCGGTCGAGGGCGAGGTTTCCCCCGCTCGGACCGAAGACCTGGAACTCGCGCAGCGAGTAGTTCACGATGGTGCCGCGCAGGGTGCCCAGGACGCGCACATAGCGGCCCGAGCCCGAAAGCCCGGTGTGGTCGTGCGGGATGTAGTCGCCGGCCGTGGTGTAGTCGGTGCGGGTGACCCGGCCCAGCGGATCGGTCACCGAGGTCAGGTTTCCCTGCGCGTCATACGCGCTCGTTGTCAGGTAGGTGTTGTCGGTGGCCGACGCGGACCGTCCATCCCGGACAGTCAACGGCACGTCGTTACGCGGATCGGGGGTCAGGTTCTTCGTCGTGGCGTCCGGATAGTACGTCATGTAGACGGTGGAACACTTGTTCTCCGAACGGTCCTGGCAGGTGGTCTTGGCAATCACATTCCCGCGGACGTCGTGCTCCTCGACGGTCATGTTGCCGTTGGGGTCGGTGGTTGTGTGCAGGAACCCGCCCGCGTCATAGCCGTAACTGGTGATGCCGCCGCGCGCGTCGGCCTGCCGCACCTGACGCCCACCGTTGGTCAGATCGTAAATGTAAGTGGTGACGTGTGGCAGATCCTGTTGACGCCCAACGGACCAGACCTGAGCACCGGTGCCGTTGTTGATAGTGACCACACCGTAGGGCTGTAGTGACGCCACGTTGCCCGACTGCCCCGAGGTGCCCGAGGACCACAGGGCGACGCTGCGTGTGCTGTCCTGGTAGATGACCATGTTGCCATCCGCCTGGAACACGAGCACCGCGTTGGGTTTGCCGAAGGTTCCGGTGTCCCAGGTGGGCGCGCCGGTGTCCTGACGGTAGAGCACGAGGTTGCCGTCGCCCTGGAAGATGAGCCTCATCCCGTTGGCGGTCCAGGTCTTGCTTTGCGAGGCGTTGTAGCTCGTGCTGTCGAAGCCTCCGATGGCGGTCGCGGGTGCCAGCGGGTCGGCGACACGAATCGACTTGACTGGCACGCCCGCGCCGGCGCCGCCGTTGGCTGCCTTGTCGCGGGCCTCGAACTGGGCCTTGATCTGCTCGGGCGACAGCACCCGCTGATACGTCGCGACCTCGGCCAGCCTGCCGCGCCATCCATCGGTGTAGCCGCCGTTCCACTTCAACCTGCTTATCAGAAGCGGTCCGGCAGCCTTCCACAGCACCGAAGCGGTGCCCGTGGACTCGAGTTGACCATTGACGTAGAGCTTCACCGCCTTGGTGGCGGCGTCCACCGTCGCGGCCAGATGTGTCCAGGTGTTCAGCGCAGCAGTGGATGTGGAGAGCACACCGGGGCACGGCGGATTGTCCACGTCACCATCGCAAACCGTCATCCGCCACCGGTCCGCGGCGTTGTCATATCCGAACCGGAACGGCGAGCCGCGGACCGCGTCTACCGCTACAACCTGCCGGTTGCCGGCCTTCTCGGATAGATATACCCACGCCGACAGCGAGTATGACTTGGATGTATCGATGGATGCGCCGGAGCCGGTCATGTAGCCGCCAGTGAACGCGGCGGCCCGTTCACCGAGTGGGCCGGTGTTGGAGTCGCTGAAGGTGACCCCGGAGAAGGTGCCGGTGACCCCGTTCACCTCGTTCTTGGGCTCCACCAGCCGGAAGTAGTCGGCGGGCGCGGCAGCAAGCACGGCCGAGGTGTGCACCGCGCTCGTGCCGCTGATCGCCGGCGGGCTGATGGTCCAGACACCGTTGTTGCCGTCGGTCAGCTTCTTGACGATCCCGGAGACCGCGTCGTATTCGACCGTCGCGGTGACGCCGCCCGAGGGCCGTTTCACCTTCGTCATCGGTTTGGCCACCGCGGTGCCCGCGTTCCACATCGCCGCCGCCTGAGCGCCGGTCACCGGCCGGTCCCAGAACGCGAACTCGGCGATCGAACCGTTGAACCAGCCCACCGTGCCCGAGGTCGACGGCCACAGGTCCCACTTGCCCGCGCCCAGGTGCATGTTGTTCGCCCACGCGAGGTCCGCCGTCGCGCCGGTCACCGTCCCGACCAGTACTCCGTCGAGCCACATCTGCTGCTGGGCTCCCGAGGACGCCAGCACCACATGATGCCACGCATTGTTGGTCACGGTGCCGCTCGACGTGATCGGTGACCCGGCCCCACCCGGCCAGAACTCCCCACGCAGCCTGCCATCCGTGCCGATATACAGCGCCGGGCACCACAGCGCCGCACTGGTATCGGTCACCGGCTTGTCCTGATAGGACAACAACACACCAGGCGCCGACGTCTTGAACCACATCGACACCGACTGCACCGAGCGCTTCATCGCCACCTTCGGCTGCGAGAAGTCCACATAGGAACTCGTGCCGTTGAACGAGGCTGCGGTGGGCGGGGTCCAGCCCGTCGCGCCGGGCAGCGGCCCGGCCACCGCTCCCAGGCCCACATTCGCATAGGTGCCGGTGGCCGTGTCGGTGTTGTCAGTCACCGAGCTCACCGCCGCCGCCGATCCGGCCGGCTCGTTCAGCCGCCAGTACGTGTGCGGCTGCGCATCCAGCACCGCCGTCGGATACAGCGAGTTGTTCCCGTATTCGTACACGTGGCAAGCCGTCGCCGAGGTCGGCGGGCACACCTTCGACAACAGCCCGGAAGTGTGGGTGTAACTCCACGTGTCACCGGCCTCGTTGGCCACCGTCGCCACGTTGGATCCCGACCAGGTCAGGTTCAGCTTACGACCTGACGCGCCCGTCATCTGCGTGACCTTGCCCGACGTGTAAGTCAGCGTCAGCGTGCGACCGGCCGCGTCGGCGACGCCGGTCAACCCGTACACCCCAGCGGTCTTGGCCACGGTGAACGTGTACTTGGTGCCCTCCTTGTCCACCAGCTCATAGCCGCCCGTCACCAGCCGCAGCGTCGAAAACCGTCCCGAAGGAGACGCGAAGGTGCCATCGTTGTTACGCCCGAACGTCACATCCTGCCCAGTCGGGTAGGTGATGGTGACCGCCCGCGGCACGCTCGCCCCGGCATCGGTTACCTCGCTGGCCTTGGCGTCCAAAATGGACGACCAGCCGAGCCCGAACGCCTGCCCGGTGCGGGCATCACGCGAGTTGTACGCCCGGGAAATCGCCAAAGCCGGACCCACCCCCGGCACCTGCGCATCCACCGCCGCCGTGGTGTAGTTGCCCACCTGCGGCGAGAAACCCTTGTCCGGGTTCTGCGACAGACCCGACGTGATCGGAGCCTGCGGCACCGTGGTCGTCAGCACATTCATCGTCTGCGTCGAGGACACCGCGTTGCCGTCGGAGACCAGCACCGTCCAGCTGTACGTCTTGGACCACGACAGCACACCGGCCGGCACCGTGTAGCTACGCGACGACGTCATGCCCGTGTCGACAATCGGCGTGGTCGGCGTGGCACTCGACGGATCGAACACCAGGAACTGATACGTCAGCGGCTTCGGGTACCCATCCGAGTCACTGGCGACCGCCATCAACTCCGGCGTCAACGTCGGCGACGCATAGCCATGCGTCGGATACTGCCCCGACACCAGCGGAGCCGCGTTCGGCGCATAATCGATGTTCATCCGCGGCGCGTAGCTGGTGTTCACCGACGAAAACTTGATCCAGTCACCGTGATGGTTGAGGTCGGTCCGCAACTCCAGCCCGTGATTGGTCGACACGCCGCCGGTCCACTCGTTGAGCACCTGCAATCCGGTGCCGTGGAACGGCAGCGTCCACCACTCGTTCTGCGAGGCGTTGTTCGGATCGTTGTTGGTCGTGCACACCGAGGCCGCCGGGTCGAAACTCCCCCGCGCCATCTCCCGGTTCAGCGAAGGCTGATTGTGGTAGCGCACCGTGTTGGGCGACCACGCCGACGTGATCTCCCAGATACCGACGTTGGCCCACTGCCCGCAGTTGCCCGACCAGTACACCCGGATCTGGATGTTCGCCGACGTGATCTTCTGACCCAGGTAGGTCGACGAGAAAGCGGGGAACTTGAACAGGCTCCACGCGATGATGCTCGAATCCTCCGGTGACTGCCCGGACTTGAGCTGGGTCTCACCCGACACGTCGGTGTTGACGGTCCCCTGCTGGACATACGTCGTCGCGCTGACCATCACCGTGGTCGGGTCGACCTTCACCGGCCACTTGCGGGCCGGATCGGCCAGCCACGCCTTGTCGGCCGTGACTTTCAACGCCGCCTTGCCCTTCACCGAGATCAGCTCATAGGACACGGCCCGCGATGTCTTGGCGTCACCCGAGACCGGGTGCACGTTGGAATCCTCCATGAACCCCGCGGGGATTCGCGCCACGGTCGCTCCCGCACCGTCCTGAAGCGACACTCCACCGTTCTCGTCAAGGGCCGGCGTCAACCCGCGCAAGTCAAGCTCGAACACCCACGACGACGGCGCTTGCGCCGTGTGCAGAACCAGCGTCTCCTTCAAACCCGAGTGAAACGCATCCAGCACCACATCCGTGTCCGGCAACACGTCCGCGTACGTCGCCGTCGTCCCGGACACCACCGGATCCGGCAACGACGCCCCCGCGAGCGTCCAGCCGATCGACCGGCCCCCAGCGAACACCATCCGGCCCAGCTCCGCCTGACCCCGCTCCACACCCACACGCCGCTGCGCCGCCGAAATGCCCGCCACCGACATCTGCAACGAGTTGGCGGCCACCCGCCACCCGCCCGACGCATCGCGTACCAACCGCGAGTCAATCGGCTGCCACGACCCATCGGCGGCACGGAAATTCACCGGCGCCGCCGACACCACACGCGTGTGCGAACCATCGACATTGGCGTACATGTCCGACATCGCATCCGAGTCGGCAGCGATTCGCCGCGACGTCGCCGCGTCAAAGCCCTTGCGCACCGGGGCCGTCCAATCCGGACGGCTCTGCTGCGACAGCGGCTGCGCCGCGTCGAGCGCCCCCGAAGTCTTGACAGGCGCGCGACCATTGCCGCCCTTCGCGCTGGTGTCCGCAGTGGACGCCGCGCCATCGCCATGACCACCACCGCGTCCCTGCACCGGCGTGGCCGGCCGCGGCTCCACGATGCTCGCCCACGCCGCCCGCACGCTCAACAGCGCGGGCATGAGCGGAAAGGAGCTGGAAGCCGGCTTCGTCAGACCCAAGGGCAGGGCCACCGTCGCAACGAAAGCCGACACGAAGAGCACACAAAAACGCCGATACCAGCCAGACATCCCCGTAACCCCGTTTCTCAAGCCGTCCAACGACCGTGGCGATCAGACCACCGCAGTATGCGTAACACGCGCCGCTGCGACAAGAGCCCGAACGCATGCAAATCGAAAGATGAATCACCGATGGACCTCGATCAATGGGAACGTCCTACCGTCGGCCTCCTGCCATCGGAGGAGGCGGCGGCCCAGCGGAGGAGGGAACGCGGGCTTGCGGCAGGATCTGGCGGCGCACGCGGGCGGCGATGGTGAAGGGCATGATTACTCCACTGCGCACGGCCTGGGCGGGCAACCGTCCACTCACGATGCTCGCCGGGCTGATGGCCGCGCTGACCGTCGTCACGTTGGCCGGACTGATGCTCGACGATCGTACGCTCGGCGGGCAGCCGGTCTGGTTGAAGCCGTTCAAGTTCGCGGTCTCGTTCGTGGTCTACGGCCTGACGTTGGCTTGGCTCATGGCCCATCTGCGGCGCGGGCGCCGCTTCGCCCGGTGGACCGGCGGCATCATCGCGGTGGCGGCGGCGCTGGAGGTCGCCATCATCACGGGGCAGGCGGCTCGCGGGCGCGCGAGCCACTTCAACGAGGCAACGCCGCTCGACGAGACCCTGTTCAGCCTCATGGGGTACATCATCATCGTTTTGTGGTTGGGAACGGCCATCATCGCCGGGATGCTGTGGCGCGATGGCATGCCGGATCGCGCGATGACATGGGCTGTCCGGCTCGGCATGGTGCTGCTGTTGGCCGGGCTCGCTCAAGGCTCTTTCATGGTGGTACCGACCGAGGCCCAGCTGGAGCTGGACGAGCGCGAGGGTTCGCCCATGATGGGTGCGCACGCGGTGGGCGTGCCCGATGGCGGGCCCGGCATGCCCATCACCGGCTGGAGCACGACAGGCGGTGACCTGCGGGTCGGGCACTTCGTCGGGATCCACGCGCTGCAGGCCACGATCCTGTTCGCCATGCTGCTGTCGTGGCTGGTGCGCGACACGGTGCGCCGCACCCGGCTGGTGTCGGTGTTCGCGTTCGCCTATGCGGGCCTGCTGGTGCTCGTGACCTGGCAGGCGCTGCGCGGCCAGCCGCTGGTCGCGCCGGACGGGCTCACCCTCGCCGCATTGGCCGGGCTCGTCGGGGCGACCGCGGCCGGTGGGCTGATCGCCTGGGGCGCCCCGGCGAAGCGGCAGCTCGTCACCGCCGCCTGAGTAGGATTCACGGTCATGGGATGGGTGAGCCGGCTGTTCGAGGAGCGGTACACCTTCGTGCGGATCACCCTGCTCAACCTGAGCGGGGTGGGCTATGTGGTGATCCGCCCGGACGGCGACCCGATAAACGCGGTCGACTGGGTCATCGCGATCGGCGCGTTCCTGTTCGGTTACGTCACCATCTGGTCCCCGGTCACAGTCGTGATTGGAGTTTCGGCGGCGATCGGAGTCGGCGACTTCTTCGGCGCGGACAACGATGTCATCCCGACGGTCGCGCTCGCCTGGGGGCTGCTCGAACTGGGCATGCGCCGATCCGGTTGGCAGGTCTGGGCCGGCGCGCTATGTGCGCTCGCGGGCTGCCTGATGTCGGACTACTCCGAGCTGCTGGCGCATCCCGTCACGGCCGTGTTCAGTGTCGCGCCGTTTTCCGCGCCCCTGCTCGTCGGACTCCAGGTGCGATCGTTGCAACTGCTCAACCGTCAGGCGGCCGAGCGCGCCGCGCAGGAGTCGACCCGGGTGCGCGCCGAGGAGCGCACCAACATCGCCCGCGAACTGCACGACCTGGTCGCCCACCACGTGGCGTCGATCGTGCTGCGGGTGGGCGTGGCCCGCAACGTGCTGCCGCTGGACGACCCGCGCGTGCGCGAGGTGCTCGACGACGTGCACTCGACCGCGTCCGGCGCGCTGGCCGACCTGCGTCGCCTGGTGGCGGTGCTGCGCGACCCGGGCACCGCCCAGCAAACGTCCTTTGTGGACCCCGAGGGCCTGTCCGTCGCGCTGGTCGCGGCCGTCGAGCGCAGCCGCCAGATAGGCCTCAAAGTGGACGCTGACATCGACCCGGGCGTGATCCGGCTCGACTCGCGCACGGCGCTGGCCGTGCTCCGGCTGACCCAGGAGGGCCTGGCCAACGTGGCCAAGCACGCGGGCACGGACGCACAGACGCGGCTGTCGATCCGGGTAGACGGCGACGGCGTCGAGTTCAAGCTGCACGACCTCGGTGGCTTCCCACCGGCGGCGGCACAGGGCGGCGGTCACGGGCTGATCGGGCTGCGCGAGCGGGTGGAGGTGCTGGGCGGCACGCTGCAGGCAGGCCCGCTGGACTCCGGCTGGCAGCTGGCGGCGAGGATACCGGCATGATCCGAGTCATGCTCGTCGACGATCAGCAGCTGGTCCGGGCCGGGCTGCGCATGCTGTGCGAGTCGGCGCCCGACATGGAGGTGGTCGGCGAGGCCTCCGACGGGGCGGCGGCCGTCCGGATGGCCGAGGAGCTGCGGCCCGATGTGATCCTCATGGACCTGCGGATGCCCGGCGTCAACGGGATCGTCGCGACCGGGCGGATCCTGCAGCAGCGTCCGTCGACGCGAGTGCTCGTGCTGACCACGTTCGACGACGACGATCACCTTTATCCGGCCCTGGCCGCGGGCGCGTGCGGCTTTCTGGTCAAGGACGCCACGCCGGGCGAGCTGCTCGACGGGATCCGCCGCGCGGCGGCCGGGGACAGCCCGTTCAGCCCGGCCGTGCTGAGAAGGCTCGTGGCGCACGCTGTGCGCAGCCAGGCCGCCGCCGCACCGCGGCGCGAGCTGCCCAAGGGTGTGACCGAGCGCGAGGCCGAGGTGCTGGAGCTCGTGGGGCAGGGACTGTCCAATCCGGAGATTGCCGAACGCCTGCACCTCGGCGTCACGACCGTCAAGACCCACGTCGCCAGCCTCATGGCCAAAACCGGCAGCGCCAACCGCGTCCAGCTGGCCGTCTACGCCGCCCATCTTTCCCGTTGATCATGAGCTTAATATCCATGATCAACCGGAAAGGTGAGGGAGGAAGTGAGCGAAGAAGGCGGATGGCGAGATCGAGGTTGCGACCTCGTGCGGGCCGTCCGGGGATGGGTCGAAGACGGTAAATGGGCCGTCGAGCGCGACCGTGCCGCGCTGGTAACCGCACACCGACGGCTCGAACACGGTGACCGCCGCGAGCGGGTCGTGGAACGTCACGCCATCGCGCAATGCCAGCCACGGCCCGGCGAAGTCGACCAGCTTCGGGTCGAAGCGCGCTCGAAACGAAGCCGCGTCCATGTGCACCTGCCGGGTCACGTCCAGCCCGATCGCCCGCAGGTGTGACGCCCCGGCCTCGAAGACGACGGACGCCGCGGCCGGGTCGTTGCGCACGTTCCACTCGGCCTTGTCGCCCCTCGCGAGATATTGCCCGCCCATCAGCACGAGCGAGCGCAGCAGCCCCGGCGTGGCCGGGTCGGCCCGGAACAGCTGGGCCACGTTGGTCAGCGCACCGATCGCGATGAGCGTCACCTCGCCCGGGTGCGCACGGATCACCCGCCGCATGAGCGACACCGCGTCTTCGTCGAACGACTCCCGATGCGGCCAGCGCGCCAGCAGCGCGTCGGCGTCGAGTGGGGGCTCCTGCAGCGGCTCACCCCGCAGCGGCCGGGCCGCGCCGGGCGCGATCGGGATCTCCGGCGGGCACAGCGCGCTGGCGAGCTTGGCCCGCGCCAAAGGGTCGGCGGTGACCGTAGTCACGCCCACCAGTTCGGCCAAAGGCTGCGCGACCAGGTAGGACAGGCAGACCGCGTCGTCTATGTCGTTGCCAATGTCGGTATCAAGCAAAACCTTCACACACAAGCCATATCACGGCGTGCGGTCCAAGCTGGACGGTGTTGCCGCGGATCACACCAAGGTTTCCCGCGCCCGAACCCCCGTAGCAGGCCGCGTCCGTGTTGAGCGCCTCGTGCCACCCGCGCACTGACGGAAGGTAGACATTCTGATGGATTCCCGAGAAGTTCGCCACGCACACGACGCCGTCGCCGCGGGCGAACGCGACCGTGTTGCCCGACGCGTCCTCGTGCAGCCACCGGAAACCGTCGTCCGGCCAGAGATCGGGCAGTTTCTTGTACAGCCCGTTCAAGTCGCGGACAAGGGCCCCGATAAAGGGGTCGGCGTAGTCCCACGCCAGGTGGCCGTCCGGGCTCCACTCCCATTCCTGTGCCAGCTCGGCCCCCATGAAAAGCAGCTTCTTGCCGGGGAACGCCCACATGTAGGCCAGCGTCCCGCGCAGCCCGGCCAGCCGATTCCAGCGGTCGCCCGGCAGCTTGGCCACCAGGGCCCGCTTGCCGTGCACCACCTCGTCGTGGCTGAGCACCAGCACGAAGTGCTCGTGTGAGGCGTAGAACGCCGGCCAGGTGAGAGTGTGGTGGTGGTACCGTCTGAAAAGCGGCTCGCGCTCCAAATAGGACAGTGTGTCGTGCATCCAGCCCATGTTCCACTTGAGGCCGAAGCCGAGCCCGCCCCAGTCGACCGGCTTGGTCACCCCGCCCCACGCGGTCGACTCCTCGGCGATCATCACGACGCCCGGGTGCTCGGTGTAGACCCGGTAGTTGAGTTCCTTCAGGAAGTCGACGGCCTCCAGGTTGGTATTGCCGCCGAAGCAGTTCGGCTCCCACTGCCCATAACCGCGCGAGTAGTCCAGGTACAACATGGAAGCGACGGCGTCCACCCGCAGACCGTCCACATGGAACTCTTCACACCAATACAGCGCGTTGGAGATGAGGAACTCTCGGACCATCGGGTTGCCGTAGTCGAACACCAGGCTGCCCCAGTCGGGGTGCTCGCCGCGCCGCGGATCGGGATGCTCATACAGACACGCGCCGTCGAAACGCGCCAGCGCCCAATCGTCCCGCGGAAAATGCGCGGGCACCCAGTCCATCAGCACCCCGATGCCCGCCTGATGCAAGCGATCTATCAAATGCCTTAATTCATCGGGGGTACCGAATCGAGCCGTCGGTGCGTAGAAGCCCGTTACCTGATACCCCCAGGATCCGCCGAACGGATGCTCCATGACCGGCAGGAATTCCACGTGGGTGAACCCGAGCTCCACGACGTAGGCCACGAGCTCGTCGGCCAACTCCTTGTAGGACAGCCCTTGCCGCCAAGACCCCAGGTGCACCTCGTAGATGGACATCGGCCGGCGGTGGTGATCGGTGGGCCGGGCCGCCATCCACGCCTCGTCGCCCCACGCGTAATCGCCGGCATACAACACCGACGCGTTCGCCGGAGGGCACTCGGCCGCGAACGCCAGCGGATCGGACCGGTACACCCAGCGCCCGTCGCACCCGAGCACGCGGTAGCGGTATCGCTGCCCCGCGACCGCGCCGCTCACCGAGCCCGTCCACACCCCATCGTCACCGCGCGACAGCGGGATCCCGTCATCGGGCCACCAGCCGGAGAAGTCCCCGATGACCTGCACCTGCTGGGCGCGCGGCGCCCACACCGCAAACCGCCACCCCTCCGGCACAGGATGCGCGCCCAGCCGGTGCCATAGCTTCATCGCAACAAATTCCCCTCCGGGACGACGATCTGGATGGGCTCCGGTCCCAGCACCCGGCGCAGCGGCTCGGCCTCGATCGCGGCGTCGTAGGCGGTGGCCACCTTGCCCGCGATGCCTTGCCAGCCATAGCGTTCGCCGACCATCGCCAGCGCCCGCTTGGCGATCGCCTTGGCCCGCCTCGGCTCGGCCAGCAGCGTGCACACCGCCTCGGCCAGTGCGGGCGGATCGCTGTGCGGGAACGTCATGCCGGTCACGCCCGGCTGGACGATCTCGGCGAGCCCACCGGTCGCCGACACCGCCAGCGGCGCCCCTGCCGAGGCCGCCTCCAGCGCGACCATGCCGAACGGCTCGTACAGCGACGGGACCACGGTCGCGTTGGTCGCGGCGAGCATCGCGGGCAGTTCACGTTCGGACAGGAAACCGGTGAAGCTCACCGTGTCGGCGACACCGCGGCGGTGGCACGCGTCGACGAGCTGCTCCTTGTATGGCCCGTCGCCCGCGATGACCACCCGCAGCCCGGGATGCTCGGCCTTCATCGCGGGCACGGCCTCGACCAGATCCTGCACACCCTTTTCATAAACGAGCCGCCCGGCGAATCCCACGAGCGGCCCTTTCCCGGCGAAGCGTTCGCGTGCGCGCCTCACCGCGGGCGCGCTCGCACGCCAGACCGTGCTATCCACGCCGTTGGGTACCACCTCGACCTTGTCCTGCGGGAGCTGCAGCAGCCGGGTCACCTCCCATTTCATGTAGGCGGAGCAGACCAGGACCCGGGTCGCGCGGTGGCCGAGCCACCACTCGACGGAGTGGATGCTGCGGTTGAGGTCCTCGGGCAGCCAGCCCTGGTGCCGCCCGGCCTCGGTGGCGTGGATCGTGGCCACCAGCGGCAGGTCCAGATGTTCGGCCAGGGTGACCGCGGTGTGCGTGACGAGCCAGTCGTGGGCGTGGATGACATCGAAACACCCGGTGTCGGTCGCTCGCAGCGCCGCCCGGGTGAGCGTGTGGTTGAAGGCCATCGTCCACGACAGCAGCGTCGGGGTGGACAGCGGGAACAGCGGCGGGTCCTCCGGTGCGCGGACGATGCGCACGCCCTCGCGCATCTCGTCCACCGGCGCGCCTGGCGCGTGTCTGGTCACGACCGTCACCTTGTGCCCGATCGCGGCAAGCGAGGTGGCTAGCGCGTGCACGTGCCGGCCGAGCCCGCCGACTACCACCGGCGGGTACTCCCACGAGAGCATCAGGACACTTGCCATCGAGCCTCCTCGTTTCCCGCATGCCTGTTCGCGCACACCAAAAAGGCACCTGTCCAGGGGTGCCGAGCGTCGCTGGGTTAGATCTATAATGCGTTACTTGAGTTACCGTCGTCCGGAACTTGAGTTTCTTTGCCGTTACAAACTTTGGCAGCGGAGCAATTCGGCGACGCTCCACGCTTGGAACGGACACCCCGTGGCCCCGTGCGGGGCATCACCGTGGCAGGTTTCGCTCACCGAACCGAGGCCCCACTCCCCCAGGTGGGCCATCAGTCCGTCGAAGAGCCCGTCAAGCGAACCGCCGGCCTTCTTGAGCGCGGTCGCGTAGGGCCCGATCAGCCACGGCCAGACGGTGCCCTGGTGGTAGGCGAGGTCGCGCTCGCGCATCGTGCCGTCGTGCCGGCCTTTATACAAGGGGTCGCTTGGCGCGAGGCTGCGTAGGCCAAGCGGGGTGAGCAGCGGGTCGAATCGGTCCAGGGGACCCGTCAGGAAAACCTGCGGCAGCGAATAGGCCAGCAGTTGGTTGGGGCGCAGGGAAATGTCGTCGGCGGTGTCGCGCCCGTCGGAGAACATGCGCTGGAACGAGCCGGCGGCCTTGTCGAGCAGCGGATCACCGAGCACGGCCAGCGCGTTGCACCACAAGGCATTGATCTCCACGGCCTTGCCGGCGCGGGGTGTCACGGGCACGCCCTCCACGCGGGCGTCCATCCAGGTGAGCGCCTCGCCAGGGGCGCCCTGGATCAAAAGGCCATCCGTGGGGTCCACGCGTATGCCGTACCGGGTGCCGTGCAGGTGGGCCTTGAGGATGCCGTCTAGCGCGGGCCGCAACGTGGCCAGCAGGTCGGTGTCGCCGGTGAGCGTGACATGCCGGTCGATCGCGTTCACGAACCAGAGCGTGGCATCGGCCGTGTTGAACTCCCCCGCGGTGTTGACGAGCATGCCCTCGCTGAGCGTGGCGGCGTAGTTGAGCAGTAGCTCGCGCCCCTCGTCGTGCCGCCCGGTGGCCAGGAACAGCCCCTCGTATGAGGTCATCGTGTCGCGCGACCACGCGCCGAACCACGGATAGCCCGCGACGACTTCCGGGCCCTTCACGATGAACGCGTCGGCCGCCCGCTGCAACGCGGTGAAGCCCGCGTTGCGCCGGTGCGCCCGCTCGATGATCACCGGAGCGGGCGGTGGCTCCGCTAGCGAGAGATCGCCCGCCCAGCAAGTCACCTCAAGCGCGTCTCCAGCGCGCTCAAGCCGTGCATGAAAACGACCGGACAGCAACACGTCCTCGGTCGCGGTATAGCCCCGAGCAGCCTCGACGCGGTAGCGCACGCCCCGCATCCAGGTGCCGTCGGGAGTCCAGTTTGGACCGCGCAGGCGCAGATTTCGCATGACGTCGTCATAGGAGGCCGGGGGCTGCTCGCCGTGCTGGTCGCGCCACACGCACAAGGCCTCAAGGGTGTAGTCAACGGGGCCGCCCGCGAGCAGCCGGTCGACCACCGCCACGCACGCCGAGCCGTGCTTGGTGGCCAGCTCGCGCCGGATAACAGTTGGGCCAAGGCGCCATTGCCACGCGGGCAAGCCGTTCACGAGCTCGAAACGCTCCAGATATGCGTGGCCGCGCGGGGCGATGGTCCCGTCGGCCCACTCGTGCGTGCCCAGCCGGACCCCGTCGACCACGGGATCGAGCGAGGCCAGGGCCACTTTTCTGCTCAGGGAGGGGTCGGCGACGACCAGTAAACCGTGGTAGCGGCGGGTACGCAGGCCGGACACGGTACCCATGGCAAATCCGCCCAGACCGTCGGGCACGAGCCACTCGCGGGTGGAACCTTGATCAAGGTCGCCACACAACTGACTGCCGAACTCGATGCGCATTCAATCATCATGCGCTAGACAAGGGAGCATGAATGCCGAACAGCTCCGCCTGAACTCTGCCGCAGCTCGAGAGGAACGCTGGCGGAGCTGGGGGCCATACCTGTCTGAACGCGCGTGGGGCACGGTCCGGGAGGACTACAGCGACTGGGGCAACGCGTGGGACTACTTCCCGCACGACCATGCCCGCTCCCGCGCCTATCGCTGGAACGAGGACGGGCTCGGCGGGATCTGCGACGAGCGGCAGACGTTCTGCTTCGCGTTCGCGTTCTGGAACGGCCGCGACCCGATCCTCAAGGAACGCTTCTTCGGGCTCAACGGGCACGAGGGCAACCACGGCGAGGACGTCAAGGAGTATTGGTGGTACACCGACTCCACGCCCACTCATTCGTGGATGTCTTGGCGGTACCACTATCCGCAGCGCGAATTCCCCTACAACGAACTGGTCGCGGTCAATCGCGGGCGCGGCAAATGGGATCGCGAGTATGAGCTGCTGGACACGGGCGTGTTCGACGATGATCGATACTGGTCGATCGTCGTGGACTACGCGAAGGCGAGCCCCACGGACATGTGCGTGCAGGTGGCGATCACGAACAACGGGCCCGACTTCGAGACGCTGCACGTGCTGCCGACGCTGTGGTTTCGCAACACGTGGGCGTGGGGGCTGCCCGCGCGCGACGACAAGCCGTCCATCCACGGCACGGCCGGCCTGCTTTACGCGCAGCACAAGGACTTCGGCGAGCTGACCCTGCGCGGTGAGGGCCCATGTGTTCCTCTGGTGTGCGACAACGAGACCAACGCGCTGCGGCTGTGGGGCATGCCGGGGCGCAGCGTCTATCCCAAGGACGGGATCAACGATCATGTGATCCGCGGTGCCGATACCGTCAACCCCGATCTGGTGGGTACCAAGGCCGCGTTGCACTATGCCCTCGACGTCGCGCCGGGCGAGACCCGGCGCATCCGCCTGCGGCTCACGCAGGGCCTGCCGGGCGGGGACTTCGACGACGTGATGCGGGTGCGCAAGGCCGAGGCCGACGAATACTTCGCCGCGCTCATGCCGCCCGGCACGACGCAGGACGAGGCTGCCGTGACGCGTGCGGCCGTGGCCGGGCTCATGTGGGGCAAGCAGTTCTACCACTTCGACGTCAACCGGTGGCTGGATGGCGATCCGGCGTCGCCCCCGCCACCGGAGTCGCGGCGCAACGGGCGCAACGCGCAATGGCGGCACATGAGCTGCTTCGACGTGATCTCGATGCCCGATCCGTGGGAGTATCCGTGGTACGCGGCGTGGGATCTGGCGTTCCACTGCGTGGCGATCGCGTGGGTCGATCCGCAGTTCGCAAAGGAGCAGATGCTGTTGCTGCTCAAGGATTGGTACCTGCATCCCAACGGGCAGATCCCCGCTTATGAGTGGCAGTTCGGTGACGTGAACCCACCCGTGCACGCGTGGGCCGCGTTGCGGGTGTTCGAGTTGGACGGCTCGCGCGATTACGAGTTCCTCGGGCACATCATGCACAAGCTCCTGCTGAACTTCACGTGGTGGGTCAACAGGAAGGACTCGACCGGCAACAACCTGTTCGAGGGCGGGTTCCTGGGGCTGGACAACATCGGCCCGTTCGACCGTTCGGCGGCGCTGCCGGTGGAAGGGCATCTGGAGCAGTCCGATGGCACGGCGTGGATGGCGATGTACGCGCTGAACCTGCTGGAGATCTCGCTCGTGCTGGCCACGAAGGATCCGGTGTGGACGGACATCGCCACGAAGTTCCTGGAGCACTTCGCCTACATCGCGCACGCGGCATCGGAGGGCGCCGATCCGCTGTGGGACGAGGAGGACGGGTTCTTCTACGACCACATCCGGCAGGCCGACGGAAAGTCGTTGCCGCTCAAGGTGCGCACGGTGGTGGGGCTGCTGCCGCTGCGCGCGACCACGATCCTCAACTCGGTCACGCTGATCCGGCTGCCCGAGATCGCGGCACGGTTGCGCTGGTTCCTCACGGAGCGGCCGGAGTTCGCCCATGTGCTGGGCGAGCGGCGGATCGGCGGGGGTGGGCAGCAACAGCGGCTGATCTCGGCCGTCGGGCCGCGCAAGCTCCGCAGGGTACTGTCAAGAATGTTTGATGAGAAGGAGTTCCTGTCGCCGCACGGCATCAGGACGCTGTCGAAGGCGCACGAGAGCACCCCCTTCTCGATCCGGCTGGGCGAGCACGAATACACGATCGGCTACGAGCCCGCCGAGTCGCGCGGCCACGCCTTCGGCGGCAACTCCAACTGGCGCGGCCCGATCTGGTTTCCCGTAAACTACCTGCTCGTCGAGAGCCTGCGCCACTACGCGGACTTCTACCACGATGTGCAGCTGGAATATCCGACCGGATCCGGGCACATGCTCACCCTGCCCCAGATCGCCGACGACATCTCCGACCGTCTCATCTCGCTGTTCCTCGCCGACGTACACGGCGACCGTCCAATGTGGGGAGAGTCGGGCATGCCAAGGGATTGGCGGGACCTCATCGTGTTCCCGGAGTACTTCAACGGCGACACCGGGGAGGGCCTAGGCGCCATGCACCAGGCCGGCTGGACCGCACTCGTGCTCGACCTGATCCTGGCGCGCGGCCACAGACGGCAAGGCACACACATCCAAGGCTTCTAGTGTCAAGCTCCGGACACGGCTCGATGGTGACGACAGCTGTCTCCGCACCATCGGCACACTCTAGCCGTGCAACGCGTGCTGCAACCTCCGGAGCCCGTAGCGCAGGACGTTGTCGGGCAGATGGCTGTACCCGAGCACGAGCGCCTGCGCGACCGGTCTGCGCCCGAAGTAGTAGTACCGGTCCAGAGTCTGCACACCGATGCCACGCCCCGCCGCAGCCGAAGCGGCCGACACTGCCGTCATGCCCGCGGGCACGGGCAGAAGCGCCGTGCACGGGCACCGGCCCCGCACCCTGAGCGTCGAGTCCACAATGGACCGCTTCTGCGTGTGCAGGCGGGTGAGCCGCTGCATCTGCCGCGCCAGCGCACCGTCGGCGATCAGGTGCGCCGCGACCAGCTGGAGCAGATGTCCCGGCTGATCCACGCGCTGCGCGATCAAATCCGCGATGTCACGTGGAGCGATGACGTACCCAACCTTGAGCGCCGGCGACAGTACCCGCTCAAATCCGCCGACCACGATGACCCGGTCCCGCGCCGCCGTGTCGATCAGCCTGGGCAGGCCGGCCAGGTCCCGGCGGAGGACGGTGTCTTCCGCCATCTCGACGAGGTAGCCACCGCCGCCCCGCGACCAGTCGGCCAACACCAGCCGGTCGCGTTCGGACAGCACACGGCCGGTCGGGAAGCTCCCGTTCGGGCTGACCACGATCGTCCGCACACCACCGTCCAGCCCAACCGGCCCGGTCCGTGGCAGCGGTATCCCGCCCGGCACCGCCCGCCACATCTCCGGCGCACCCGGCTCCTCCAGCGCCACCGTGGGCCCGCCGCACCCAAGAGCCGATAGCGCGGCCCGCAGTCCGGCCCCAGCCCCAGCCGTCACCACGATGTCGTGTGTCTGCGGAACCCACCCCAGATGTTCGGCCAACGCACGGAGCAGGCCCGGCGCGGCAGCCGATCCCGATTGGAGGCTGGCGTGGTGCCACGCCGCCCGCCACGCCCGCACGGGGAACGCGACCGCCCGGCCCGGCATGAGATCGACGTACCCGATGACCGCTCCCGATCGTCCGGTTTGGACAAACGCGCCCGCCCCGCGCCGGATCTCCAGATGGCCCTGGCCGTGCAGGATGTCATAAGCGGCGACCACAACCCCGCGCGAGATGCCCAGCTCGTCGGCCAGCGTGCGGATCGACGGCATGCGCATGCCGCAGACGACCGCGCCCGAGTCGATCGCCGCGGCGATCTGGCCGGCCAACTGCTCGCGCAGGGGCACCGCCCCATCTCGCCGCAACACCACCGGAAAGGTCAATAGCTCCGCTTGGTACCTCATAAGATGTGAATACGCCGACAAGCTTGTCGCGACGTTGTGGCGCGGTTGTGCACCACAGCCACGCGGCTACGACAGGAGGGCCATGGGCACATACGCGCAGCTAGGCGCTGTCCGCACCTGGTATGAGGAACACGGCAAGGGTGATCCACTGGTGCTGATGCACGGCGGGCTCGTCGACAGCAGGTGGTTCGAGCCCAACACCCCGGCGCTGGCGGAGCACTTCCACGTGTATGTGCCGGAGCGCCGCGGGCACGGCCACACGCCCGATGTCGAGGGTCCGATCACCTACCAGCTCATGGCCGAGGACACGATCGCGTTCCTGGAGCAGGTCGTGGGCGAGCCGGCCGATCTGGTCGCGCACAGCGACGGCGCGGTGGCCGCCATGCTGATCGGCATCCAGCGGCCCGATCTGGTCAAGCGGCTGGTCCTGATCAGCGGCGGGTTCGACAAGAGCGGCGAGGCGGCGCCCGAAGCCGAGTGGGACGTGGACGCCATCGAGCAGTTCCTCGGCCCGGCCTACGCGGAGGTGTCCCCCGACGGGGCCGAGCACTTCCGGGTCGTGGCCACGAAGATCGGCGAGATGGCCGCCAAAGAGCCGCACATCGACATCGCCGAGGTGGCGAAGATTCGCGCCCGCACACTGGTCATGGCCTCCGACGACGACCTGTCGACGCTGGAGCACACGATCGAGATGTTCCGCGCCATCCCGGGCGCCGAGCTGGCGATCGTCCAGGGCACGTCGCACTTCCTCACCCAGGAGAAGCCGCATCTGGTCAACACGCTGCTGCTGGACTTCCTCACCCGCGAGCCGATCACCACGGTCGCCCCGGTCAGCCGCGCCAAGACCGGCTCATGACGCCGGGTTGCCGTCCGCGAGCCAGGCGCGCGCGGCGGCCACCATGGTGTCCACGCCCGTCCGCAGCGTCGGTTCGAGCACCGGGGCGAAGTGTGGCGAGTGGTTGGACGGGATGTCGATATCGAGCCTTCCCGTCACAGCAGCCGCCGCGAACGCCTGCGGGTCGCATCCGCCGACAAACCAGAAGCATGACGGTACGCCGGCAGCCCGCCCGAAGTTGCCGAAGTCTTCACTGCCCATGACCGGCTGCCGCTCGATGACGTTGCGCGTCCCGAGGGCCCGGCCCAGCGCGGCCACGGTCTTGGCGGTGGCTGCGGAGTCGTTGTGCAGCACGGGATATCCGCCCTCCCGCACGATCTGCGGCTCCACCGGAGCGCCCGAAGCCAGCGCCTCGGCCTTGACGATGCGCTCGATGGACGCGAGCACCGCCTCCCGCACGGCCGGGTTGAAGCTGCGCACGCTGAGCAGCAGCTCGGCGTCCGGCGCGATGATATTGGCGGCCGATCCCGCGTGCATCGAGCCGACCGTGACCACGGCCGTGTCCAGCGGCCCGATCTCGCGCGCCACGATCGTCTGCAGGCGCAGCACGGTCGCGGCCGCCATCACGACCGGGTCGACGGTGGTCTCAGGGCGTGAGCCGTGCCCACCCCGCCCGAACAGCTTGACCCGGACCGCGTCCGACGCCGCCATGAAGTTGCCCGCGCGATAGCCGACCGTGCCGGCGGGCAGGTTTACCAGGTGCTGTCCTAACGCGACACTGGGCATGGGGAAGCGCTCGAACAGGCCGTCGTCGACCATCGCCTGCGCACCGCCGCCGTTCTCCTCCGCCGGCTGGAACACGGCCATGACCGTGCCGTTCCAGCCGGGGGCATGCTCGGCGAGCTCCTCCAGCGCGCCGAGCAGCCAGGTGACGTGCATGTCGTGGCCGCACGCGTGCATGAGACCGGGCCGGGTGCTGGCGTAGCCGAGCCCGGTCTCCTCGTGCACGGGCAGTGCGTCCATGTCGGCCCGCAGCAGGACCACCGGGCCGGGCCCGTTGCGCAGCAACGCGACCACACCCGTCCCGCCCACCCCCTCGGTCACCTCGTAGCCCAGTTCGCGGGCGTGCTTGGCGGCCAGCGCGGCGGTCTCGCGCTCCGCGTAGGCCAGTTCGGGGTTGGCGTGCAGGTGCTTGTACAGCCCAGCGAGCTCGATGGTCATGGATCGACTCTAGCCTCAGCAGCGGTCGGGTTTCACCCACGAACATTCGAGCCCGTCAGGCACATCCGACGGCACGACCGATTCCCGGGGCGGCGCGACGCGGGCAGCAGACGGAGCACGGGTGAATGTGGCCAGCGTGACCGCGATGCGGTCCTCGATGCCCGTCTTCACGCTCGTCCCCGACACGAGATAGTTGTTGAGCAGGATCGAGAACACCAGCGGGCGTCCGTCGGCATCGGTCACATAGCCGGACAGGCCCGAAACCCCGGTCAGCGAACCGGTTTTGGCGTGCACGTTGCCCGCGGCCGGTGTGCCGCGCATGCGGCTGCGCAGGGTGCCCCCGACGAAGCGTTCGGCCTCCCCGGCGATGGGCAGGGATTGGTACCAGATGGAAAACCAGGGCTTGCCACGGGCGGCGACCAGCAGATCGGAGATCTCCACCGGCGGCACCAGGTTGAACCGGGTCAGCCCGCTGCCGTCCGACACACGCAGCATGGCGGTGTCCATGCCCATCGACGCGATCGACGTGCGGATCGCGGCCAGGCCGGCGGGCCACGTGCCCTGCCCGGAAACCTTGCGCCCTATGGCTTTGGTGAGCACCTCGGCGTGACCGTTGTTGGACAGCTTCATGAACGGGATCAGCAGCTCGGCCAGCGTCATGGACTGGTGGCTTGCGAGGCTGCGTGCCCCTTCGGGCACGGCCACGCCGAGCCGGTCACGGCCGAGCACGGTGATGCCCTGCCGCTTGAGCGCGCGCCGGAACACGTCGGCCGCATAGCCCGTGGGCTCCCAGACCGTGGACCAGTCTTCGGTCGGCGTGCCGTCGACCGGGACCGTTCCAGTGATGATTATTTTGTTGGTACCGTGCTCGCGCTCGAAGGAGATCGTGTCGGCCCCGCCGGACGCGACCGTCGCGGCGCGGTTGTCGAACGTGACATAGCCGGTGTCCGGTGTGACCGTCACGAGTGGACGCTGCCCGGCGGCCGGGGCCGGGCTGATCTTCACGATCACGTTGCCCATGTCATAGTCGGTGTCGGGCGAGACCGTCAGCGCCGAGACCTGCGGCGCGTAGTAGTACGGCTGGTCGTCCCAGCCCCAGCTGGTGCCGAGGCGCACCGAGTCGAACCAGGTGTCGTCGGCGATCAGGTCGCCGGTGACGACACGCACGCCCTTGGCCGCGACCTGCGCGGCGAGATCGTCATAGTCGCGCTGCAGCAGGGTCGGGTCGCCCGTGCCGCGCAGGTAGAGGTCGCCGAGCAGGGCCGGGCCGCGCTGCGCTGCCAACGCGCGCACCTCGGTGCTGAAGCGGTACCCCTCGCCAAGAATTTCAAGCGCAGCGGCCGACGTCAGCAACTTGTTGTTGGAGGCCGGAAGCAAGCGACGGGAACCGTTGCGGTCGTAGAGGGTTTCGCCGGTGGCCGCGTCGCGCACGACGACCGAGGCCTGCGCCCCGGTGAGGCGGGCGTCGGCCAGAATGGCGTCGATCGCCGCGGCGAGGTTGGCCACGGCCGGGTCTTCGGGCAACGCGACCGCGCCGGTCGTCGGCACGCCCGCGGCAAACGCGGTCACCGCCAGCAGGCCGGCCGCGAGGGATCTCATGTAGAGGCGTCTACGCATCCACGCATGCTGTCATGAAAATAAGTTCCAATCCAGATCACGTTCGCGCGAATCGTTCACTGCGTTTTCCGCAGCGGCGGGGCTCGGATCGCTCCGCGGCCGAGCCCCGCCGCGCAAGAGCACGGCTTCGCCTGAAGAAACCTTGAGCATCTCGGCGCCGAGTGGGGTGAGGGTATGCAGCACCGAGCTGCCCTCGCGGCGGGTCATGATGAGCCCATTATCACGCAAGACGGTGGCATGCTGGCTCGCGGCGGCCACGGACACACCGAGATGGCTGGCCAATTCGCTTGTGCTGCAACCATATGCGGTACGGGCCAGGGCCGCCGCGCGGGTCCGGCCGATGAGCGCGCCGAGCGCGCCTCCGTTGCGGGTTGATCCGTTCGTCAGCGGGGCCGGGTCGCGCGCTGCCGAGAACACGAGCCGGGCCGGACTCACCGGACTGGCCAGATCAAACAGCAGCAGCGGGCGGTCGCCGACGAACATGGACGGGACAAGCTCAAAGCCACGGCCCTCCAGGCGCAGATCGAAGTCCGGCCGCGCATGGATCTCCAGCACGGGCGAACGCCAGCGCACCCACGGGCCGAGCGACGCGAACAGGCGCTCCACGCCGCCGTCGAGCAGGAGGCGGGAGCGGGACAGGCGTTCGGCGTGCAGGTGGGCGTGCACGCGGGGCCAGTACGGTTCGAGCAGCGCGGAGTAGGTCGCGTGCGCGGAGTTGGCGAGCAGACGGCGCCCGAGGTCGGCACGGTCGGCGATGCGCCACGCGTCGGTCGGCAATGGACTCTCGGCGGCGAAAAACTCCAGCTCGGCGCGGGCATCCTCGGGCCGGATCGCGATCAGCGCGCGCAGCCCCTGCTCGATCGTCGGCGCCGCACCGGTCAGGGTCCACAGATCCACCCCGAAACGGCGGCCGCGGATCAGCGCGGCGAGCGGGCGCATCGCCGGGGACAGGCGCTGTCGCGCGTCAGCCTGCCAGCCGGCCAGGGCGACGGGCGGCTTGTCGCGGGCGCGCAGCAGCGAGAAGCCCAGCAGTGTCTCGGCCAGCGGGCCGAGCGTGGGCGCGACGCGGGTGCGGGCCAGGTCGTCGGCAGTGAAGTGGATCCGCCAGGCCATGGCGTCAGCTTCGCAAAGGGCGTGCCGTTTAAGCCACGACTGAAAGGCTTGGCGTGCCGTCCTTTCAGACATTCAGACTTGTCATGTGTGCGGCCATTCCCCGTGGGCCGCACACACCACGGAGGCGCGATGGATCCCGAGGTCATGTGCCGGCGAGGGCAGGACTATGAGCGGGAGCAGGAGTACGAGCTCGCCCTGGCCGACTACCGCGCGGCTCTCGGTGACGCGCGGGTCGACCGGTTGGCGGCGCTGGATGGGATCGCGCGGTGCGAACGTGCCCTCGGCAGCTCGGAGGATTGGGACACGTAGCATCGCGGGTGTGGTGCGGGAGATGCTGGCACGGATCGCTGCGGCGGATCCGGGGCGCGAGGTGTTCGCCGCGTTCCGGCACGGGTACGAGCTCAATCCCCCGGTGGACGCGGCGACGCTCGCGCGGGCGGAGCAGGCCATCGGCGCGCGGTTGCCCGAGGAGTATCGCTGGTTCGTGACGGAGGTCGGCGACGGCGGCGCGGGCCCGTACTACGGGGTGCTCCCGCTGGGCGCGGCGCTGTCCCGGCTCGAAACCGCGCTCGGCTCGCTGGACTCGCTCGGCCACGACTGCCCGCTGGAGTCCGATGTGGACTTCGGCGAGCTGATCGGCCAGCCGGATGACTGGGATGAACACCTGGCACGACTCGAGTCGGACCCCTCATATGAGGCCCGCTTCGGTGAGCTGTCGCAAAAGTACTCCGACGTGCCATGGCTGCACGGCCGTCTGCCCATTGTGGACTATGGTTGCGGGGCCTGGTTCTCGCTCGTCGTGCGCGGCCCCCGGCGCGGCACGGTGTGGCTCGACAGCAGCGACGACAGCACCGGGCTGTACTGCCTCGAAGTCGACTTCATGACGCTCTACCGGCGATGGCTCGACGACGCGCTCGCCGAGGCGACAACGGGCACCGACACTGGGCAGGAAGCTTCATACGGCTTCCTGAAGTACGGCGACAACCCCCGCTACAACTCCTGAACGTGCCGCAGAATCGCATCGCCGTTCGGCCGGAGCCTAAGCTACAGGCAGATCGTAGTCATCGGTAGCCCGGCCATGGAAATCTCTGATAAGCCACAACGATCAGTGGGGCCGCAGGCCGGTTTGAGCGGCCGACGCCCCGGGGGTTCGCCCGGTTGGACGCCGACCGCCCCATGCCAGTGCTAGTAGGGCAGCCAGAGATGGTCGTCGGTGTCGCTGCAGGTGTAGAGCGTGAGCCGGGCGTCGTTGCCCCCGGTCCCGAATCCTGCAACATCAAGGCAGAGGTCCCCGTCGCTGGCAACGTTGCGGATCCAGTAGTAGCCGCTCGGCCGCACCTCCAGATAGTACAATTGGTTGTCGGCGGTGCTGTAGTCGCAGTGGTATTCGCTGACGAGAGTGCCGGAACCCACGGAACCGTAGTTGGGCACGTCCAGGCACAGGCCGTCCTTTTCGTTGCGGATGTTGTAGAAGCCATCACCGATGCCCAGGTCATCGAAGATGAACCGCTGGTTGTCGGCGGTGCTGTTGTCGCACGTGTACTGGTTGACCGGACCGTTCACCGTCCCGTTGCCGTAACCCGGAATGTCGACACATTTTCCAGTGGTGGCGTTCCAGATCACCACGGGTCCGAAGGACAGCGTGCCGATCGATCCTTCGCGCGCCTTCGGACGAGCCGGTTTGGTGTCGTCCGGCGCGGCCGAGGCCACTCCGGCGAACGCGAACACGGATGTGACGAGGCAGACGAGCGACATGCTGAGTCTGCGCACCTTGGATTGGAACATGTAACCCCCATGTTTCCCCGTTGGATGTTGGGCTCAACGCTATCGAGAGATAGCGTCCACTGTCAATATCCATCCACGACAATGTTGTTTGACACTCTCTTTGGATGTGCGTTCCGCCGGAAAGATCTATTGTGGACAGTCGCCGGGTGTGGCCCGCCAGGTTTAGACGCCGGTGGTGAGGGCGCCCGCCACGATCACGCGCTCCGCGCCGTCGCCCGCGCACGCGAGCGGATCGGGCTCCGGCGCGGACGCTGCCGACCGGACCGCCGAGTCGATGTAGGCCCCGGCGATGATCGGACCCGTGGCCACCGCCACGATGTTGCCGTCGACCCGGCCGCCCGTGACAAGGTAGGCGAAATGGCTGGATTCCACACCCGGCGCGGTCCAGTCCCACACTCGTATCCCGGTGCCGCCCCGCAGGACCGTGGTGCACGTGGCGCTCGTGTAGGTGCCCGTCTTCGCATAGGTGGCCGTGGCCGACAGCCCGCCAATGCATCCGGTGAGCTGGCCCGCGGTGCGGAAGGTGACCTGCTGCTCGACGTTTTCAGCGGCGAGTCCCATCTGATGACCTTGTTGATGATGCATGTCACCTGCTGCTGCGCGGCATGAGCGGGAGTCGCAGCGGGGATGCCCAGCAGAGCCAACGTGATAGCTGCGGTAAGTGTTCGCACATCGTCCAGTGGCTCACATGAATACGGCGGCAGTCGAGTGGGCAATGCCGGACCTTGGCTACGGCGGTTCGGGGCGCAAGCATTACAGTGCTGGTCGTGACTGGCCCGGACATGTCTGCCGACGCGCTGCTCGATCGCGTGCTGCGGGTGCTTCAGCATGCGGGCAAGGCGCTGTCCCCGGCCGAGATCAGGGAGGGCCTGCGGTCCGGCGGGATGAGCAAGGGCAGCGCCGAAAAAGCATGGCCCATCGTGCAAAAGCTGGTAAAAGCCCACGAACACGTCGCGATCGAGGGCAGTCGCTACCGTTGGACCGGGCCGCAGGTGCCCGACGTGTCCCCGGCCGAAGCCCTTGAGCTGCTGGTCAAGGATGGGCTGGCCGGGCCGCGACGCACCGCGCTCGCCGAGGTCATCCGGGAGGCTTTGGCGGTACCGTCTAATAACGACAGTGAGCAGGAGGCCAGGCAGCGGCAGGCGGAGATCGACCGGGTGCGGCTGCTGGCCGAGCTCGCGAGCGAGGTCGAGGAGCTGCTGGCCAACGAGACCGACCCGCCGGTGATGATGCGCCAGGTGCGGGCGTGGGTGAAGCGCAGCGGGCTGGATCCGATCGGCCGAGCGGGTGAAGCGACCAGGTTCGACCGAAGGAAACACCAGCCCATCGGGGGCCGGATTCGCGACGGGGCATCGGTAATTGTTGTGCGGCCCGGGTATATCTGGAGGCGCGGCAGCGAGGATGTGCTGCTGGGCAAGGCAGTCGTCGAGGAATAGGTGACCTTTGAGAAGCGGAAGCGGATTGGATTTCGGTACCTCGACCATTTTCGTCGCTTCGCAGCGCGGCGTGGTACCCATTGGCGAGACCTTTGCGTGGATGCCCTCCCTGGTCGGCTATGCCGACGATGGCGCGATCCTGGTCGGCGAGCAGGCGCTCTATGTGGACGATGCCCAGCTGGTGCGCTCGATCAAGCGGTGCATCACGGAGAATCGCGCCTTCGTGCAGCTGGACACGCCGACCGGTACCAAGGACGTGCGCGCCGACGACCTCATGGTCGAGATGCTGCGCGAGACGGTGCGGCGCGCCTCGGCCAAGGGCGTCGACATGACGGCCAATCCCCCGACGCTGGGCTGCCCGGCGATGTGGGACGGCCCGCAGCGGCGCCGGCTGCATGAGCTTGCCCGCCGCGCGGGCCTCGACGTGACCCTCGCCAATCTGGTCGACGAACCGGTTGCGGCCGGCATCGCGTGGCTGTCAAACCAAAAGGGCCCCAAGGCGCCCGTGCGCGTGCTGGTGTTCGACATGGGTGGCGGGACGCTCGACATCGCGGTGCTGGAGGTGCAAGGCCAAGGCAAGCAGGATGTTTCCGTGCTCGCCGCGCTGGGCGTGGCCGAGGCGGGCAACGCGCTCGACCGGGTGGTCGCCGAGGACTTGGAATACCGGCTGGCCGCGAGCGGCATCGATGTGCGCATGCTGGAGCGGCCCAAGCGTGCGCGCCAGCGCCTGCAACACGCCGCACCCGACGTGAAGATCAGCCTGAGCAGCGTGGCCGAGGTCGACGTGAAACTGCCGCGACGCGAGTTCGGCGTGGCGTCGATCCCGTACAGCCGCGAGCAGCTCAACGAGGTTTTCGCGGCGCAGATGGACCGTGCCGAGCAGTATGTAGAGACGGCCCTGCGCATCGCGGCACTGCCCAACGCCACCGAGGTCGAAGACATCGTGAGCGTGTCGATCGACGAGCTCGCCGCACAGGTCGATGTCGTCGTCCTGTCCGGTGGCATGAGCCAGATCCCTTACGTGACCGAGCGCCTGGCCCAGCTGTTCCCGCCGAGCACGCGCATCGAACTGGCCCACGCCTCACCGGAATTCGCGGTCGCGACCGGCCTTGCGCTGGCGAGCGGCTACGCCCGCATCAACAAATACCGGCCGGCCTTCGACATCGTGCTGGAGTGGGACAAGGGCCGGCAGCAGCGCACGGTCTACGAGGCATACACCCCGCTGCTCGAAATGCGCCAGCTGGCCACGGGCGACGGCGAGCTGCGCCTGATCCGCACCGGCCGCCAGCTCAAGCTGCCCGAGGGCGGCACGGGTCGGCTGCGCGTGGTGTCGCACTCCGGCGAAGCCTCACAGGCCAAGCTCGACGGGTCCACTTTGGACGGTTTCGCCGTCGAGCTCAGCTATGACGATTTCGAGTTTTCCCTCTACCCCGACGGGCGCATCCACCTCATCGACGGCAAGGGCGAATACGAGGGGCAGCTTCAATAATTCCCGCAGCGGGTGAGGTTGAACGCTTCGCGAAGGCTTCAACCTCACCCGCGCAAGCGCACGGCTTCGCCCGCACAGCGTCAGCCCTTCGACAATTCCCGCAGCGGGTCAGGGTTGAACGCTTCGCGAAGCCTTCAGCCTCACCCGCGCAAGCGCACGGCCTCGCCCGAACAGAGTCAACCCTTCGACAACGCGCCCCGGTGAAAACTCCGTTCAGGGGAAGCCGTGATTTTGCCTGCTGCTCTGCCCGGTCAAACTCGCGTAACGCGGATGGCATCGGCGATGACGTAGCCGGTGCCCGTGGTCCATCGGCTCACGCCCACCTTGTCGCCGTCGCCCGCCGCGAGCGTGAACACGCCGATCGACATCCACGCGCCGCCGCCGATGCGCTGGTTGACCCTGACCGACTGGGTGCCGGTCGTGGTCGCGATGACAAACGGGGTCGAATCGTTGTAGCCGGAGTTGGCCGGGTACCAAATGGAAATCTCATAGGAAGCCGTCTCGGGGATGTTCACCTTGTACCAGGCGGCGTCGCTCGCCGAGACGGGATCGGCGAAGCGATAGTCGGTGCCGTAGCGCTGGCTCGAAAACGTTGACGAGCCCCAGCTGGCACTGGCCGTGAACCGCCCGCTGTCGGTGTTGTCCACGATGACGCTCCAGCCGCCACCGGGCGGTTCCGATGTCACGGGCGCGACATCGAGATAGTTGCGGTCGATGTGGAGTCTCACGCCGCCCCACGTCTCGTAGACCTCGCCCGCGTACTGGTGCAGCCGTTGGTGGTTGGCGTAGTACTCGTCCGGGCAGTACTGTCCGGCGTCGGTGTCGGCCACGCCGTTCCACCACGCGATCCACAGGTGGTCCAGCCGGGTGTAGGCCGGGTTGTGGTATTCGCTGCACACGTCCGTGATGCCGGACGATCCGCTGGAGTACATCCCGGACAGATAGCCGAGCTCGTGCAGCCGCAGCGTCCAGCCCGACAGATAGGACATGACCGCCGCCTTGCACGACGCGTTGGACGGATAGTGCTCGATGTCGTTGTAGAGGGTGCTGCCCGCCGGGATGCCGAGCGCGCGGGCGGCGTTGACCGCGCTGGTCGCTCTGGCCGCGCCCTCAGACCGAGCCGTGGTCGGATTGCTGGACATTTTCGGCTGGCGTGTGCCGCACGGCGCTTGTTTGTCCAGCTCGATGGGGATGAGCCGCCACCCGTTGTTGACCTGATTGGCCACCCACGTCGCGGTCAGGTTGGGCTGCGAGCACGACCGGCTGGCCCCGCTGATGTAGATGCCGATCGCGCGATAGGGCGAGCTGTTACGCCACGCGTTCATCGCCGATTGCGAGGGTGCCGTGCACGTGTCGAATCCCCTGCCGACAAACGTGCCGGGCTGGGGCGGGAGCGCGGCCTGGATGGCGGGTGCCGCGGTGACTTGTGTGGCCGACGGGATGGGCGCGATGGCGGTCGCGGCCAGCATCAGTGCGAGGAGGGTTCTCATCCAGACCTCCGGGCGGGAGAATTTTTCAGGTCTTGGGGGGTACCTGGAAAATTCTTACCATGCATCGCCTACTATGGCTAGTCGTGGCCTCGCACTACCTTGAGCAGCGCATCCAACACCTCGCGGGTGTGCGGCTCGGCGAGCACCTCACCGATCCACGCCGCCGCGTCGGCGCGGTGTGGCGAGCGCACGTTGGGCTCCAGCCAATCCGACGCGGCCATCTCGGTGATGTGTCCGAGTTGGGCGATGAGCATCGTGAAGTGGGCGCGGCTGTCCACCGCGGCCGGTCCACCAGCCTGTTGATACGCGTCGACCAGTGCGCTAGCCCGGCCCGGGTCGGTGCGCCCGAACTCGAACAGCACGCATGCCAGCTCGTGGCTCGGGTCACACGGGCCGCTGTTCTCCCAGTCGATGACGCACACGCCGCCGCCCGCGGTCGGGAGCACATTGTCTGCCCACAGGTCGCGGTGGCACGTGCGTGTGTTTCGCGGCGGTTCGAGCCACGACTCCAGCGCGACGAGCTCGTCACGCAGCGCGGCCAGCCGCTCGGCGAACGGCGCACCGTGCTCGCGCAGCAGCCCGACCAGCTCGTCCCAACGCGCCGCGCCGACCGGCTCGGTGTACCACGAGTGCACCGGGCCCGACTCGTCCAACGGCACCCGATGCATGGTGGCCACGATCTGCCCGAGCATCGCGGGATCCAGCTCGGTGGTCGGCGGCAGCAGGTCGACCCATTCGTACACGCGCACACCTTGGGCGAAAACGCGCCCGTCAATCGCGCGCCGCACCTGGGGCGTTGGCACTCCCGCCGCATACGCCGCCTCGTGGAACGCGGTCGACGCGGCCACATTGTCCTCAGTGGACCGATGGAACGGGACCTTCACCGCGAACGAACCGTCCGCGGTGTCCAGCCGCCACACCTCGCCCTGCCTGCCCCGCGCGACGGGACCGTCCGACAGCCGTGCGCCTTTGCCGAGCGCGAACCGCCGGGCAATCTCCGCCGCATCCACCGGGCCATTGGAACACCCGCCGCGTGCCGACGCGACAGCAATATCGCGGATAATGCGCGCGCCGCGGACTTGCGGAGCGCGGAGCTCCCTGGAAGGTGGAGGCCGCCCGCACCTAGACATCCGGCCAAAGCGGGCGGATCGCGCGGGGCGGCAGGGGCGCCGGGCGCGGCTTCGGTTGGCTCATCAACACAGCACGGGCACACCCTGGGATGGCACGAATCAGCCGCTCAAGCGATTTTTCTGCCCCGGTTTGGCAGCGGCGATTGCATCGACCAGAATCACACTCTACAGATATTCTCGAATCGCAGATTGTTGAGTCGCGGTTGACAGTTTACGATCAATTACGGTTAGCATGAATGTGAACGTGAATCACGATTCATTAATTTGAGGACTGTTGCCATGGCCCTGACCGAACTTTCCGCCTTCGAAACCGCCTACCAGGCGCTCGCTCCCCTGGACGAGCCGGCCCGCCGCCGCGCCCTGCAGTGGCTGTCCGACGCGCTCGGCGACACGAAGCCGCTGCCCGGTGGCGCGGGCGAGTCGCGCGCCGCC
>NZ_QJUG01000089.1 GCF_003426775.1 Allorhizocola rhizosphaerae | reverse complement strand
CCAATCAGCGCGCAAAAGAGCGGACCAATTCGTGGACCTTCACTTGGAGATCGACCGGTCGGCGGGTGCGGTCGCCGCGCAGGTCGCATCCGGCCTGCGCGAGGCGATCCGCCGGGGACGGCTCGCCGCGGGCACGCGCCTGCCCGCCAGCCGCCAGCTCGCGGCGGACCTCGGCGTCTCCCGCGGGGTCGTGGTCGAAGCCTACGAACAGCTGACCGCCGAGGGGTTCCTGAGCGCGCAGGTGGGCTCCGGCACGATCGTCGCGGCCGACGCGTCGGCGGCGCGGGCCGAGGAAGGCATGCCTGGCGGAGGGGCGCTTGCCGACTATGAGCTTCGGCCCGGTACCCCCGACTTGAAGCTCTTTCCAAGAACCCAATGGCTTTCCCGGTACCGGCAAACGATGCTCACTCTTGCGCACGACCAACTTCGCTATCCCGACCCGGCCGGGGCCCTCGCCGCCCGGCAGGAGCTCGCGGGCTATCTCAACCGGGTGCGCGCCGCGCAGGCCAGCCCCGAAAACCTCGTGGTGACCGGCGGTGTGGCGATGGCGCAGAGCCTGCTCATGCGGGCCCTGGCCAAGCGGGGCCGGGCGGTGGTCGCGGTCGAGGACCCCAGCGGGGTCGAATACCGCATGCTGCTGGAGTCGGCCGGCGCGACCGTCGTCCCCGTGCCGGTGGATGAGCACGGGCTCATCGCCGCGGCGCTGCCCGCCGGGGCCACGGCCGTCATCCTCACGCCCGCGCACCAATATCCGCTGGGATATGTGCTCTCGCCGCAACGCCGGCACGAGTTGCTCGCGTGGTCCGAGCGCACGGGCGGGATCGTGATCGAGGACGACTACGACGCCGAGTTCCGGTTCGACCGCGAGTCGGTCGGGTCGATGCGGGCCCTCGTGCCCGAGCGGGTCGTGCTCACCGGGTCGGTCAGCAAGTCGCTATCGCCCGCGGTGCGGCTGGGCTGGCTGGTCGCGCCGCCCTGGCTGGCGCGCGCCGTGCGCGAGGAGCGCCGCATGCTCGACCTGGGCTCGCCCGTCATCGAACAGCACGTGCTGGCAAGGTTCATCGCCGACGGCGGCTACGACCGCCACCTCAGGCGGGTCCGGCGTATCTATCGCCGCCGCCGCGACGCTATGGTGCAAGCGCTTCCACCATCGTTGAAGCCGCTGGGCATCTCCGCCGGGCTGCACCTGTGCGTGCCGGTCGAGTCCGATGTGGAGCTCGCCGAGCGCGCCTGGGACAGCGGTGTCGGCGTGCTCGCGGTGACGCCCATGCGGGTCGAGCCGGGCCCCGGCGGGCTGGTCCTGTGCTTCGCCCGCGAACCCGAGGCGCGCCTGGTCGAAGCCGTGCGCCTGCTGCGCCGCCTATTAGGATAATGATCATGTCGGGTCCAGTGGAGGTGTTCACGGCCCACCGGGGCCTGATGTTCGGTGTGGCATACCGCATCCCGGGCAGCGCGGCCGACGCCGAAGACGTGGTGCAGGAGGCCTGGCTGCGCTGGTCCAAAGTGGACCACGGCACGGTCGGCGAGGCGCGAGGATTTCTCATCACCACCGTCAGCCGGCTGGCCATCGACCGGCTGCGCCGGCTCAAGGCGCAGCGGGAGACCTATGCCGGGCCGTGGCTGCCGGAGCCGGTCGGCGACGATCTGCTGGAGCGGACCGACAACGCCGACCTGGCCTTCCTCACCTCAATCGGCGCCCCCGGCGGCCCGATCGACCTCACCGTCACCGACATCAACGGAGCCCCGGCCATGCTCGCCTCCACCGACGGGCGCCCCATCACGGTCATATCCTTCGACATCGCCGACGACAACCGGATCGCGGCGGTGTACCTGATCACCAATCCCGAAAAGCTCGAATACGTCTCCTACATCAGCGGAATTTAATCTCACCGCCATGGCGTCTTGCCCTCCGTTGCGGAAGAATCACGTGCCGTGGAACTTCTGATCGGCACGACGCTCGCCGGTCGATACGTGGTGACCAAACCGCTTGCCAGGGGCGGGGTTTCGACGGTCTACAGAGCGACCGACGCACAAGAGGGCCGCACACTGGCAATTAAAGTCGTCGATGATCTCTACGCCGATCTGGTGCAGCACGAGGCGGCCATGACGCGGCTGCTGCGCCACCCGCACGTGCCGAAGATTTTCGATGTCGGCCGGGCCCGCACGCCGCGCGGCGATCAGGTGGGTTACCTCGCGCTGGAGTTGCTCGGCGGGCACAACCTCACCCGCACACTGATCCACGGCCCGCTGCCCTGGCGCCGCGCGCTGCGCGTGGCGGGCACGGCGGCCGACGTGCTCGCCGTGGCGCACCGGCGCGGGGTCGTGCACCGCGATCTGAGCCCGGCCAACGTGATGCTCACCCCGGCCGGGGCCAAGGTCGTCGACTTCGGGCTGGCCGAGGTGATCGGCTGCCAGACGAGACCCGCCGAGGACGTCTACGCCCTCGGCACGCTGTTGCTCGAGATGCTCACCGGCCGCCGCCGGTCCCCGCGCTCGCTGGGCCCCGTGCCGGTGTTGCCCGGCCTGCCCCCGGCCGTGGCCGAGCTGTGCCGGGCATGCCTGGCAAAGAACCCGTCTTCCCGACCCAGTGCCCGCGAGGCGTCCCTGCACATGTGGCGCTTGGTCGGCTAGGCGATGTCCCCACCGTCGATGCCGGGTGACCATTGGCGCGTGGTGCGGATGGCGGCCGCGTGGACCGGCGTCCTTGCCGCCCTCGTCATCACGCTGTTGGCACCGATCCTGATCGCCGTGCTTCACCCCTCGGTCACGTGGATCGACCTTTCCAACGTCGGACAGGCTTACGGCGGAGTGGCAGCGGTGATTTCCGCGCTCGCACTCGGGGGTATAGCCATCTCCATCTTCCTGCAGTGGCGGCAACTCCGCCTGGCACAGACGATCGCGCTGCGGGAGCGCACGTTTGAACTCCTCAAGTTTGCACTGGAGCACCCGGACCTGCTGCCGATGTTGAGCGGTTCCGAACAGCGCGTCAGGCTCTACGCCAACCTCACCATCGGCCACCAGGCGATGTGGTGGGACCTTGGCGCCGCGAGCGAGGAGAGCGTGCGTTTGGAACTGCGTCCCCTCTTTGAGCTGGACGTAGTGCGAAGTTGGTGGGCCGAACGCGGACCATCGTGGTCAGCGGGCCACCCGACGGCTCACCGCAGGCGTTTTCACGAAATCCTTGACGACGAGTGCCGACGGGCCGAGTCTCGCGGGCGAGAGCACAAGGCGCAGCACGGGGAGCCCGATCAGGCCCGCGAGGACAGGCCGACGATCGGGCTGGAGTGAGGTCGAACCCTGCGGCAGCTGCGAGCGCGATCTATCCGGCTCCAGGCTGCTTGGGCTTACACCGACAACTCACCCTGCCGCACGGCACCGCAAAACACACGCCACTCATCGTGAGTGAAGGCGAGTATCGGGCCGTCGGGGCTTCGTGAACTGCGGACGAGAACCTCGTCCGCAGTGATGCTCACCTCGACGCACTCCCCGGCCTCACACGCACCGTGCCAGGTTCGCGTGCTTGCGCTCTCAGTCATGCTTGTAGCGTGCCATGAGGCAACACGGGTGTTACAAGAGTGAATCTGAAAAGCTCTCAGCCATCCAGTTCGCCGCGTTTGATGCGGTCGACCAGGTCGCGGAACGCTTCGATCGAGAGCGTTAGCGTCTCTTGTGGACGGTTCGAGTTACGCAACCCCACGTGATCGTCATAGCTGGCGACTTCGACGCAGTGCGTCGACTCGCCGCACCGCGTGCTCTTGTGCCATGACTTGGTGACTCGACCTGTCATGCGCGCTCCAATGTGTACTTGATCTAGTAGATCGGATCGGGACAACGCCCTGTTGTACACTACGCATCAGACGTGGGGCAAACCTCCAGCTGGGGGTTTGATGATCGCGTGTCAACTTAAGAGGAGCCATGTCCACCCAGGCGAAAGGGCCGACCGTCGCCAGGCGGCGTCTCCGGATCGCCTTGCGAGCCGCCCGCGAGAAGGCCGGGTTAACCCAAGAGCAGGCGGCGGAGTTGCTCGAGTGGTCGCTGTCCAAAGTGATCCGCATCGAGGCAGGAACGGTCGGCATCTCGTCGACCGACCTTCGCGCCACCCTGCAGCTCTACAACGTCACCAACCCCACTGACGTCAACTCGCTGCTCGCCCTCGCCCGCGTGGCCCGGCAGCGTGACTGGCTCGCACCCTACAAGGAGCACTTCCCGGCCGCGTTCACGGCTTACCTTGGGCTGGAGATGCAGGCGAGCGCGCTGTATTTCTGGCAGCCCATGGTGATCCCGGGCATCATGCAGACCGACACCTATGCCTCTGCGGTCATCCGGACCACGGCGCCCGAGGACATGCCCGAGGACCAGTGGCAGATCATCAAGCGGCTGCGCTTCGAACGCCAGCGCAACCTGCTCAACCGGCCGGACGCCCCGCTGATCGATGCCGTGCTCGACGAGTCCGTGTTGCACCGGGTCTTCGGTGATCCCGCGACGATGCGGGAGCAGCTGCTCCACGTCTTGGCGTTGGGCACATCGCCGCGCATCCAACTGCGGATCCTGCCCTTCATCGCCGGAGTGAGCACCGTAAGCGGGCCCTTCATCGTGCTGGAATTCCCGGATCAGTCCGACGCCGACGCGGTCTACCTGGAAAATGCCGTTGCTCCGTCCTATGTGCTCGATCGGGCCGATGGCATCACCCGGCATCGGCAGGTTTTTGAGCGGCTGTGCTCGGCGGCCCTGTCTCCCGCCGACTCGCTTGCCTATATCGCGGACTTCGCCGACCGGTACAACTGATCAGCTATATGGCAATGTTCATATTCGACGGATGCATCTGCGACGGGTGCGGCACCAGCGATTCCATCCGCGCTGTCGGCGTGACGTAGCGGCGCCCGTTGTGCACCTCGGTCATCGACCGGCGGACCTGCCGCTCGACCGCGCCGAACAGCCAGTTGTCGTCGCTGACGAAGATCGGCAACTCGTGGCCGTAGTAGACGGCCCACAGCTCCTGGCGCCGCGGCCGGGTGCGTGCGCTCGCTCCGACGACCATGAACAGGCCGGCCAGCACGACCCCGCCCGCGATCACGCCGGCCGGGTGCATGAACCGGCCCAGCACGAGCAGGCCGAGGGTCACGCCGCCGGCGATGATGGCGGCGTTGCGGGTCAGCGGATCGTGCGCCGACTGGCGGACGTGCAGGTTGTGCAGATTGGCCAGCTCGAAGTGACGGGCGCCCACGCGGAAGCAGGTCTGCGTGATCTGCAGCCCCGGCCGGATGGTCACCACTATCTGTTCTCTGTCACGCTCCATGAACTCTCTCCGCACTTGAAGAAGCGTTTGGAACTCGAAAGCTGGTTGCCGGCACCTAGTGGCACCTAGGTGCCGGCTTCTGGCACATGCCGAGAGCGTGCGCCCCTCAGTGTGACCTAGACAGACGTCATTGTGAAGAAGGCAGTCCGACACCTGTCAGGTTGGCACATTCCTTCAACCCCTCAAAACCGATTTCGTTGCTCTCGGTGACAGAATCTTTTTCCCATTTCATCTGGTACCTGGTTATTCCGCCCTTTGATGGCTTGGCCCACAAGGTCCACCTGGTTAGGGTGGCAGCACTGGCCCGGTCCCCCCGCTGTCTCCCCCGGATAGCACCGGACCAGCGCCAACAGGCCTCGCGCCGGTTGGCCTGAGGAAGGGCTCACCCCTGTGCGACATCGCGGCATCCCTCGGCTGCGCGCTACTCTGCGTAGCCTGATCCCGGCCGGAGCGCTGTGCATCGGCATCCTCGTGAGCACCACAGCCGCACATGCCGAACCGACGGTCGCCGAGCTGGAGCAGCAGATCTCGGAAAAGTCCCACGATCTCGAACTCGTGGTCGAGCAGTACAACAAGCTCAACGAGCAGCTGGCGGCGACCCAGGCCGAAATCACCAATTTGCAGAGTGCACTGCCCACTTTGGAACAGCGGGCGGCGCAGGCCCAGGAACGCGTCGGCGACATCGCCCAAACGGCGTACCAGACCGGCGGCATCAACGGGCTCAGCGCACTGCTCGGCGGCAACGACGGCCGGGCGGCGCTGGAACGCCTCGGCACGCTCAGCCAGCTGGCGCACGCCCAGCAGGAGCAGATCAACGCGGCGCGCGAGACCGCGGCCAAGCACGAGACCGCACGCAAGGCGCTCGAACAGCGGCGGGCCGACGAGCAGGCCCGCGCGCAGCTCCTGGACAACCAGCGCAAGGGCATCGAGGCCGAGCTCGACCAGCTCAACCAGCTCAAGCTGCGGGCGCGCGGCACGACCACCAACCGGACCGGCGCCTATACGGGCAAGATCCCGCAGATCTCGGGCCAGGCCGGCGCCGTGGTCGCGTTCGCCTACAACGCGATCGGCACGCCCTATGTCTGGGCCGCCGACGGGCCGGACGGCTACGACTGCTCGGGCCTGACCAAGGCCGCGTGGGCCGCGGCGGGCGTGAGCCTTGCCCACTACACCGTCACCCAGTGGGAGCAGACGACCCGGATCAGCCGTGCCGATCTCCAGCCCGGTGATCTGGTGTTCTACTCGGGCCTGGGCCACGTCGCGCTGTACGTGGGCGACGGCCAGGTGATCCACGCGCCGACGTTCGGCGAGTCCGTCAAACTGTCCAGTGTGGACATGATGACGCCGTACGGCTACGGCCGCGTCGGCTAGGTGTGCACGGCTCGGCGCGACGGATACCACACTTCGCCGACCGGCTCGCCGGCCATGTTCCAACTCCAGGAAACCGTTGGCGTGATGCGCATGTACAGCCCAGGCCCGATCATGCCCACCCGCTCGACGGGCGGATCGGCGATGCCGTAGACGCGGATGCCCCGCACGATGAACGGGTCAAACGACACCATGTCGTCGACCACCAACGCGACGTTTCGGCTGCCCGCCGCCACGTTGCGCACCTTGCGCGTGCCCAGGAAAGACTCACCCGGCCCGCCGACCCAGAAGTGCGTACCGTCAAATTCGAGCGCGACCGGGACCACATCAGGCTGGCCGTCGGGCGCGACCGTGGCGAGCCGCGCGGTCATCTGCGAGCGCAGATACTCGACCTCTTCCTCGGTAAACGACATGGTTCCACCCTAGAAACAGAATCGCCGCCTCCGATATCGGAGGCGGCGATTCTGCCACGCACGTTGGTCAGTGTTTTTGGGTTCGGCCCGGAGCCCCCGGCTCGGGCTTCGCCGTTGTGGTGTCAGGCCCGCCTGAAGGCCCTGGACTCGCTACGCCGTTGCTGTCAGGCGGCCTGAAGGCCCTCGGCTCGGGCGAGCTCGCGCAGCCGGCCCAGCGCCTGGATCTCCAGCTGGCGGATGCGCTCGCGGGAGAGCGAGAACCGCGAGGCGACCTCGGTGAGCGAGTGCTCCCGCCCGTCCTCGAGACCGTAGCGGGCCCGCATGATGCCGGCCGACCGGTCGTCGAGGTGGTTGAGCAGGCCCTCGATGCGCTGGCGCTCCAGCGCAGACAGCACGATCTCCTCAGGGCTGGGAGTGTCGCTGTCGGCGACCAGATCGCCCAGCTGGGTGTCGCCGTCGTCGCCCACCGGGGTGTCGAGCGAGACGGTGTCCTGCGACCAGCGGATCAGCTCGGTGACCCGCTCCAGCGGGACGCCCAGGGCGACCGCGATCTGCTCGGGCTCCGGCTCGGCGCCCAGCTCACGGGTGAGCTGCCGGGCGACGTTGCGCATGCGGTTGACGTCTTCGACCAGGTGGACGGGCAGACGCACGGTCCGCTCCTGCTGAGCGATGGCCCGGCTGATCGCCTGACGGATCCACCATGTCGCATATGTTGAGAACTTGAAGCCCTTGACATAGTCGAACTTTTCCACCGCCCGGACCAGACCCGTGTTGCCCTCCTGGATCAGATCGAGCATCGGCATGCCCGACCGCACGTAGCGGCGGGCGATCGACACCACGAGGCGCAGGTTTGCCCGGATGAACAGGTCTTTGGCCCGCTCACCCTCGCTCACCAGGTCCTCCAGCTCACGACGGGACACCCCGGCCGGCACCTTCTCCTCCTCGAGCAGGTATTCGGCGTAGAGGCCCGCCTCGATAGCCTTGGCGAGGTCGACCTCATGGGCAGCGTCGAGCAACGGGGTACGAGAGATCTCGTGCAAGTACACGCCGACGAGGTCGCGCTCCTCGGCCACCTGGTCCGTGCGCAGCATGGTCATGTTCTCCACGTTCGGGTCCTCCCCCGTAATCGCCGCAGGGGCCTGCGGTGCTGACATCTGCACAACAGATGACGCTCGGAGATGATTCCGCGTTGCCCCTGAAGGTGTCACGAAGAGCTGTGAACTTCCTGATACCGGATATCTAGAGCATGAGCTGGGCTACAAAATGCCCGTTTTATGACACCAGTCAGGGCGCCATGGGCACAGCGACGCAGGTCACTAATCGCATGTGAGCTGCATCGCCATAGCTTGGCGACGTGGCCGTAAGCGCGCTATGACGCCGTTGTCTTCTTCTTGCCTGAGGTGTTTCTTCCCCGAATAGCCTCGGCTGTAACGTCCAGCGCTCGTTGAGCCTTCCCCCGGGTGCGCGCCGCGAGCGCGACGAAAAGACAGTCCAGAACGGTCAACTGGGCCAACCGGCTGGCCAGCGCGCCTGACCGGTAGGTCGTTTCGCGTGCCGCGGTGGTCACCACAAGATCAGCCACTTCGCTGATCGTGGACCTCGGGAAATTGGTCAGCGCCACGGTGGTCGCCCCGTTTTTGCGGGCGTGCGTCAGGACCTCGATCGTGTCGCGGGACGTGCCGGTGTGCGAGATGCCGAACGCGACATCGCCCGGCCCGAGCAGCGCCGCCGAGGCGATCGCGCCGTGCACGTCCGGCCAGTAGTAGGTCACGCGCCCTAGTCGATGAAGTTTGGCTTGGAAATCCGCGGCCACGAATCCGCTGGCGCCCGCGCCGAACACGTCGATCCGGGACGCCTTCAGCAGGGCGTGCACGATCTGCTCGCAGACCTCGGCGTCGAGCTGCTGAGCGGTGTCCTCCACCGCCCGCGCGTCGTTGAACGCCACCGTCGCGATGATCTGCGACAGGTCGGCCCCCGGCTGGATGGACCCGCCGGCCACCCGGGCATCGACCGGCTCCACCCGCCGCGCCGCCTCCGCCGCCAGCCTGATTCTCAATTGGGGGTATCCGGTCAGGCCGATCGACCGGCAGAAGCGCACGACGCTCGCCTCGGAGGTCTGCGCGGCCGCCGCAAGGTCAGTGATCGTGCGCCGGGCCGCCTCGGCCGGGTCGGCGAGCACGATCCGGGCCACCCGCTGCTCCGCGGGCGAGAGTGCGGGCATCAAGCCATTGATCTGCACGATCAGGCCGGCCGGCTCGTCGACTCCGCCGGCCGGGTCCGCGCTGTCAGCCATCTTCACTGTCCTTGCCACACTTCGAAACTTACCTCGCTCCGCCCAACCCATCGTCATCGCCACACACCGTGTCCGACAGCTGTCGGCGCTTTTATGACCAAATGCACTCCGCCACGCCCGCAGTCTCCCCATAAGTCTCGCATCGACCAACCTGATGGTCGCCTTTGGACGACGATCAGTCATCGCGGGCGCGGTCGAACCCCGCAGGAGCGCATCCGCGCAGTCGGCCAAGGTCCGCTATAAACAACGCCATGGAGGCGGCCAGATTTCTACGGACGATGCCGTTGCACGCGATCACGGAGGTCTATGGGGAGCAGGGGTTACGTGACCGGTTCGAGCTGGAGATCAAGGAACTGCCCGATGCGAGCCAGGGGCGCCTGCGCGAGGCGCTGGCCCTGGCCGCGCACCTCCATCGTGCGCAGCGGCGGGTCCGCGAGCCGTACCTCAATCATCTGCTGCGGGTGATGCTGCGCATCCTCATCTATTACAAGGTGACCGACGACGAGGTGTTGATCGCCGCGCTGCTGCACGACGCGGTCGAGGACCAGCCGTGGGGCCTGACCGGCCGGCCCGAGACCGGCCCGGCGCCCACCGAGGAGGCGCTGACCGTGCTGTCGGAGCGGTTCGGGCCGCGGGTGGCCCGGCTGGTGGGCGCGGTCACCAACCCCGACTGGGACCCGCATCGCGATCGCAACGAGCAATACCGGGCGCACGTCGAGGAGGCGCTCGAATACGAGCCGTGGGCCCGGGTCATCAAGATTTCCGACTTCACCGACAACGGCGTGGGCGTGATCCACACCACGGGCCCGAAGGTGGTCAAGGCCGCCACGAAGTACGCCCCGCTGGTGCCCGTGTTTCGCGAGCTGGTGTCCAGATCGGACACTCCGCTGGCCGACGACGTGAAGCGGCACATCTTCGAGCAGCTCGACCTGGCCGACACGCGGTTCAAGGCGATCCTGGGCGAAGGCTAGCGGCCCCCGGCCAGGCGTCGGCACACATCGTCCCCGGCGATGGCGGCGACATCACTGTGGTTCGAACCCTCGGGGGCGGTCAGCGATCGTGCCCGCCTGGCTGCCGGGCGAAGCGGTCGGTGGCCGCGATCAGCAGTTCGGTCCCGGCCGGGCCGCCCACGCCGTGCCCGACCCCGCCGATCAGATGCAATTGCGCGTCAGGCCAAGCCTGCGCGAGGTGCCAGGCGAACTCGGGCGGGCTGCTGATGTCAAGCCGCCCGTGCACCAGCAGGCCCGGGATGCCGGCCAGCCGGTGCGCGTCGCGCAGCAGCTGACCCTCGTCCAGCCACGCCGCATGCGACCAGTAATGCGTCACCAGCCGCGCGAAAGCCATGCGGAACACCGGATCCGCATATCTCAGGTCGGTCTTGCCCTCGCCGTGGATGTCCACATGCGCGTCTTCCCAAGTGCACCAGTCGATTGCGGCCTTCTCGCGCACGGTCGGATCGGGGTCGTGCAGCAGTCGGCTGTAGGCGGCCGCCAGGTCACCGTCGCGTTCGGACAGTGGCACGCCATCGCGGAACCGTTGCCACTGCTCGGGAAACAGCCGCCCGACGTCGCGAGTCACCCACCGCACCTCGCGCCGGCTGGTGCCGACCACGCTGAACAACACGATCTCGCCCACCCTCGCCGGATGCGCCTGCGCATAGGCCAGGCCCAGCGTCGAACCCCACGAGCCACCGAACACCAGCCATCGGTCGATGCCGTGATGCGTGCGCAGCAGTTCGATGTCGCGGATCAGGTGGTGTGTGGTGTTGGTGGACAGATCGATGCCGGGTTCGCTCGCGTGTGGCGTGCTGCGCCCGCAGCCCCGCTGGTCGAACAGCACGACCCGATAGGCGTCGGGGTCGAAGAACCGGCGCCAGTATGGCGAGGCTCCCGAGCCGGGCCCGCCGTGCAGCACGACGGCCGGCTTGCCGCGCGGGTTGCCGCACACCTCCCAATAAACGCGATGCCCGTCGCCCACGTCGAGCATGCCGTGCTCGTACGGCTCAATGCCTGGATAAGTCAATGGTTTCCCTCCGCCGCCGCGCCCGTCGATCATGAGGTTAGCGTGACGACACGCCGTGGAGCATGGACACAATTTCATGATCGACGGGAAGGGGCGAAGCACGGGGATGGTGGGGTTGGTCCTGTCGCCTTTGCCAAGCGGACCTCACCGGGAGGAAAACAGGTCTACTTCCGAGTTAGCGGGTGGTGAGGTTGCGCCAGCCGATGATGCCGGCGCGGAGGGCATCGGCGATGTAGCGCGCCTCTGCCTCGGTGTCATAGTCGCGTGTGGTCGACTTCGCGGCGACGCGGTGCTCCACCTGGAAGCGCCCGCTCGCGGGGTCGTGGCGGATGAAGACCTCCTGTCTCGGGGTCGTCTGCGCGCCGTCGTGCCACCAGTGCTCTATCAACTCCACCACGAAAGCTTATCGAACGCCTGTGCTAACTTGTCAATCGCATCGCAGGTGCCGAGCGTTCATTTATCGACGGTCCATTTTAGGCCCCATCGACGGAATCTGACGCGACACGCCGGACGATATGGGGCCGCTTTCGATCACCGGACACAACATGTAGTGTCTGCGGAGGATTCGCCAAGTGTTGCGCAACGATCGACGCACCTTGGCTCACGTGAGGCCGCGGCGGGACGGTCCACGGTGGACAGCGCGCTCGAGGCGCTGCTTTGCCGTGCCCTCGTTCCGCCCCTAAACCGTAGGGGGACGCACTTTGACCAGCACCATCGAAGCACCGACCGGGCCGGACACTGCCCCGCTCGAGGCCGCGATCGCGCACGCCGCAAGGGACCTGCCCGACGTCGACCCGGGCGCGCTCGCCGGTGGCGTGTGGCCCGGCGCGACAGAGGCCGACCTGCGGATGCGGGCGATCGAGACCGCTGCGGCAATGGTCGTGGAGGAGCCGTCATACAGCCGTCTCGCCGCGCGGCTGCTGAGCGTGCACATCGCCGAGGAGGCCGCGACGCAGGGCGTGGTGTCGTTCGCCGACGCGGTCCGGGCCGGGCACGACCTCGGGCTCCTCGCCGACGACCTGGCCGGGTTCGTCGCGGTGAACTCCGGTGCCCTGGACGACCTGATCGACCCGGACGCCGACGGACGCTTCGAGTACTTCGGCCTGCGGACCGTCTATGACCGGTACCTCCTAAGACATCCCCTGACAAGAAAGGTGCTTGAGACGCCGCAGCACTTCCTGCTGCGCGTGGCGTGCGGGCTCATGGGCGAGGTGGGCAGCGCCGGCACGAGCGGCGTGACCCTGCCCGGCAGCGTGGCCGGTGTGGCCGAGCTTTACCGCGTGCTCAGCCGGCTGGCCTACCTTCCGTCGTCGCCGACGCTGTTCAACGCGGGCGCCCGCCGGCCCCAGCTGTCGAGCTGTTTCCTGCTCGACTCGCCGCGCGACGAGCTCGACTCCATTTACGAGCGGTACGCCCAGATCGCGCGACTGTCCAAATACGCCGGTGGGATTGGAGTGTCGTGGTCGCGCATCCGCTCCCGCGGCTCGCTGATCCGGGGCACCAACGGCCTGTCCAACGGGATCGTGCCGTGGTTGCGCACGCTCGACGCGAGCGTCGCGGCGGTCAACCAGGGCGGCAGACGCAAGGGCGCGGCCTGCGTGTACCTGGAGACCTGGCACGCCGACATCGACGAGTTCCTGCAGCTGCGCGACGGCACGGGCGAGGAGTCGCGCCGCACGCACAACCTGCACCTGGCCAACTGGGTGCCCGACGAGTTCATGCGCCGGGTGGAGGCCGACTCGACGTGGTCGCTGTTCGACCCGAAGGACGTGCCGGAGTTCGTCGACCTGTGGGGCGACGCGTTCGACTCCGCCTATCGCGCGGCCGAGTCGCGGGGCTTGGCGGTCAAGACCGTGAACGCTCGCGAGCTTTATGGGCGCATGATGCGTACCCTCGCTCAAACTGGAAACGGCTGGATGACGTTCAAGGATGCGGCCAACCGCACGTCCAACCAGACGGCCCGCCCGGAGAACACCATCCACCTGTCCAACCTGTGCACCGAGATTCTTGAGGTGACCAGCGACGACGAGACGGCCGTGTGCAATCTCGGCTCCATCAACCTCGCCGCGCATGTGGTTGACAAAAACGTCGACTGGACCGGCCTGCGCGACACCGTGCGCACGGCGGTGCGCGTGCTGGACCGCACGATCGACCTTTCCTACTATCCAACGGGCCAGGCGGCCGGGGCCAACAACAAGTGGCGGCCGATCGGGCTGGGCGTGATGGGCCTCGCCGACGTGTTCTTCGCGCTCGGGCTCGACTTCGATTCGCCTGAGGCGCTTGCGCTTTCGACCCGGATCGCGGAGGAGATCGCGCTCGCGGCCTACGACACGAGCGCCGATCTGGCGTCGGAGAGGAGCGCACATCCGTCCTATGCGGACACTCGCACCGCGCAGGGCGTGCTGCACCTGGACCACTGGGCCGACGCCGCACCGACCCGCCCCGACGCGTGGGCCGCGCTGCGCGAAAAGGTCGCACGCACCGGGCTGCGCAACTCGCTGCTCATCGCGATCGCTCCAACCGCGACGATCGCCTCGATCGCCGGGTGCGCCGAGTGCATCGAGCCGCCCGTGGCCAACGTGTTCAAGCGCGAGACGCTGTCGGGCGAGTTCCTTCAGGTCAACAGATATCTGGTGGAGGAGCTCAAGGCGCGCGGGCTCTGGTCGGCGTCGCTGCGGGAGCGCATCGTGCGGGCCGAGGGCTCGATCGCGGGCATCGCGGAGATCCCGGCCGAGCTGCGCTCGCGCTTCCGCACGGCATGGGAGCTGCCGCAGCGCGCACTCATCGACCTGGCCGCGGCGCGAGCGCCCTATGTGGACCAGTCGCAGTCGCTCAACCTGTTCATGGCCGCGCCCGAGATCGGCAAGCTCTCGTCGATGTACGCCTATGCCTGGCGCAAGGGCCTGAAGACGACGTATTACCTGCGCTCGCGGCCCGCCACCGCGATCGCGAAGACCACCGTGGCACCATCACTCATCCAACTGGATGTCGAGAACCCCGAGATTTGCGAGGCGTGCCAATGAGTTTGCTCGACCCTGGGCTGGATCTCACTCTCCGGCCCATGCGCTACCCCGACTTCTACGAACGCTATCGCGCGGCCATCCGCAACACGTGGACCGTTGAGGAGGTCGACCTCGGTAACGACCTGCCCGATCTGGCCACGCTGTCGCCGGGCGAGCGGCACCTGGTCAACCGGCTGGTCGCCTTCTTCGCCACCGGCGACACGATCGTGGCCAACAACCTGGTGCTGAATCTGTACCGACACATCAACGCCCCGGAGGCCAGGCTCTATCTCAGCCGGCAGCTTTTCGAGGAGGCCGTCCACGTCCAGTTCTATCTGACGCTTTTGGACACCTACCTGCCCGACGATGCCGAGCGCGCCAAGGCTTTCGACGCGGTGGAGAACATCCCGTCGATCGCGGCCAAGGCGCAGTTCTGCTTCCGCTGGATCGACTCGGTGTTCGACCTGCCGCAGCTGTCCTCTTTGGAGGATCGGCGCAAATTCCTGCTCAACCTGATCTGCTTCGCCGCGTGCATCGAGGGCCTGTTCTTCTACGGGGCCTTTGCCTATGTGTACTGGCTGCGCTCTCGCGGCCTGCTCGACGGCTTGGCCACCGGGACCAACTGGGTGTTCCGCGACGAGTCGATGCACATGGATTTCGCGTTCGCAGTCGTCGATGTGGTGCGGGCCGAGGAGCCCGCGCTGTTCGACGAGGACATGGGCAAGGCGGTCACGCTGATGCTCGAAGAGGCGGTCGAGACGGAGCTCGCGTTCGCCGAGGACCTGTGCGGCGCCGGGCTGCCCGGCATGACAACCGGTGACATGCGCGAATACCTGCAGTATGTAGCCGATCAGCGCCTGGCCCGGCTCGGGCTGCCGGCCCGCTACGGCTCGCGCAACCCGTTCCCGTTCATGGCTTTGCAGGATGTGCAGGAGCTCGCCAACTTCTTCGAGCGCCGGGTGACCGCCTATCAGGTGGCCGTCGGCGGCTCGGTCTCGCTGGACGAGGACTTCTAGAGCCGACCGCTAGAGCCCGAGGGCGCGGAGCGCATCGCTGCCGAAGCGCTCACCGATGTCCTTCACCGCGGCCGATTTGGCGACGGATCGGCCGCGGGGCGGGCACACCTATCCCGTCTCGTCGGCGCGCAGGCGCCGCAAGTGCCCCTCGGAGCACGTGATCAGGATCTCGCCACCGGACGTGAACATGCTCAGCCGCCCGTCGTCCTCGTAATGCCGGTACACGGAATCGATTGGCATGCGAACTGCGCCATCTCCTCAGGCTACCGAAACGCACGGCTCAGCGAGCACGTATCATCACGGCCAGGCCGTCGAGGATCCGCGCCAACCCGAACTCGAACAGCGTGTCCAGGTCGAGCTCGAAGCCCGACTCGTCGATCTGGCGCATGAAGTCGGCGAACGCGGACGAGCCGGGGAGCTCCATCAGCGCGCCCTCCTGCGTCTGCATCCACTCATCGCTGTCCATGCCCGTGTCGCGCTCGGCGATCGCCTCCGGCTCAAGGCTCATCGCCAACCCGCGCACATAGGCGAACAGCATCACGTGGATGTGCAACAGCTTCCCCGCGTCCATGCGAAACGGGGCAAGGGTTTGCAGCACCCAATCGGTGTAGACGAGCGCGCTCGGCGCCAGCTGTGGCCGGGTCAGCGACATGACGGGTGCCAGCCACGGACGCCGCCGGAACAACGCCCACAGGGCGCGCGTCGACAGCTCCAGCCGCCGGCGCCAGCCGCGCGGGCGCTTGTCGGGCAGGCGAAGGCCGCTCGCGAACGCCGCGTCAATCATGAAGACCACGAGCTCGTCCTTGCTGCGCACGTGGCGATACAACGACATGGTGGACGCGTCGAGGTCCATGCGCTGGCCTATTGGTTGCACCACCGTGGTTTCCAGCCCACCGTCGTCGAGACCGCACCCGGCATCCGGCCCGGCGGGCACGCCGTCGACCTGCGCGGTGTGGCGCGCGAGGTCGTCGAGCGGATGGGCATCATGCCCCGGGTGCGCGAGCTCTCCGTGGACGAGCGCGGCTTCGCCAACGTCGACCGCCACGGGCGAATCAGGTCGCGCCTGCCCGCGGACGCGTTCGGCGGCGAGGGCATCGTGGCCGAGATCGAGATCATGCGGGGCGATCTCAGCGGGATCCTCTACGAGGCGACGAAATCCTTTACCGAGTACCGCTTCGGCGACCGCAACCTCGACAACTGGTTCCTCATGTTCAACGCGCCGGGCGGGCGGTGCGCCGGAATCCGGCCCGAGCGCGGCGGCACGGCCAAGGCGTCGCTGAGCTTCGCGACCCCGCCGCTGGCCTACGACCGGCGTGATGTCGCGCAGCAGCAGGCGATCCTGCGCGAGGCCTTCGCGGGTGTGGGTTGGATAGTCCCGTCGCTGCTCGACTCGATGGCGGGCGCGCCCGATTTCTACTTCGACTCCGTGTGCCAGGTCCACATTGGACAGTGGTCGCGCGGCGGGTCGGGCTCATCGGCGACGCGGCCTATTGCGGGTCTCCGCTGACCGGTCTCGGCACGAGCACGTCGCTCGTCGGTGCCTATGTGCTCGCGGGCGAGCTCGCTAAGCCTTGCGGCGCAGGGGCCGGTGGGGATGAGTCAGGCGGACCCCACCCTCCGGGGTCGAAGGGTTCTATCGTGGCCAAGCCGTCTGGCTGCCTGCTCGATGCGGCGGCGCGGGACCTGGATGGCGCCCGGGTGTGCGTTCTGCCATCCGGTGTTCCCTTGGTTGACCAGCCTGGACGAGCTGGTCCACGAATCCGCCCGGCTGATCGCCCAACGCCGCGACGCTGACCTCGACAGCTGGGTCAAGCAGGTCCGCGAAGCCGGGCGATCAGAGCTGGAGCCGTTTCTCACCGGGCGGGAGGCCCGGCCCCGGTCGGGGACGAACCGGGCCGGGCGGCGGGCACCGTTTGACAGGCGCCCTTGGGAGGTTATTGAGAAGGGTCAGGTGGTGGCGAGGGCTTCGGTGGGTGCCAGCCGGGCGGCCCGGATGGCGGGATAGAGCCCTGCGATGGCGCCGATGACAAGTGTGGCGGCGATACCTCCCGTGCTTGCCCAGGCGGGCACGATAGTGGGCCATTGCTGGGTGGTGGAGTACACCCCGGTCACGATGACGCCGAGGCCGACGCCGCCGGCTCCGCCCAGCGCCGACAGCAGCAGCGCCTCGGCGAGGAATTGGGTGCGGATCTGGCCGCGAGTGGCACCCAGCGATCGGCGTAGCCCGATTTCGGAGCGGCGCTCCAGCACGGAGATGACCATTGTGTTGGCCACGCCGACCCCGCCGACGAGCAACGCAACCGCGCCGAGACCGAGCAGCAGGCCGGTGAAAGCCCGGTCGGTGGCCTGCCGGGCGGCCAGCGCGTCCGACGGCCGGGAAACCTTGACCTCGTTGGGCGCCTTCGGGTTCGCGGTCTGCGCGAGCACGTTGCGGACCGCTTCGACCTGAGAGTCATCGGTTCTGGCGTAGACGGTGGTCGGGTGACCGTCGAAGCCGAGGTAGGTTTCGGCCGCCTGCCAGCCCACCAGTACCGCCGAGTCCAGTTCGGGTGCCAGCGGTGCCTTGTCCAGCAGGCCGATTACCGTGAACCACTTGCTGCCCACGTAGATTTGAACGTTGATCCCGGCTGCACCGATACCGAGGCGTTTGGCGGTGTCCGCGCCGAGTACGGCGGCCGGATATCGGGCGGTGGCCAGGTTGAGCCAGGTGCCGTTGGCCATGGTGGCGCTGACGGTGTCCGGCAGATTCAGATGGGCGGCGCGCACCGAGATTCCACCGGACTGCGCGGATGGGATCTTGTCGTTGCGGTACACCTTGACCTCCGACACGGTGCCGATCGCGGCGACCTGAGTGACCGGCCCGATCCTTGAGATCATTTCCACCGACTCGTTGGGAAGAGTGGCGTCCTCCCCGAACAGGCCTTGGCCGGGCGTGACGGTAAGCAGGTTGGTGCCCAGCGTGGCGAGCTGGCGGTCCAGCTCTGCCCGGCTGGATGAGGAGATACCCACCACGGCGATCATCGCGGCGATGCCGATCGCGATGCCGAGCGCGGACAGGAACGCGCGCAGCGGACGGGTCCGCAGACCCGATCCACCCACACGTACCACATCGGCCGGGCGCATGCGGGCCGGAGCGAGAACACTCATGAGATCACCTGGCCGTCGAGCATGGACACCTGCCGGGGCAGGCTTTCGGCGATCTGGCGGTCGTGGGTGATGACCAGGATCGTCGTTCCGGCCTGGTGCAGCTCGTCCAGTAGCCGCATCACGCCGGCGCCGGAGGCGGAGTCAAGGTTGCCAGTCGGTTCATCGGCCAGCAGGAGTGGCGGTTCACCGACGACTGCGCGAGCGATGGCCACCCGCTGTTTCTCCCCACCGGACAGCTCGTTGGGGCGATGGCTCAGCCGTGCGGCAAGGCCAACCCGTTGCAGAGCGGTTTCGGCTCTGCGCCGCCGCTCGGCCAAGCCGGCTCCGGTGTAGAGCAGGCCGTCGGCGACGTTGTCCAACGCGTTCTGCCCCGGCGCGAGGTGGAACTGCTGGAATACGAACCCGATCCGGGTCGCCCGCAGCGCCGACAGCTGCCGGTCGGACAGCTTGGCGACATCATGGCCGTCGATGCGTACGCGTCCCGACGACGGCCGGTCCAGGGTGCCGATCAGATGCAGCATCGTCGACTTCCCCGACCCTGACGGGCCGACGATCGCGGCCATCTCGCCGTAGCCGACGGTCAGGCTGACCCCGCGCACGGCGGTGACCCCACCGGGATAAGTCTTGGTGACTTCCTCCAGCTGCACCACCGGCTGCTCACCGGGCGCATCCGATACGTCGGTCCACTCGATCACGCTCATCAAGCTGCTCATGAGGGGACTCCCACGGTGATGCCCTCGGCCAGGCCGTCGCCGGATACTTCCACACGTCCGCTGGCGAACAGTCCGGTGGTGACCGCGATGATCCGGGTACTGGAACCCTCCACGATCTGCACCCCGTACCCGCCCTCGGACAGCGCCAGCAGCGCCGCGACCGGCACCGTCAGCACGTCTTTGCGTTCCTCGGCGGTGAAGCCGACCTTCACCGACGCCTGATCCAGCTCCTTGACCGCGTTCTGGTCCTCGACGGTGACCGTGACCTCGATCTTGGTCTCGGAATCACCGCCACCGTCACCGAGCTCGATCACCGTCCGGGTATTGGTGATTCTGCCGGTGACAGGCTTGCTGTTGGGCAGAGTCACCTGCACTGTGGTGTCTTTTTTGGCCAGCCTCTGGTCGGCCACGGCGAGGTCGACGGTGACCACCCGGGTGGTACCGGAGTACGTGAGAATGGCGCCACCGGGCTGTACCGCCCCGCCGACCGACGCCGAGTGGGCGTCGATGCGCACCCGGTCGGCCGCGTAGACCACCCGGCCCAGGTCGACCGCGCCCGTCTCATCCAGGCCGAGGTCTTCCTGCCACTTCTTGACCGCAGACACAGTGGACGAGGAGTATTTCTCGTCCACTGTGAATCCGGTATAGCCCAGTGCGGCCAGGTTCTGCTCGAACTGCTTGACGTCCTCGCCTTCGGCGTTCGCGGTCAGCGCCCGGTAAGCCGGTAGCGGACCATACAGCAGGACCACCGGCTTGTTGTCGAGCCGGTAAAGCTCTTCGCCCCGGCTGACCACCGTGCCGGCGTCCGGCAATCGTGTCACCGTGCCACCGGCACGCGCCGACGCCGTAGCGGTGGCACCGTAGCTGAGCTTGCCGGTTTCGGTCTGCGTGTCAACGAGGGTCTGCCTGGTGACGGTCGCGGTCGCCGGTGGCATGGCGCCCTTGGTTTCGCCCCCGCCATCGCCCGACCAACCCAAGCCGGTGGCGGCCACTGTAGCGGCCCCGACGACGAGCACCGCCGTGGTCGCGACCGCCACCCGGACCAACACCCGGCGCGGACGCCGTTGGGTGCTGCTCATCACCGGCTCCCCGCAGTTTGCGGCTGGCTCATGTACTGCTTGCACTTTTCGAAGGCGGCCTTGAACTCCGGCGATTCCGGATTGATGTCTCGGGGCACCGGCTGGTTGCCTCCCCCGGCGGACGGATCCGGGAAGTTGGACAGGCCGTTGTCACGCATGCATTGGGCGAACTTGCGCATCTGCTCAACGTCTTCAGCGCCGCGTTGCGGCGCGTCGCCCCCGTTGGGCAGGTACTGCTTGCACTTCTCCTGCGCCTGTTGAATCTGCTTCGGGTCCGCGCCTTCGGGGGCGATGACTCGCGCCGGCCCGCCATCCCTGGAGCCGCCAGTGTCCGGCTGAGGATCGGGCCAGTTCTTGATTCCGTTGTCGCGCATGCATTGCGCGAACTTGAACGCATCCCCCTGGCCGGCCGTCCCAGAACTCGCCGGCGAAGCCGCGCCTCCGACCGTCGCGACACGGTTGCCGTCGTCCTTGGGGGCGCACGCGGCGAGTGCCACTACGAGCCCCAGCAACAGCACGATGCCGGAACGTTGCTTTCGTTGATTCATGCACTAAACCTGCTCGCCCAGCGGCGATCCGCGCGTCTACCGAGCGATCCGTCCTGGGGTCTACCGCACGATAGACCCCGCGCGGCTCGAGTCCATCGCACCATAGACGTGGCCCGACGGCGTCCAGCCGTAAACTAGCGGAACCATGACCGATGCCAGCACAAACACGCTAAAGCTGACGGACTCGATCCGGTTGGCCTGGAGGCGTTGGGGCTGGCTTCAGGATGGGTTGCTGGCGGCCGGCCTGATCGGGCTATGTGTACTGGTCAACTCGCCCCATGCGCTCGTCGGCAGGTTGGCGATCTCCGCTGACAAGCACCGCGAGGATGCCGTGCTGTGGTGGATCGCCACCGCCTTCATCGCCGCCGCCGTGGCGCTGCGGCGCCGATGGCCGATGCCGATGCTGGCCGTGTGCACGGCAGCCACGGGCGTGCATTTGACCATGGGCGCGGTCTTCACCGTCATCGATCTGGGCGTGGCCGTGCTGCTCTACACCGTTGCCGTGCGCTATAGCCGAGCGGCATCGCTTACTTTGCTGGCGCTACAACTGGTGCTGGTCACCGGTTGGAGCGTATTCGCCGCGGTGTCCGGCAAACCCGTTCCGGGCCTGCCGGACCTTATACCTTCGGCCGTTGCACCGGGCGCACAAGTGGGATCCCCAGCCGCGCGGCACACCCGCAGCGTCGCCGAAAGCGCCTGGACCGGCACCCTCGTACTCGGCTCCATCCTGGTGGCATCGTGGGCCACGGGTTTCAGCAACCGCAGCCGCCGGGCCTACCTCGATGAACTGCACGCCCGCGCCGAAGACCTGGAACGGCAACGGGATCAGCAGGCACAACTCGCGGCAGCCGCCGAACGCGCGCGGATCACCCGCGAACTGCACGACGTCGTCGCACACGGGCTATCCGTCATGGTGACCCAGGCGCAAGGGGCCGAAGCGATCCTCGACATCCGCCCCGCCGACACCCGCACCGCCCTCACAGCGATCATCAAGACTGGTCGCGACTCGCTCGCCGACATGCGCCGGGCACTGGCCAACGATCACAGCGGCACAGGCAGCGGCACAGACGCGTGGCACCCTCAGCCTGGGCTGGACCGGCTGCCCACGCTCGTTTCTCAGGTAACCGCGGCGGGTACCCTGGTGCGGCTGCACATCAACGGTAAGCCGGCAGTCCTACCGTCGGCCGTGGACCTATCGGCGTACCGCCTCGTCCAGGAGGCCCTCACCAACACCATGAAACACGCCGGCCCCCGTGCCGAAGCCGAAGTTACAATCACCTACTACGACACCGGCCTGGACATCCGAGTCAGCGACAACGGACGCGGCGCCGCCGGAGGCGACGGCCGCGGCAACGGGCTGCGCGGCATGCACGAACGCGTGCGCCTGCTCGGCGGCCGGCTGACCACCGGACCAGCGGCAGACGGCGACGGATTCACCGTGTCCGCCGTCTTCCCTCTCTCAGGATCCGACGCATGATCCGGGTGCTGCTCGCCGACGACCAAGCTTTGGTACGGACCGGGTTCCGCATGATTCTGGACAGCGCGCAGGACATGCGAGTCGTCGGTGAAGCCGACGACGGGCAGCTAGCCGTCGCCATGACCCTTGAGCTGCAACCGGACGTTGTGCTCATGGATATCCGCATGCCCGACGTCGACGGCGTCGAGGCAACCCGCCGCATATGCTCCGGCGACACCGGCATCGCCACCCGCGTGCTCATCCTGACCACCTTCGACCTCGACGAGTACGTTTACGCCGCCATCCAAGCCGGCGCCAGCGGCTTCCTGCTCAAAGACACCCTCGCCGCGGATCTGCTGTCGGCCATCCGCGTCGTGGCCCGCGGCGACGCCGTCGTCGCGCCTACCGTCACCCGCCGCCTCCTCGAGCGCTACATAGGACTCGGGAACCCACCCATCACTCCCGCATCCCGCCTCGACACCCTCACCGAGCGGGAACGTGAGGTCCTCACCCTCATCGCAGGCGGCCTCACCAACGCCGAGATCGCTGCCCGCCTCTACCTCGGTGAAGGCACCGTCAAGACACACGTTCACCGCATCCTGGCCAAACTTGAGCTACGCGACCGGGTACAAGCCGTCGTCTACGCCTACGAAAGCGGCCTCGTCCGCGCCGGAGCCGCCGAAGAACCCTGACCAGGATAGTGATCCTCGCGGACGAAAACGCGCTCCTTGCCGCGCCGTTTCCACATCGCGCACACCACGGTCGCGCCACCGCGAGCATGACGTGGATGGCTCGGCCGGTCGTACCGCTAGGCGTTGGACAGTTGCGGGCCGAATCGGGGGTTGGCTTTGCGCCACTGCATGTAGTGGGCGTTGCGGGCGGCAGACTCCTCGTAGGCCGCGATGGCATGGGAGAGCATGACATCGGCGAAACCGGCGGCGTGGCTGCGCGGGTGCCACCCGAGCAGGTGCCGCCAGCGCAGCGGCCCGCCCGCGATGGGCACGGTGACGATGCCGTCGACCCGGCGGAGCGTGGCCTTGCACAAACCGACGGCGTGCCCGGCATACACGGCGTCGAGCGCGTTGCCCATGTCCATCTCGTGCATGGTGCGCGGGGTGAACCCGGCACGGGCGCACGCCGCCGCGAAGCACTCGCCGAAGCAGCCGTCGCCCGGCATGACGGCCCACTCCGCGTCGGCCAGGTCCGCCAGATCGACCTCCCAGCGCGCGGCCAGTGGATGGCTCTCGGGCAGCATGACGAAGACGGCGTCCACCGCTATCTCGCGCCACATCAGGCCGTCGCCGGGCGTGCCCGGTACGGTATCGCCGCAAACCCCGACGATGCAGTAGTCGAGTTTGCCGGCGGTGGTCAGCTCGGAGAGCTGATCCGCCCAGTGTGACGGGTGGGTCAGCACCTCCAGGTTTTCGTCCTCCGCGGTGAGCCGGGACATCAGGCCGCCGAGGATCGGTCCGTTGACCGCGCCGATGCGCCACTGGTTGGCCTTGGCGCGGCTGCCCATCAACTGCGCCGCGTCCTCTTGGAGGCCCTTCATCGCGGGCAGCACGACCCGGGCACGGGCGAGCACGAGCTCGCCCAGCGCGGTCGGCGAGGCGCCGCGGCGGCCCCGCTCGAACAGGGGCCCGCCCAGCGCCCGCTCGATGCGCTGCAATTGTGCGGTCACGGCGGGCTGGGCCAGCCCGAGCAGCGACGCGGCCTTCGTCACGCTGCCGGTGTCGGCGATCGCGCAGACCACCCGCAGATGGCGGATCTCCAGGTTCATAACCCTCCAGTCCCCCGAAGGATTCGACCACGGGAAAATTTCGCATATTTTACGTCTTGAATCGCTGCACGTCACGGCGTGTACACAGGGTGCCCGCGTCCTGACCGGCCGCTTCCAGATCACATCTATACATCGCTACGCATCTCTTTTATCCTCACACCACAACACGGAGAGGAGAGGCGATGATTCGCCACGCAGGTAAGCGCTTCGCCAGAACAATGGCGATCGCGCTGTTAGTCACCGCGGCCACAGCCGCCTTCACTGCGGTACCGGCAGCTGCCCAGGACGGCCAGATCCGCGCCGTCGGCACGGACCGGGTCGTGCCCGACAGCTATCTGGTCATCCTGAAGTCCGATGTGGACGCCGATGCGACACAGACTCAACTGCTGCAGCGGTTTGGCGGCAAGGCCGGGCACACGTATCGTGCCGCGCTCAAGGGCTTCGAACTCAACGCGAGCGAGGCGGTGGCCAAGCGGATCGCGGCCCACCCGGCCGTGGACTACGTCCAGCGCAACGGCATCTACACCATCCAGGACACGCAGACCCCCACGCCGTCCTGGGGCCTGGACCGCATCGACCAGAACGACCTCCCGCTCAACAACAGCTACACGTACCCCAACACCGCGTCGAACGTGAAAATCTACGTCATTGACACGGGTATCCGGATCACGCACACCGATTTCGGCGGCCGCGCGACGTGGGGCCACAACGCGGTCGACAGCAACAACACCGACTGCCACGGGCACGGCACGCACGTGGCCGGCACGGCCGGCGGCACGTCGTACGGCGTGGCCAAGGCGGCCGCACTGGTCGCGGTGAAGGTGCTCAACTGCCAGGGCTCCGGAACCACGGCACAGGTTGTCGCGGGCATCAACTGGGTCACCAGCGACCACCAGGCGGGCGTCGCGGCCGTGGCCAACATGAGCCTCGGCGGCGGCGTGGACACGGCCATCGACAACGCGGTGTCGAACTCCATTTCGGACGGTGTCACGTACGCGATCGCGGCGGGCAACAGCAACGCCAACGCGTGCAACTTCTCCCCGGCCCGCGTCCCGGCGGCCATCACGCTCGGTGCGAGCGAGAGAACCGACGCGCGGGCTTCGTACTCCAACTTCGGGACGTGCCTGGACCTGTTCGCCCCCGGCAGCGGCATCACGTCGGCCTGGGCCACCGGTGACTCGGCCACCAACACGATCAGCGGCACGTCGATGGCCTCGCCGCACGCGGCCGGCGCGGCGGCGCTCATCCTGTCGGCCAACCCGGGCTGGACGCCACAGCAGGTGCGCGACGCCATGGTCGCCAGCGCCACGCCGGGCAAGATTACGAACCCGGGCTCGGGCTCGCCCAACCTGCTGCTCAAGGTCGGCGCGGCCCAGCCGCCCACGCAGGACTTCTCCATCTCGGTGTCGCCCGCGTCCGGCACGATCGCGGCGGGCAGCTCGGGAACCACCACGGTCAACACGGCCACCACGGTGGGCGCGCCGCAGACGGTCAACCTCAGCGCGAGCGGGCTTCCCGCCGGAGTGAGCGCGTTCTTCAGCCCGTCGAGCGTGACGTCGGGCAACTCGTCGACGCTGACGCTCACGGTCGCGAGCAGCACGGCCAATGGCACCTATCCGATCACCATTACGGGTACCGGGACGAGCGGCACGAAGACGACAACCTTCACGCTCACGACCACGGGCGGGCCGGCCGAGCTGTGCACGGGGACGAACGGCACCGACATGGCCATCCCCGACCCGGGCACCGTCAACAGCACGATCCCGCTGCCGAGCTGCGGCCGCAACGGCTCGGCGATGTCGAAGGTCGAGGTGCACATCATCCACCCCTACCGGGGCGATGTGCGCATCTACCTGATCGCGCCGGACGGCACGTCGTACCTGCTGAAGAATTGGAGTTTCTTTGACAGCGCGGACGACGTGCACGCCGTCTACACCGTGAACCTCTCGGGTGAGGCCGGTGCGGGCAACTGGCAACTGCGCGTGGACGACCTCTTCGGCACGGACGCGGGCCATCTCGACAGCTGGACCCTGACCCTCTGACGCACGCAATCCGAGCGCTACGTCTCTGCTCCGGCTACTGGGAGCAGAGACGTAGCGCCGCCAGGCCCGGTCAGGCGGGCTGGCCGTCGCGCAGATGAAGGTGCTCGGTTCGGCTTGGGGACAAGCTCGCGATGTGCGCGCTACACCGCGCAGGCCCAGGTGCTCTGGCGGTGAACGCGCTATGCCGGAAGGTGGACGGTGAAGCGGCAGCCGCCGCCCGCGTTTTCGACGGCGACGCGGCCGCCGTGGGCCTCGACGAGGCCGCGGACGATCGCCAGGCCGAGCCCGCCGCCGTCGCCGGGGGTGCGGGCCCTCATGCCGCGGAACGCCACTTCGAACACGCGCGGCAGGTCGGCCTCCGGGATGCCGCCGCACGTGTCGGCGACCGCGAACCAGCCGCCGTCGCGGTCCCGGCCACCGGTCACGGTCACGACTCCGTCGGACGGGGTGTAGCGGATCGCGTTGAGCAGGAGGTTGGCCACGACCCGGGAAAGCTCCGGCGCGCTCGCGGTCACCTGCGGCCACACCTCGGTGTGCGAAACCAGTTTGATGCCGCGCGCCTTGGCCACCGGCTCGGCCGCCGCGACCGCGTCGGACACGACATCGCCCAGCGCCACCGCGGTCGGAGTCAGTTGCAGCGCACCGGAATTGATGCGCGACAGCTCAAACAGGTCGTCGACGAGCGAGGCCATCCGGTCGGTCTCCGTCCTGATGCGACGGTGGTATTCGGCTACCGTCGCGCGGTCGCTGACGACCCCGTCTTCCAGGGCCTCGGCCATCGCTCGCATGCCGGCCAGCGGCGTGCGCAGGTCGTGCGACACCCACGCCACGAGGTCGCGCCGGCTCGCCTCGGCCAGTCGCTCCTTCTCCCGCGCGTCCTGCGCCCACATCGCGGCACGCGCCAGCCTGCGCCCCAGCCACCAAGCCATCAGGAGGCTGAGCCCGCCCGCGATCGGTACCACGATCAGGATGACGTTCAGATCGTGCGGCTCGATGAACATCTCGGCCGCGACCGCGAGAATGCCGGCGAGCACCGCGAGCACGGTCACGATCAGCAGCACGAGCACGTTGAGCGTGATCGAACGGCGCTGCAGCCGGTGCAGCACAACGGCTCCGGGCACCACCACGAGCAGCGACCCGCCCAGCGCGACGAGCAGCATCAGCGAGAGATCACGCACCATAGCGGTATCCCACCCCCCACACCGTGCGGATCCGTTGCGGGTTGGCCGGATCGCGCTCGATCTTCTCCCGCAACCGTCGCACGTGGACGGTCACGGTGGACTGGTCGCCGAACGTCCACCCCCACACCGCGCTGAGCAGATCGGCCCGGCGCAGCGCCACCCCGGGGTGGGACATGAGGTAGTACAGCAGGTCGAACTCGCGCACGGTCAGCGACAGCTCATGCCCGCTCAGCCGGGCCACCCGGCGGGCCGGGTCGACTTCGAGGTCGCCGTCGCGCAGCGGGGCGTCGACGGGCGCCGGCTGCACGCGCCGCAGCACCGATTGGGCCCGCAGCACCAGCTCCCGCGGCGAGAACGGCTTGGTGACGTAGTCGTCGGCGCCGAGCTGCAGGCCCACGATCCGGTCCATTTCCTCGCCGAGCGCCGTGAGCATGATGATGGGTACCAAATCATGGTTTTGCCTTATCCGGCGGCACACCTCGAGCCCGTCGACGCCGGGCAGCATCAGATCGAGGATCAGGAGATCGGGCCGGGTCCGCTCGTAGGTCTCCAGCGCGGAGTCGCCGTCGCCGGCGAGCGTGACCTGATATCCGGCGCGCTCCAGATAGCGCCGCACGACGTCGCTCACGGTCGGGTCGTCGTCGACCACGAGCACCTGCGTTCCCATGCTGATGAGACTACGTCGTAGAACCTTACGAGCGCCTTACAGAACGAGCGTGCCAACCGGCTCGCGTTTAATGTAGAGGCATGCGTAGGAAGGTTCTGCTGTCGGGCGCGATCGTGGTCGTGATCCTGGGCGGGTTCGGGCTCTACTGGTTCCAGCCGTGGAAGCTGTTCACGTCGAGCCGCATCGATGAGACCGCGCCCGCGGGCGCGACCACCGTCGCCTCGGGCACGCTGATCACCCACGAGCACGCGACTTCCGGCAGGGCCGAACTGATGAGCCTGCCCGACGGCCGGCATCAGCTGGTGCTCCGCGACCTGGCCACGTCAGACGGGCCTGACCTGCGCATCTGGCTGACCGATCAGCCGGTGGTGGACGGGCAGGCGGGCTGGAGCCTGTTCGACGATGGCAAATGGGTCGAGCTCGGCCGGCTCAAGGCCACGCACGGCACGCAGGTTTACGACGTGCCGCGGGGCACCGATGTCGTGCAATTCACGAGCGTGACCATCTGGTGCAGGCGGTTCGCGGTCTCGTTCGGCGCGGCTGACCTCAGCCAAAAGTAGCGTGCGTGACGGGCGGGCCGTTCAGTTCGAGGGCGACGATTTCGTTGCGGCCCGGCCGAAGCAGCGGCCACGGCACATAGAGCGCCTGTTGCGGACCGATCGTCCAATAGCGACCGAGCAGGAAGCCGTTGACCCACACGTATCCTTTGATGCCATTCACTTTGAGGTACGCGTCACACGGCTCGGTGATGTCGAGCCAGCCCCTGCTGAACGCGGGCCCGGTCGGGGACTCGTGTTGCCCCCACGGTAGGGCCGAGATGTCGTCGAGCTCCAAGGGCGTCGCGGTCCAACCGTGCACGAGTTGGTGGCTGTGCCTCACGCCGCCGACAATTCCCTTGCGCTCGCCCAAAAGCGGGCCGTAATTCGTCCGGCCCATCGACTCGACCAGAATCCCGCCGTCCACGATCCAGCTGTGGTCGGCCGCGTGGAAGTCCAGCTCCTTCACCGACGTCCCGTAGAGCACCAGCCCCTGCCCGAGCCCCAGCTCCTCAAACGAGAGCGGCACCGGGGAGTCCACTTTGGGCAGCGAGCGCATGAAGCCAAGCAGCCCCAGCGTTTCGGGCAGCTCGACGGTCGTGGACGCGAGCAACGGCCGTGTCTCGGGCACGTCCGCGGTGCCGCCCAACACCTCGCGGAAACGCCAGAACTTCTCCGTCGGCGCACCCCGCTCGTCGATGGGCGCGTCATAGTCGTACGACGTGATGTCGGGCTGCAGCTCGCCGGTGTGCAGCGGGTCGCCCCGGTTGGCGCCCGCCCACGTGCCGAAGTTGGTGCCGCCGTGGGCCATGTAGAGGTTCACCGACGCGCCCGCGTCGAGGATGCGCCGCAGCACGTCCGCCGCGTCGTCGGGGTCGCGCGTCACCTGTTCGCCACCCCAGTGGCTGAACCAGCCGCACCAGAACTCCATGCAGCACAACGGATCGCCGGGCCGGAACTCGCGCAGTGTCTTGAACGCTTCTTCCGGCTCGGAGCCGAAGTTCACCGTTGCCAGCACCCCGGGCAGCGTGCCGCCCCCGAGCATCAGCTCGGTCGGCCCGTCGGAGGTGAACAGTGGAACGTCGATGCCCCTCTTTTCCAGCCCCTCCTTCAAGAAGGTCAGGTAGGCGCGATCCGACCCGTAGGAACCGTATTCGTTTTCGACCTGGACCATGATGACGTTGCCGCCACGGGTGACCTGATGCCGCGCGATCTCCGGGATCAGCACGTCGAACCAGTCGTCCACGGCCTTCAGATAGGCCGGCGCGCTGCACCGCAACGGCCCTTCGAGCCACCACGGCAGGCCACCGTTGTCCCACTCGGCGCAGATGTATGGCCCGGGGCGCACGATCGCGTCGAGGCCCGCCTCGCGTGCGGCGGTCAGGAAGTCACCGAGCTGCTCAAGCCGCTCGAACCGGCCCCGGCGCGGCTCGTGCCAGTTCCACGGCACGTATGTCTCGACGGTGTTGAGGCCCATGGCGCGCAGCATCCCCAGCCGCTGCGGCCACTGCTGGGGCATGACCCGAAAGTAGTGCATCGCCCCCGATAACACGCGATGCTCCACCCCATCACGGACGAACCGACCCCCGACAATCTCGAATCCGCCCACGCCGCGCCACCGCCCACAGTAACCGTTTACTACCTTGCGCCGCACACACTACACGCCCACCTCCCCGATGTCACGAGCGCAGTCGGCGCCTGCGTGTGCTGTTTGCCGGCGCTGGTTCGCCACGGCGGGCAGGCAATCCCCGTCGATGTCGTCCGCCACCTGCCCGACGGCGCCTAAGTCCGGTCTGCCGACAGAGGCGAGTGGGGCTCCAGGTAGGCGGCTGCGGCCTTGGCGGCGCGTTCGGGGTCGCCCACGCAGATCGCGTCGACGAGGTCGCTGTGGTCCACATAGGACTCCGGGGTGAGCTCGGTGCCGATCGAGCCGTGCAGGCTGGCCAGCAGCGCGCCGTGGAACGAGGCGTAGAGCTCGGCGAGCATGCCGTTGTGCGCGGCCGCGACGATGGCCATGTGCAGCGCGGCATCGGCCGCCACGAAGGCCGAGGCGTTGCCGCTTGCCCAGGATTGCTCGCGGGCGGCGAGCGCGGACTGGAGGTCGTCGATGTCGGCGGGTGTGCGGCGCGACGCGGCCAGGCGGGCGGCCTCAACCTCGAACGCCCGGCGCACCTCGATCGACTCGGCGAGCTCGCATGCCTCAAGCCGGCGCGCCACATAGCCGGTCAGCTCGTGCCGCGCGGTCACATACGTCCCCGAGCCCTGCCTGCGCTCGAGCACGCCCGAGTGGACCAGCGCGCGCACGGCCTCGCGGATCGTGTTGCGCCCCACGCCCAGCGCCGCGACCAGGTCGGGCTCGGTCGGGATGCGCGTGCCCACCGGCCATTCGCCGGAGCTGATCTGTGCCCGCAGCTGTTCGATCACCTGCGGCACCAAGGCCTCCCGTTTAGGAGCGCGCAACGTCATAGTGTCCCTGCTTACAATCGCTTCTTCAATTCATCCCATGATTCTACGATGAGTCCGTGGCTCAGCCGGCGCTCGCCCCACCACCCATCGCAGAACCTCACGGCCGCGACTCGTCTCGCCTCGGCCACCCGCCCTCCGCGGTCAAGCGCAGGGCCACTTGGCCTCCTCTCGCGAGCCGCCCGGCCAAACCGCTGCTCAGTAGAACAGCGGCCCTGGTGCTCGGCGGAATCCTACTTGTGGCCCTCAATCTCCGCGCGGCGATCACCAGCCTCGGCGCTCTGCTGCCCGAGGTGCGCGGTGATCTCGGGCTGACCCCGACGGTCGCGGGCCTGGTCACGATGGTGCCCGCGCTCAGCTTCGCCGCGTTCGGCACGATCACCCCGTGGCTCGCGCGCCGATTCACTCACGCGCAGATCCTCATCGGCGCGATGGTCATGCTCGCGGGCGGGCAGGCGGCGCGGGTCATCACCGACTCTGCGGCGGTCTTCGTGATCACGAGCACCGCAGCCCTGGCCGGGATCGCCGTGGCCAACGTGCTGCTACCGGTCGTCGTGCGCGAGCACTTCCCGCACCGGGCGGGCCTGGTGACCGGCGTTTACACGATGAGCATGACGGTGGGCACGACGACCGCGGCCGCGGCGAGCGTGCCCATCGCGCACGCGTTCGGCGGCTGGCGGGCCGGGCTCGGGGTGTGGGCGCTGACGGCCGCGCTCGCCGCGCTGCCGTGGCTGGTGTCCCGGGGCGG
>NZ_QJUG01000088.1 GCF_003426775.1 Allorhizocola rhizosphaerae | reverse complement strand
CCGCCGCGGAAAGCTCGGCCAGCCGGCGGGCGGCCGCGTTGCGCTCGCCCTCGGCGGCCCGCTTGGCGGCCGCGGCCCGGTCAACCGCCTCCTTGCGCTGCGAGACCACCTGGCGCGTATCGGCCAGGGCCTCGCTCAGCTCGGCGATCGTCTCCTCGGCGGCCAGGCGGCGGGTGCGCGCCTCGTCGACTGCGGCCTGCACCTCGATGAAGCTCTGCTGCTTGCCCGAGCCGCCCGCGGCCGTGAACGCCCCGACGATGTCGCCCTCGGTGGTGACGGCGCGCAGGTTGGCGTGCCGCGCCACGAGCCGGGTCGCCGCGGCGAGGTCGGGCACGACCACGACATTGCGCAGTGTGTGGGTGAGCGCGGGGCGCAGCCGGTCGTCGCACTTGACGACGTCGAGCGCCCAGCGCGCCTCCGGCGGGAGCTCCACGTCGAGCCGCGGTTGCGGCAGTCCACTCCCGACGATCAGCGCGGCGCGCCCCAGGTCTTGGATCTTGAGCAGGCGCATCGCCTCGGCGGCCTCGTCCACACCGGACACCGCCACGGCATCGGCCAGCTCACCGAGCGCGGCCGCGAGCGCGGCCTCGTAACCCGGCGACACGCTCAGCATCGAGGCCAGGCTGCCCAGCAGGCCCGGCACCTCCGCCGGGCGGGCCAGCAGCGCACCGGCCCCATCCTTGCGCTGCAGGCCCATGGCGAGGGCGTCCTCGCGGGCCTTCCAGCTCGCCGCCTCCTTCTCGGCGGCGCGCTCGGCGTCGGTCAGCCGCTTGAGCTCGGCGTTGACCTGCTCCAGCAGCTCGATCGCGCGGGCGTGCGCCTCGTCGAGCTCGGCGTTGTCCCGGTCGGCCTCGGACGTCTGCTCCGACACCGCCTCGACCTGGGCCTGCGCGTGGGCGGACCGCTCGGCCGCGTCGTCGAACGCGATCGTCAGGCGCTCGATCTCCTCGGCGGCCGTGGCCACGCGGGTGCTCGCCGCGCTCACCTGCCCGGTGAGCTTGGCCAAGCCCTCGCGCCGGTCGGCGATCGCCTTGACCGCGGCCACCAGGGCCTTCTCGGCGGCGGCGAGCTCGCGCTCCTGCTCCTGCCGGTGGGCGACTGCCTCGGCCAGGCGCTTCTGGTCGGCCTCCAACGCGGCGCGCAGGGCGGTCTCCTCGGTGCGCACCCGCTCGGCCTCGGCCTCAAGCTGCGCGGGGTCGCGGCCGGGGCGCTCCTGATCGGACGGTGCGCTCAGGTGCCGGTGCCGCTCGGCGGCCAGCTGCGCGGTCGAGCGGAAACGCTCCTGAAGTGCGGAAAGCTTGTACCACAGGTCTTGGGCCGCCTGCAGGGCCGGCGCGTCGGTCGCGTGCTCGGTCTCGAGCTCTTGCAGCCGCTCGCTGATCGCCTCGAACTCGGACTCGACCTCGGCGCGGCGCTCGCGCACGGCCGCCTCGTCGGCGATCTCCTTGTCCAGCGTGGCGCGCAGCGTGTGCAGGTCGTCGGCCAGCAGGCGCAGGCGCGCGTCGCGCAGCGTCGACTGGATCACCGCGGCCCTGCGCGCCACCTCGGCCTGCCGGCCCAGCGGCTTGAGCTGCCGGTGCAGCTCGGCGGTCAGGTCGGTGACCCGGTTGAGGTTGGTCTGCATCGCGTCGAGCTTGCGCAGCGCCTTTTCCTTGCGCTTTCTATGTTTCAGTACGCCGGCGGCCTCCTCGATGAACGCGCGGCGGTCCTCCGGTTTGGCGTGCAGCACGGCGTCAAGCTGGCCCTGGCCGACGATGACGTGCATTTCCCGGCCGATGCCCGAATCGCTGAGCAGCTCTTGGATGTCGAGCAGGCGGCACTGGTCGCCGTTGATCTCGTATTCGCTCGCGCCGTCACGGAACATGCGCCGCGTGATGGAGACTTCCGTGTAGTCGATCGGCAGCAGCCCGTCGCTGTTGTCGATGGTGAGCGTGACTTCGGCGCGGCCCAGGGGCTGGCGGCCGGACGTGCCCGCGAAGATCACGTCCTCCATCTTGCCGCCGCGCAGGGCCTTGGCACCCTGCTCGCCCAGGACCCAGGAGATGGCGTCGACGACGTTGGACTTGCCCGACCCGTTGGGACCCACCACGCAGGTGATCCCTGGCTCGAGCTTCAACGTCGTAGTCGAGGCGAAGGATTTGAAGCCCTTCACCGTCAGGCTCTTGAGATACACAAAACTCCGGGGTGAGTAGGTTGGTCAGTCCATCTGAGCCCGATCTGTGGTCAGGCGGTTATTGCCGCAATCTACATGGCCCAAACTCGCGGCAAAAAGAAGCGCGCCGCCACGGCAGTGGAGGCGCGCGAACAGGTCAGGTGCACCGAGTCCGGTTTCGGACCCTTTCTGGTCCTGAGTCCGAAATGGGACTCGTTTAGGTCAGAGCCGGCTCTGGGAGGCGGAGCAGTTCGTCCACCTCGGCGGCTGCCGCCGCTAGCCGGTCATTGTCCGCCCGGAGACGGGTGACCTCAATTTCGAGTGCCTGCACCGTGGCACGCAACCGAGTGACCTCGTCGAGCAAACGCCGGTCAGGCGCGGCCGCGACGTGGCCATAGAGGGCCTTCGCCATATCTTCTCCTTTTAAAGCGCAGCCGGTTTTGCCCAGCAAACGCGCGCCAAGTTAGTCTTCGCTCTCCCGAACCCGCTGAGACCACTCTGAGCTGTGGCGCTACAGGCACAGTCGGGCGCGACTGGCGACAAGTCCATCCTCCGCCGATCTGCGCAGAACGTCAAGTTGCCTGGCTGGACCTACACCATTAGCGTCTCATGCGTGCCGGGCAAACACCGACCTCGCGGTAAAGCCAGCGCCACCAGACAGATGCTTGTTCATGTGCTTGCCCTGGGAGGCGGGCTGTTCGGGTTGCTCGGCGCCGGGGTGATCGCCATAGAGGCCGGGGCCGTGCCAGGGGCGAACGTGACCATTGACACACAAGCCACGCCCGTCACGTCCGCCACTCCTGACCCGTCGGCGGCGCCGTCCGGCGCAGTCGAGCCGACACCGGCAACAAGCGCAACAGCGGCCCCACCTGCCACAACTCCCCCACCAACCACAACCTCACCGCGGCCCGCTCCGACCAGCGCGGCACCCGACCGGGTCACGGCCATGGAGGACGAGGTCACCGCTCTGATCAACAAAGAGCGGTCGAAGGCCGGATGCCAGGCTGTCCGGACGGATGAGCGCATGCGGACGGCCGGCCGAGCACACAGCGCCGATATGGCGAACAACAACTACTTCAGCCACACCGGGCTGGACGGGAGCTCCTTTGTGGACCGGCTGGTGCGGGCCGGATACCCAAGATCGGGCGCCGCCGGGGAAAACATCGCCTACGGCTACCGCACGGCGCAAGATGTCGTCACCGGGTGGATGAACAGCGAGGGACATCGCAACAACATCCTGAACTGCAGCGCCAAGGTCACGGGAGTCGGGCTGGCGTACCGTGGTAACACTCCGTATTGGACACAGCTATTCGGACGGACCTGAGTCGTTGGGTGTGGGCTAGATGTCGATATCCGGACACTTCCCACAAAAGCGTCGCTCGTTGGGCAGGGCGTGACCCCGCTACTCTCGCTACACCAACACCCGCTCATCCATCCCGAAGCCTGGGCAACCATCGAGTCCGTCGGTGTCGGCGCCACCGTGCTGCTCAACATCGACACCGGGCCGGGCAGCGGCATGGATCCCACCTGGGCCACGGCCACACAGCGGCTGATGCGCGCCGGGGTGGACATGCTGGGCTATGTGGATCTCGCATACGGCGCCCGGGCCATCGAGCAGGTGCGTGCCGAACTCGGGCGCTGGGCAGGGTACCCGATAAAGGGCATCTTCTTTGATCAAGCACCGACCAGCCCATACTCGATCGGGCCGGTGGCGGTCGCGGTCCGGGCCGCGCGACGCATCGGCTTCGACACCCTGCTGGTCAATCCGGGACGGCCCGCAGACTCGATCTACCGTGGGCTGGGGGCGGTGCTGTGCACGTACGAGGGAACGTGGGACGAATACCGGGGCGGGGAGTTGGAGGGCGTACGGCACGGGGATGCGCATCTGGTGTACTCGGTGCCGCCCGGCCAGATTCGGGCCGCACATGAGCTGATGCGGGGGCGGGGGGCACGGTTTGGGCTCGCGACGACGGAAGCCTGCATGCATCCGGTGTACGCATGAGACTGGCGGTCGTCAGCGTGTTGCTACTTGGCGCGTGCGCGCCGCAGGCACGGTGGCATGAACCGCAGTCGCCTTCGCCCGACTGGTATGGCGACCCGCTCACCACCGAGTCGTCCACAGTGGACGACGTGCACGGGTCGGGCAAAAGGACGGTCTGCCACATACGCTCCGTTCGCCCAGCCGACCCCGACTCCCAGCGCCCACCCTTTGAGGCGTTGCGCGACCGCCTAAAGCTATGCCGCGACAAGGGTTTCGAGGCCGTCACCGTCGAATCCCCCACGCCCGACCTACACCGCGCCGCAGCCGAGTTCAGCCTTCCCGTGCTGTCAGCCCCAACCGATCTTCTGCATCCGGCCAGCACAGCACCACGCCAACGGCCCGAGTAAGCCGCTCCCACCGGATGTCCATCGGCCGCCGCTCTACATAGAGCACTGGCGTTACATCCCGATCAGGTCGCTCCAGTGCGCTGCGGTAGTCCAAAACCTGGCCCAGCCCGAGCCGCAATTGGCGGATCTCGTTGCGATCGGTAGTGCTCTTCACCTCGACGACGACAAGCCTGCCGGGACCGGGGAGCCAGGCGAGGTCATAGTCGGGCCCGGATAGGACGGACGACAAAGGCTCAAGCCCATTGGCGCGCACCAGGCGCGCAAGTCCATTCTGGAGCTTTCGATGGCTGCGATTGCCCGCCCCAAATGCGTCCGGATCGGGCGGCGGCGGCTGCTTGGGCGGGCCAAACTCATGGTCCTCGTTGGCCTCGCGATAAGCTGTCCCGAGCGATGGCGCTTGCGGCGCTGGGAGAGGCTCGCTGATCCGTCGCAGATGGAAGACGAAGACCATGCGCTCCTCGTCGCTCGCTTGTCGGCGGACGTATTCGAGGTTTTCCATGAAGAACTCGCCGACATAGGTCACCGTGCCCTTGGCCCCTTCGAACAGACGCAACGCACGGCCATCCGAGGCATGTTGGAAGATCGCCCGGTTGCCGCGGGTCATCGTCTGGTCGCCGGTTTGGCCCTCGCCCGCATAGTGAAACGTGCCATCCGGCGCCGGCTTGTCTTCATAGCCGTATTGGATGCCAATCCTTGGGTCGGTGAAGCATAAAACGTTGGGCGTGGTGGCTGAAGGGCTAATGCCGCCCTGACCGCTGCCTCCATAGCGGGCATGGAGCTCAACGCGGCGGATGCGTTGGCCGGGGGTGAGGTCCCACATAGATTTCTACCGGATTCGTTGGCAGCGGGGGCAGTAGAAGGACGAGCGGTTCATGAAGGAGGAGCGCTTGATGAGGGTGCCGCAGCGGGAGCATGGCAGGCCCTCGCGGCCATAGGCGTTGAGGCCCCGCTCGAAGTAGCCGGACTCGCCGTTGACGTTGACGTAGAGGGTGTCGAAGCTGGTGCCGCCCGCGACGATAGCCTCGCTCAGCACCTGTTTGACGTGCTCCAGCAACCGGCTGGCGGCCGGGCGGGAGAGCTCGTCGGCGGGCTTTTCGCCGTGGATGCGGGCCCGCCACAGGGCCTCGTCGGCGTAGATGTTGCCCACGCCGGAGATGAGCTTCTGATCGAGCAGGGCGCGCTTGACCGCCGTGCGGCGCTTGCGCAGCGCCGCGATGAAGTCCCGATCCACAAACGATTCTTCCAGCGGGTCCAGCGCGATATGCGCGATCTCGTCCGGCAGGGCCGCCCCGCCCACCGACACGGCCAGGCCGCCGAACGTGCGCTGGTCGACAAAGCGGAGCTGCGGCCCGCGGTCGCGGAAGTCGAACCGGATGTGCAGGTGCTTCTCGGCCGGCGCGCTCGCCGGCTGCACGAGCAACTGCCCCGACATGCCCAAGTGTCCGACGATCGCGTCGCCGCTGTCGAGCGGCAGCCACAGGAACTTGCCCCGACGGCGTGCCTCGACGATGATCCTGCCGGTGACGAGCTGGGCGAAGTCGGCCGCGCCCGCGACGTGGCGGCGGATCGAGCGGGGGTGGTTGACCTGCACCGACTTGATGGTCCGGCCTACGGTCCATTTTTCCAGCCCGGCCCGGACCGTCTCCACCTCAGGCAATTCGGGCAACGGATCCTCCTAGATCGTGAACGGCCAGACTGTGATCATGTGGGCGCCGAACCACAGCCCGAATGCGGACCATACCGCCAGGGCTGCCACGGCGGTTGTCCTGGGCGCGCGGGCCAGCGCCTGCGCCACCGGCACACCCGCCAGCAGCAGCACCGGGATGAGCAGCCGCGGCTTGGAGTGCCAGTATCCAGCCTGACCCACGACGAGGCCCAACGCCAACAACCCGAACGCGGCCAGCGGGGGCCAGATCCGCTGCCACACCGCGACGAGGCTGAAAACCACCGCGCCCAGCAGGAACCAGACCGTGACCGCCTCGACCATGGCCGTGCCCGACCGCAGCGTGCCGGCCACGAACTCGACAACACTCTGCCCGAAGTCGAAAGTCGAGCCCCAGCCGGCCGTCTGCACCTTGAACCAGGCGTCCCACTCCCCGACCCGCCAGCCCACCCACGCCAGAAACAGCGGCCCGGCCATCAGCGACGCACCCGCCGCCGTCGATGCCCAAACCCGTTGCCGCGCGGTCGATTCTCTCCATGACAGCACCACCGCGAGCGCGAGCGCCAAAGCGAGCGCCATCCCGGTCGGGCGAGTCAATGCCCCCGCGATCCCCGCCACGCCGGCCACCCACCACACCCGCTGATGCGCCGCGATCAGCGTGACCGTCACGAGGGTCAGAAACAGCGACTCCGTGTAGCCCATGAGCAGCACGACCGACATCGGCTGCCCGCACACCACCACCGCCAGCGCATAGCCGACACCCCTGGACCAGATTGCCGTGCCCAGCAGGTAGACGCCGATTCCCGCCGCGATCCCGAGGATGAAGGCGGCGAATAAAGAAGAGCCTTCTTTTGGTACCCCTAAAAGGGAAATGGTTTTGATGACCCCGGGCCACAGGGGGAAGAACGCGAAGCCATTGCCGACCCGCACGCCGCTGGTGTCATAGGTGTATCCGTCCGGATAGCCCTCGGTGGCCACGTTGATGAACCAGCCGCCGTCCCACGCCAGGAGCGCACCCGGCAGGGCCGACGGCTTCATCCAGTGAATCACCAGCAGCTGGGCAGCCCGCAGCAGCGCCACGATGATCCCCGCCAGGAGCACACCGTTCCAACCGCCGGCGCGCCCCCAAAGCGACGACCTCAACGCCTACTCCGACGCTTCAGGGTGCTCTATATCGACGACTCGCGCGGACAGGGCGCGCCACGCCTCCTCGGCCGCGCGCTGCTCCGCCTCCTTCTTGGACCGCCCGGCGGATCCGCCGAAGCGCTCGTTGCCGATCACGGCCCAGGCGGTGAACGTCTTGGCGTGATCGGGCCCGGTCTCGGTGATGGCGTAGTCGGGCACGCCCCAGCCGTTGGCCGCGGTCAGCTCCTGGAGGCTGGTCTTCCAGTCCAGGCCGGCACCACGGCGCGCCGCCTCGGCCATCAACGGATCGAACAGCTTGCGGATGACCTCGGTCACCACCTCGATGCCGTGCTGCAGATAGACCGCACCCAGCAGTGCCTCGAAGGTGTCGGCGAGGATGGAATCCTTGTCCCGCCCGCCGGTCAGCTCCTCGCCCCGGCCCAGCAGCAGGTGCGGGCCGACGCCCTCGTTGCCGAGCGACCGGGCCACACCGGCCAGCGCGCGGGCGTTGACCAGGCTGGCCCGCAGCCGCGCGAGCCCGCCCTCGGGCAGGTCCGGGTGGTTTTCATACAGCGCAGCGGTGATCACCAGACCGAGCACCGCGTCACCGAGGAACTCGAGGCGCTCGTTGGTCGGCAGGCCACCATTTTCGTACGCGTAGGACCGGTGCGTCAGGGCCCGCTCGAGCAACTCAGGCTCGATGGACACGCCCAACGCGCCGGTCAGGTCCTCGCTCTTAGCCATCGCAACCACCCCTCACTACCGATGAGGGGTGGGAAATGCGCGGTCTCGCGCCACGATCAAGGAGTCAGACTGCGAGGATTTGGCGGCCGTTGTAGGTGCCGCAAACGCCGCACGCGGCGTGGGGCAGCTTCGGCGACTTGCACTGCGGGCACGGCTGCGTCTGCACCGCGGAGACCTTCCACTGCGCACGACGGTGACGGGTGTTGCTGCGCGACATCTTGCGCTTCGGGACTGCCATGTCTCTACTCCTCGGTGTGCTCTTTCAGCCTGCCCAACGCCGCCCAACGCGGGTCGATCTGCTCGTGGGAATGCCCACTCGGCAGCTCGTCCCAGCGCACCCCGCACTCGGGGCACAACCCTGGGCAGTCCTGCCGGCACAGCGGATTGACCGGTAGTGCCAGCACCACCGCGTCACGAAGCGTCGGCTCCAGGTCGATCAGATCGCCCTGCATCCGCCCGACCTCGTCATCGTCGGTGGTCTCATCCGTGGTGCTGTTTTCATAAGCAAACAGCTCCTGGACCGGTACGGCCAGATCCTCGTTGATCGCGGCCAGACACCGGCCGCACTCGCCCTCCAGCGGACCGGAAATGGTCCCGGTGACGAGCACGCCCTCCGACACGGACTCCAGCCGAAGCTCGAGCCGCAGGTCGGCGCCCTCCGGCACGCCGATCATTTCCACGCCGAGGTCCGCCGGAGCCGGAACAACCCGTGAAAGGGTGCGCATCGCCCCGGGACGGCGCGGCAGGTCTCGGGTATCGAGCACCAGCGGCGCACGCGGGTCGAGGTGTTTCACAGATCGTTGCGGCATGACGAAACTCCGGCCGGGAATTGGCCGACGAAGAAGATTACCTGAATTGGCGTTGCTTCGTCGAATCGGGTGGTCTGGATTAGAACGGTAGCGGGCGCTCGTCCTGCTCGGGCACGAACGAGCCGATTTCGCGCAGGGCGTGCATCTTGTCGCGGCCCCGCTCGATCGACGCTAGCGCACGCGTCAGGAACTGTTCGAAGTTGGCCAGTGCCGTGTCGACGTATTCGTCCACCTCGTCGCGCAGGCGCTGCGCTTCGGCCCGGGCCTCGCCGATGATACGCGCGCCTTCGTGCTCGGCCGACACAGTGATCTCGTTCACAGAGACCAGCCGGGCGTGTTCCTGCTCGCCCTCGGCGATGATCCGCTCCGCCTCGCGCCGGCCCGCGTCAAGGATCTTGTCGCGCTCCTCAAGCAGCGCGCCGGCCCTGCGCAGCTCGCCGGGAAGCTCGGCGCGGAGCTGATCGAGCATGCCGATCACCTCTGCCCGATCGACCATGCAGTTGCGCGACATAGGCACATTGCGAGCGGCCTCAATGAGAGCGATGAGGTCGTCAATACGGTCGAGCGGATCCACCGGTCACTCCTTGTTGAATTGCGCGTGCAAAGCAACACGCGACGTGATCGCCTTATGCGACGTCCTCCCTCACGATCTTGAAAGCGAAGAACGCACTTTCAAGATCGCTCAGTCCAGACACCGCGGCGATCCCGTCTGATTACGGGTCGACACCGCTATACATCATGCCTCGCCGCCGTCAGTTCTGGCGCGCGGCACGCAACCGTTCCGCGAGTCGACGCTCCACGTACTCCGGCACGTACGTCGACACGTCACCGCCCCACTTGGCGACCTCTTTGACCAGGCTGGACGCGATGAACGAATAGATCGGGTTGGTCGGCATGAACAGCGTCTCGACGCCGGACAGCCCGATGTTCATCTGGGCCATCTGCAGCTCGTAGTCGAAGTCGCTGACCGCGCGCAGGCCCTTGACCACGACCTGGGCGTTCTGATCGCGGCAGAAGTCGACGAGCAGCCCCTGGAACGACTCGATCCGCACGTTCTTGTGCTCCTTGGTCACCTCGCGCAGCATGTCCAACCGCTCGTCGACGGTGAACAGGCCCTGCTTCGCCTGGTTGATCAGCAGCGCGACGATCACCTCGTCGAACAGCTGCGCCGAACGGCCGATGATGTCCAGGTGCCCTCGGGTGACCGGGTCGAATGACCCGGGACAGACCGCTCGCCTCATAACGTTCCTCCGCTGCGCTCCGGGACGGGACGAGCCCTCGCTCATTGCGCCTAGCCCTTCGGGTGAGAGTCGGCCCGACCGTACCAAAGCGTGGTCTCGCCGTATCGACGGCCGCGCTCGCCAGTGACCCCTTCCACCCAGGTCGGCTCGGGCGAGCGGCTGGAGCGCTCGAGCACGATGACGGCGTCAGGGGCCAGCCAGCCGCCGGCGACGAGCGCGCCGAGCACGCCCACCAGCTCGGAATCGGTCAATGCGTACGGCGGGTCGGCGAAGACCAGGTCGTAGGGCCGGCCCGGGTTGCCCGCGCCCAGCACGGCCGCAACGCGGCCGGTGACAATTTTGGCGCCCTCGGCGCCGAGGGCAGCGATGTTGGCGCGGATGGCCTTCACGGCCCGCTGGTCATGCTCGACCAGCAGCGCGTGGGTCGCGCCACGGGACAGCGCTTCGAGCGCGAGCGCCCCGCTACCGGCGAAAAGATCCAATACCCGGGCATCGACAAGATCCATCTGGCTGTCCAAAGTGGAGAAAAGCGCTTCTCGGACGCGATCCGATGTCGGTCGCGTCGCCTGCCCTACAGCAGTGATCAGCCGTCGCCCTCCGTAGCGCCCGGACACGATTCTCGTCACTCTGCGACGGTACTTGATAACGATTTCGCATCGGCCATGCCGCCCGATTTCCAAGGTTCGTTCGGGTTTATAGGGTCAGGCGTCGCCTGATTTCACCCTTTTGAACAACTGCATTTCTACTGGGGAGAACGCTTTGAACCGGCCCACAAAACGACTTCTTGCGCTCGCAGGCAGCGCACTCGTCGGCGCCTTCGGCGCCATCGCTCTCGCGAGCCCGGCCCAAGCCCACCACAACGATCTGGTGGGGAAGGGCGTGTGTCAGGCCGACGGCCAATTCGAGGTCATTTGGAAGGTCACGCACCCGGACAGCTGGGGCGGCCGCATCGCCAAGATCACTAACATCACCAAGAGCGTCAGCACCGATATCCAGCCTGTCGCACCGACGACATCGTTCGGCGTTGGCACCTTTATCCCGCCGAAAACCTCGATCGTCGGGCGCCAGATCGTCCCCACCGCCTCGGCGAGCCTCACTGTGGCCGCCCAGTGGTTCGAGGCGGACGGCAAGACCCCTGCCAAGCACCCCAACGGCAAGGACATCACCCACACGGCGCGGGCCAACGCGATGTTCGACGTGACCTCGTGCGAGCCGAAGCCGATCCCCTCGGCCACCTTCCTGAACAACTGTGACGGCACGGTGAAGGTGCACCTGATCAACCCGACGAGCAAGGCCGTCGACTTCACCGTGAAGGGCGGCGACAACTGGACCAAGACGGTCAACGTCGCGGCCAAGGGTGAGGCCGACGTCGTGGTGCCCGCCGAGAACGCGAAGGTGGCGATCGTCGTGTCCGCGGGCAAAGACGAGATTGCCAAGAGCCCGCCGTGGGCCCGGCCGTCCGAGTGCCCCAAGCCCACGCCGCTGGGGGAATCGACCTGTGACAAGTTCACGATCCAGCTAAGCAACCCGGAGGAAGGCCAGTCCACCGAGGCCACGGTCACCTACGGCACACAGGTCAAGAAGGTCACCGTCGCGCCGGGCAAGACCGAGACCGTCGAGCTCACCCCGAGCTCGGAGACCGAGGCGACGATCAAGTTCGCCGGCTGGGCCGACATCTTCAAGGTCAAGTACGAGAAGCCGGCCGACTGTGGCGGGCTCCCGCAGACCGGCGCGAGCACGGGGGCCTACGTGGCCTCGGGCACGGGTCTGGCCGCGCTTGGTGTGCTGGTGTTCTTCATGGCTCGCCGGCGCCAGGTCCGCCTGCGCCGCATGGCGTCGATGTAGTCGGCGTTTCGAAGTCATCCCAATGTGAAGGGTGGGCCCGCTCGGGCCCACCCTTTCGTCATCCGTATCTTGCGGCCCATCGTCGAGTCCAGGCCCCATGGCCTTCAGCTTTGGCCGCAAATGCCGGAATATCACCTTGTTGAATCCGTGGGTGCTGGCCATCCGTCCTCTTCAGCCTCTTTGGCGGTACCCGGCGCGAGCCCAGCCGACACCGAGCCTGTTGCTGACGTGCTTGGCGAACTAACCTTTTTGGAGGTACTCCGCGCGGTCCTCGCTGATCAGGCGAGCCATCGTGTCGGCGAGCAGCGGGTGGGCGTCCAGCTGTGGGTCGCGGTCGAGGAGCTCCTCGGCCTCCGCCCGCGCCTCACCGATGACATCGCGATCGCGCAGCAACGACAGCAGGCGCACGTGCGACCGCGTGCCCGACTGCGCGGCCCCGAGCACATCGCCCTCCCGGCGCTGCTCCAAATCCAGCTCGGCCAGCGTGAAACCGTCCACAGTGGAGGCCACCGCGTCCAGGCGCTCGCGCGACGGCGTACCCTCAAATGCTTCTGTCACAAGCAGACACAGCCCGGCGGCCGAACCGCGGCCGACTCGCCCCCTCAGCTGGTGGAGCTGGGACATGCCGAAGCGTTCCGCATCGAGGATGAGCATGACGGTGGCGTTGGGCACATCGACACCCACCTCAATCACGGTGGTGGCGACGAGCACGTCGATCTGACCGGCGGCGAAGGCGCGCATGACCGCGTCCTTCTCGTCGGCGGGCAGGCGGCCGTGCAGGATGGCCAGGCGCAGCCCGGCCAGCGGTCCACTTTGGAGCAGCGGCGCGACCTCAAGCACGGCAAGGGGTGGCCGGCGTTCCTCGTCGTCGGAAGGATCGGAAGGAGAGGCGTCTTCGGACGCGGGATCTCCGCCGATGCGCGGGCACACGATGTAGGCCTGGTGTCCTTTTCTGACCTCCTCGACGACGCGCTGCCACGCGCGGTCCAGGAAGGCGGGCTTCTCGACCGCCGGCACCACGTGCGTCGCGATGGGGGAACGCCCGCTGGGCAGCTGCGCCAGCGTGGACACCTCCAGGTCGCCATACACCGTCATCGCCACCGTGCGCGGGATCGGCGTGGCCGTCATGACGAGCACGTGTGGCGGCTGTTCGGCCTTGGCGCGCAAGGCGTCCCGCTGCTCCACACCGAACCGGTGCTGCTCGTCCACCACGACCAGCCCGAGATCGGCGAAGTCGACGCCCTCATACAGCAGGGCGTGCGTGCCCACGACGATCGACGACTCGCCACTGCTCAGCGAGGACAACGCCTTTCGCTTGCCCGCCGCGCCCAGCGACCCGGTGAGCAGCACCACCCGATGCTGCTCCTCCAACGGAAGCAGCTTCACGATGCCACGGAAGTGTTGCGCCGCAAGCACTTCGGTCGGCGCGAGCAGTGCCGCCTGCCCGCCGTTGTCGACCACCTGAAGCATCGCCCGCAAAGCCACGAGTGTCTTGCCGGCTCCCACTTCGCCCTGCAGCAGCCGGTGCATCGGGTGCGGGCTGGCCAGATCGGCGGATATCTCCTCCCCGACCACGCGCTGCCCCTCCGTGAGCGTGAACGGCAGCACGGCATCGAATGCGTCGAGCAGGCCATCCTTGACGCGCGGACGAGGCCGGGCCGGCCACGCCGCCGCCTCCCGCTTGCGCTTGATCAGCGTGAGCTGGATCGCGAACGCCTCGTCCCACGCCAGCCTGCGCCTTGCCAGCGCGAGCATCTCCCTGCTTGAAGGCCGGTGGATCTCGCGCAGCGCGGTCGGCAGATCGACCAGCTTGCGCTGGACACGGATCCGCGAGGGCATCGGATCCGGCCGTGGCTCAACGGTTTCCAGCACGATGCGCACGCACCGGGCGATCACCCAGGTCGGCATCTTGGCCGCGCTCGGATAGACCGGGATCAGCGCGCCCGCGAACGCCTCCAGCTCCTGCTCGGGATCGGTCTCATCGCCATCCAACAGGATGTATTCGGGCGTGTTGAGCTGCCGCTGCCCGCGAAACTCGGTCACCTTGCCGGCGAACAGACCCCAGCGGCCGGGCCGCAAATCCCTTTCCCGCCAAGCCTGATTGAAGAAGGTGAGGGTGAGCCTTCCGCCCTTGCCGTCCCCCACCACGACTTCCAGGAGGGTACCGCTTCGCTGCCGGAAGCGCCTCGAATGCGCGCTGATCACCTGGGCCATGACGGTCGCCTGCTCGCCCACCTCCAGCGAGCGGATGTCGGTGTGCTCCCCGCGCTGGTCGTATCGGCGCGGCACGTGGTAGAGCAGGTCTCCGGCCGTATACAGGTCGAGGTTGACCGCGAGTGCCTTGGCCGTCTTCGCCCCCACCAGCTTGTCGAGCCCGGTGTCCAAAGTGGCCGTCATTCCACTCCCACGAGCAACGGGTAGTGCTGTTGGCCGCCGTCGTAGGCGTGCACCTCCACCAGCGGCCACTGCCGGGCCAGGTGTTCGGTGAGCCGCTCGGCCAGGTCGTCGGGCGCGCCCGCCCCGGTCAGCAGGGTCACCAGCTCGTTGCGTCCGGTCGCGAGCATGCGGTCGAGCAGCTCGACGCACACCTGGAGCAGGTCCTGCCCGATGAGGTTGACCTCGCCCTCGACGAGCGCGATGACGTCGCCCGGTTTGCACGTCCCGGCGACCGTGATCGCCTCGCGGCTCGCATGGGTGACCTCCGCCGACCGGCATGCCGCCGCGGCCTCGGCCATCGCGATGACGTCGTCTTCGAACCGGCGCTCCGGGTCGCGCACGGCCAGCGCGGCCAGCGCCTGCACGGGCGAGCGGGTCGGGATCACGCGCACCTTCACGCCCTCGCCGAACGCCTCGTCGGCTGCGGTCTGCGCGACCGCCCGCAGGTTGGAGTCGGTGGGCAGCACGGCGACCCGGCCCGCGCCCGTGGCGAGGATCGCATCCAGGATCTCGGCCGTGGACGGGTTGGCCTTCAGCGCGACCGCGCCCTCGCTCGTGAACAGCCGGCCGATGCCGTCGCCGTTGGCCGTCACCACGACGGCGCGGGCTGTCGGGTCGGGGCGGCGCGGGCCACCCTCCGCCTTCGAGCTCGTCAGATGCGTTATCTGGATTTGGTACGGCCTTCCGGCCACAAGGGCCGCCTCGATCGCCTTGCCCGCGTCATCGACGTGCACGTGGACCCGCCAAGTCGGCGATGGTGCGGTATCGCGTGTGGCGGGCCGCAGGCCCGAGGTCTCCGATGCCGCACTTTCGCGGCTGCCCCCGACCACGACCAGCGAGTCGCCGAGCTTGTCGAGCGCGCCGCGCAGCACCGAGACCGCGTCTTTGTCGGCGTCGATGAGGAACTGCACCTCATAGGCCGGCCCGCGATAGTTGAGCACGGGGGTCTCGTGGTGCCTGACCTCGACGTGCCCTATGTCGTGCTCGATTGACTCCCCGGTCAGCGCCTCCACGAGCGCGTCCAAAATCACGACCAGCCCGCGCCCACCCGCGTCGACCACGCCCGCCTGCGCCAGCACGGGCAGCTGCTCGGGCGTGCGGGCCAGCGCCTTCGCCGCCGCGTCGGCCGCCTCCTTGAGGTTGGCACCATTGGCCGCCCGCGCCACGGTCAGGATCGTCCCCTCGACCGGATGCGCCACGGCCTGATAAGCCGCGAGCGCCGCCTCCCGCAGTGGATCGGGACCGTCGACGCCGTTGGCCAGGCCCGCCAGCCACTGCGCCGTGATCACACCCGAGTTGCCGCGGGCCCCGAGCAGGGCCCCGCGGGCGAGCGCGGTCAGCGTGCCGCGCGTCTCATCGTCGGGCAGCCCCGCGATCGCGTCCTGCGCCGAGCACATGGTGAGCAGCAGATTGGTGCCCGTGTCGCCGTCGGGCACGGGATACACGTTGAGCTCGTTGATCTCCTGCTCGTGGCGGCGCAGCGCGGCGACGGCCAGCGCGCACCAGCGCCGTACCGCATAGGTGTCGAGGGCCTCCAACACCGCACCAGATTATCGAAGTGGACCCGATTGGGCAGATGACGGATGGGTCGGGTACCCTGGCGGGGCTGTGTTGTAGGTATTTAACTGTTCAGGAGACTCCAGTGGCCGCCGTTTGCGACATCTGTGACAAGAAGCCGAGCTTCGGCAACAACCGGCCGTGGTCGCGCAAGGCCACCCGCCGCCGCTGGAACCCCAACATCCAGACCGTGCGCACGGCCGCGGGCGGTGGCACCACCAAGAAGGTCAACGTCTGCACCTCGTGCCTCAAGGCTGGCAAGATCGCTCGCGCCTAGCTGTGGTAACCCCCGTGAGGCTGTTACCGGTTGGGCGGCGGCTGGGGCCGAGCCCCACGTTGCCTTAGCCGAGCACTCGGATTTGAAAGGCGCCCGCCCCGCTGGGGAGGGCGCCTTTTGCGCACCTCGATCGTTGTCACGCCTGGGGCAAAAGCTTGATCGTTGTCACGTGTGATGTCGGGAAAGCGCTTGCCACCGCATCAGACGTGCCAACGATCAACGCCGCTCGCTAGATGTTCTTGCCGAAGCAGCGGACGCCCGGCTCGTTCTTGTAGTGGCCGAACGGCTCGATGCGCTCATAGCCCAGCGCCTCGTACATGGCGATGGCCTCCGGCTGACCCGTGCCGGTCTCCAGGATGATCCGATTGCGTCCGTGCTTGCGAGCGTCCGCCTCGATGGTCTCCATGATCCGCCGAGCGAGGCCGAGCCGGCGCCCATCCGGGGCGACGAAGACCCGCTTGACCTCAGCCACCTGCTCAGACCCGCCCCAGCTGCGCCATGCGCCACAACCGACGGGCTTGCCGTCGACATGCACGACGAAAAAGCCACCGTCCGGAGGATCGAACTCAGCGGGCTGCACGGGCGTGCCGTCGGCCTCGCCGTAGCGCTCCTTCAGGTCCTCCATCAAGTGCGCGATGAGCTTCTGCGCGGTCGCCGAGCCGTAACGGGTGGGTCTGATCTCGATCTGCACGGAGGCGACCCTACCGTCAGCTTTTGAAGTGGTCCCAACCGGTCGGACCGATCCATCGCTTGCCTGCCACGGTCACGCCCGCGCCCTCCCGCACCTCGCCGATCGCCCGGAATCCCTCGGGCAACGGCGAACCGGGCGGGAAAGTCGCGGCCAGCGCGTGGTCGTCGCCGCCGGTGAGCAGCCATTGGTAGATGTCGACCCCGAGGGCGGTCGCGGCATCGCGCATCTGATCCGGTACCTCAAAATTATTTGGAAGCACATCAATGCCCACGCCGCTGGCAGCCGCCACGTGACCAAGATCGGACAGCAGCCCGTCGGAGACGTCGATCATCGATGTCGCCCCCGCGCGCGCCGCGGCTGGGCCCAGCGCATAGGGCACCTCGGGCCGCCGGTACGCGTCGACCAGCAGCTTGGGTGTCCGGAAGCCCCGCGAAAGCACGGTGTAACCGGCCGCCGCGAACCCGACGCGGCCCGCGAGCGCGACCACATCACCCGCTCGCGCCCCGCCACGGAGCACCGGGGCCACCCCACGCAGATCGCCGAACGCCGTCACCGCGATGGTCAGCGTCGGGCTGCTCGTCATGTCACCGCCCACCACGCTGGCCCCCACCAGCGCCGCCTCCACCGCGAGCCCCTCGGCCAGCCCCTCGGCCCACACCGCCTCCAGGTCGCCGGGCGCGCACAAACCCACCAGCAGCGCCGTGCCGGTCCCGCCCATGGCCGCGATGTCGGCCAGGTTCGCCGCGGCCGCCCGCCGCCCGATATCGGCGGCATCGGCCCAGTCACGCCGGAAATGCCGTCCTTCCACGAGCACATCCGTCGACGCGATGATCAACCCGTCGGGCGCCGCGACCAGCGCCGCGTCATCTCCAGGGCCCAACAGCACGGCCGGCCCCGGCTGGCCAAGACGCGCCACCACCCGCGAGATCAGGCCGAATTCGCCCGCTTGCGCGACACTCAAAACTTCCTCCAGCCGACCTGAGGTATTTTCTTGGGCGTGGTTCACGCCTATATCTTGATTCAGACTGCGGTCGGTCAGTCTGTCGACGTCGCCGACGCCATCCGCGGCGTCGAGGGCGTGACGCGGGTTGACGCGGTGACCGGACCCTACGACGTGGTCGCCATGGTGGAGGCGCGCAGCGTCGACGACCTGGGCAAACTGGTGCTGTCGCAGATACAGATGATCCCGAACATCACCCGCACCCTGACGTGCCCGATTATTCACCTATGAACAACGATCAGGCGGCCCGTTCTGCTCGGCGGATCGCGACCCTGATCGCGATTCCGCTCGCGCTGCTGGCCGGCTTCGTGATGTTCCAGCTGCTCAAGCCGCGTGCGGCACCCGTCGAGCAGCCGCGCGTCCAATCGAGCGCGCCGGTCACCATGGACGCCCCCGCCCTCGACGAGCGCCAGACCCTGGTGTGCCGAGCGTTGCTGTCCCAGCTGCCCGACGAGATCCGCGACCTCAAGCAGCGCCCGGTGACCGCCGGCCCCGAGCAAAACGCCGCCTACGGCGACCCGGCCATCACCGTGGCGTGCGGCACACCCAAGCCGGAGGTGGCGCTCACCGACAAGGTGTTCGACATCAACGGCGTCTGCTGGCACGCCGACCCGACCAGCACCCGCTGGACCACCGTCGACCGCGAGGTGCCGATCACCGTGGCCGTGCCGGACTCCTACCAGCCGGCGTTCCCATGGGTGGCACTGCTTTCCAACCCGGTGGCCTCGACCGTGCTGAGCACCGACGGCCCCGTCCCGACCGGCTGCAAAGACCTTTAATGCAATCCGGTACCGCGCCGCAGCGCCGTCCGCACGAGGCGTGACACCAGCTTGGAATAGTCCAGCCCGCTCGCGGCCCACATGCGCGGAAACATCGACAGCGGCGTGAACCCGGGCATCGTGTTGATCTCGTTGAGCAGTACCTCGTTGTCGGGTGTGACGAAGAAGTCCACCCGGGCCAGCCCGGCACAGTCGACCGCGGTGAACGTGCGCGTGGCCAGCTCCTGCACGCGCGCTGTGACGTGTGGCGGCAGGTCGGCCGGGATGTCGTACTGGCAGTCCTCGCCCAGGTATTTGGCTTCGAAGTCGTAGAACTCATGCTCGCCGCCGACCACCCTGACCTCGGCCAGCAGGCTTGCCTCGGGCGCGCCCCCGGCCTCGCCCTCCAGCACACCGCACTCCACCTCGCGACCCACGATGGCCGCCTCGACCAGCACCTTCGGGTCGATTGCCCGCGCGGTGGCCACGGCCGCATCCAGCTCGGACCAGTCGTGCACCTTGCTGATGCCGTGCGACGACCCGGCGCGGGAAGGCTTGACGAACACCGGAAGCCCGAGCCGTTGCCTGTCCGCCTCGCCAAGCTCCTGCCCGGCGCGCAACACCACGTAGGCCCCGGTCGGGATCCCCTCGGCGGCGGCAAGCTTCTTCGTGAACTCCTTGTCCATGGCCGCAGCGGACGCGAACACGTTGGCGCCCACATACGGGATGCCGGACATTTCGAGCAGGCCTTGGATCGTGCCATCTTCGCCGTAGGCCCCGTGCAGGGCCGGGAACACGACGTCGACACTCGCCAGTGCTGAGCTCCCGTGCGCCGGGTCGAGCACGATCAGCTCCCGCTGGTTCAACGCCACCAGCTCGCCCGAGGCCGCCGTGATCTCGGGCAGCTTCTGACCCTCGATCGCCAGCTGCGAAGGATCGCCGGACGTGAGCACCCACCTGCCCTCGCGGGTGATGCCCACCGGGATCACCTCGAACTCGTCCGGGTCAAGCGCGCCCAAAATCGAGCCCGCGCTGACACAGGAGATCGCGTGTTCTGAGCTTCGCCCGCCGAAGACGACGGCCACCCGGATCTTTTCACCCACGGCACACGACCATACCCCCTATCGCGCCCCTGGTAACGCTACGGTGCCGGTCATGTCCCCTCAACAACGCCTGGTAAGGATCCGTGTATGGCTCGTGTTGTTCGTGGCCGGGTTGGTGCTCAGCGGAGTGACCGCCTTCCCGTTGCTCACGGAGGTCCGGCTGCTTAACCGCCTGCCCTTGCCCGGATTCCTCGCCGATTGGCTGGGGCGGGTGCAGGCCGCGCTGGAGTCCGCCGATCCGCTGCTCTTCTACGGCACGGACTGGCTGGCGTTCGCACACCTGGTCATCGGGCTCGCATTCATCGGCCCCCTGCGCGACCCCAAGCGCAACATCTGGGTGGTCCAGTGGGCGATGCTCTGCTGCGTCGCCATAATCCCGCTCGCACTGATCGCCGGACCGATCCGCGGCATCCCGTTCTGGTGGCAGCTCATCGACTGCTCGTTCGGAGTGCTCGGCATCATTCCACTGTGGATAGTCCACCGGCACATAAAGTCGTTGCCAGAAACCCCTTGAACCTCGGGGGCTCCGGAGGTTTTCACCACACTGCTTTCCTGTTTCCTCCCGTCCAACCGTCGGCGCCCCCACCGGGAAGTGGATCCCGGCCCGGGTCAAGGTGGAGCTCCGCTTGCGCAGAACGACCTTGACCCGGGCCGGGATCCAACTAACTTGGCCTTGCCCGCGACGTCGGGGAGACGGGAGGAAAACCCTCCCGAAACCCCGAGGCCCGCCGGAGGCAGGGTTTTTAACTCCTACATGGTGTGCCGTTCAACGTGAACGAGGCCGGGCTGGGGTTGGGGCCGGTGAACGGATCGCCCAGGAAGCCGAACGTCACGCTGCTGCCCGGGCCTATGCGCGCATTCCAGCGCTCGTTCGACGCCGTGACCATCGCGCCGGATTGGTCGAGCGAAGCGCCCCACTCCTGCAAACCCGCTGTCTGTCCGCTCAGGAACGACCAGCGAAGCTGCCAGCCATCGATCGGCGTCGAGCCCGTGTTCTGGATGGTCACCTGGGCCAGGAAACCGTCGCGCCACTGTGCGTGCTTCCGATAGGTGATCCGGCAGTCGCCGACCTCCCTGTGCGAAGCGAGGAACGACGTCACCCACGCCAACGGCGCGTTCCAGTTGATGGTGAGCTCGTTCGTCGACCACGACTCGATGTCGTCGATGTAGCAGAACTGTCCAATGCAGCCGGTCAGCTTCTGCTGAGCCACAGAGTCCTGAATGGACGAGTTCGGGCCACCGGCCAGGGTCCCGTTCGGCGGGTTGGGCAGCTCCGGGTTCAACTGCTTGGCATACCAACGGCTGTGCTGGTTCTTGGAGAACGATTCACCGTAGCCCGTGACATACGACTTGTTCAAAGCGTTGCGGCCCAAGATGTAGTCCATCCCGCGCCGGACGCCCTCAGCGAACTTGGGGTCGTGCGTGAGGTCGGACGCCGCCGCCAACACCACCAAATTGTTCAGCACCAGGTTGTTGGAGCCCCAGTCGAACTGCCCGCCATTTGCCGTGTAGGTCAGATGGTAGGGATGCGCCTGCTGCACCGCCAGATAACGCGACGCCGCCTCGACGATCGGGGCCTTGTCGACATCCAACCCGTTGGGCACGCTCGCCAGCTGCAGCCTGCCCAGCGGCGCGACCCACTTCCAGTCGAATCCGTTCGGCCGGAAGATGTCGCCGGTGTGGTGCGGCGACGCGAGCACGGCGGACCGATACTTGGCCGCGCCTGTCGTGATGTACAACTCTGCTGCCGCCCAGTAGAACTCGTCGGTCACATCGTTGTCGTCGTAAGGTCCGCCGCCGATGCCGTCGTCCGGACTCGCGTACCGCGCCGGGTTGGCAACGGCTGCCGCCCAAGCGGTTTCGGCCACGCTCAGGCACCGGCTCGCGAACGCCTTGTCGTATGGGGCGAACAGCCGTGCGCACTGCGCCGCCGTGGCCGCCAGATTCAGCGTGGCCGCCGTCGATGGCGGGTGCAGCTCGCGCCGCATGGGGTCGAGGTGCGGCAGGAGTGGCAAACCGGTCCAGTTTTCGTCGTGAATCTTGTGATGGGCCATCCCGGCCAGCGGCTTGCCGGCCGGTACCTGCATGCTCAAAAGAAATTCCATCTGCCAGCGCGACTCATCCAGGATGTCCGGCACCCCGTTGCCACTCTCCGGGATGGACAGTTGCCCGTCGCTGAACCCGAACCGGTTGCGCTCGAACGCCGACATCAGCTGGTGCACCGAGATTCCACCGTTGACCACGTATTTGCCGTGGTCGCCCGCGTCATACCAGCCGCCGCGCACGTCGAGGGTGTAGTCGCAGACGCCGGGCTGGCACGGCACCTGCGTGTCACCCATGTTGGGCGCGGTGCCGATGTGCCCTGCGGGACGCCCATAACCGGGCCGCAGTTCGTCGCGGATCTCGACGCCGGAGCGCTGCGTGTAGTAGAACTTCAGCGCGTCGTCCCGCATCCGCCCGTAGAAGTCGTCGCCGATGGTGAACGCGTGGCTGGTCTGGCCGTCCGCTGCGAGTTGATAGGTGCCCGCTACCGCGTGCCGGAAGGCGATCGTGTGCACATTCTGCCCGGACGTCTCATCGACGCCCTTCGGTGTGGTCTGTCCACTTTCGACAACCGCGCCGCCCGGCCCGAGCAGCTGCCATGGCAGCGCCGTCTCGGATTCCGTCACCAGCGTCGCGTTTTTGATGCCCTTCATCTGGTACCCGACCTGGTTCACCCGCACACGGGGTCCGGTGTCGGGGACATAGACGGGAGGCTCGGCCCCACCCTTGAGCGAAACGTTGTCGATGCAGAAGCGCCACGGCGCGGACGCCCCGCCGATCTGGAAGACGAGCTGCGCGTTCTCCAGGTCCACGGGCGAGGTGAAGGCCGCACGCGACTCGGACGGCATGTTGATCAGCACGTATTGCGTCCACGGGTCCATGGGCAGCTGGATGATGGCCTTGCCGATCACCGTGTTGGGCGCCTCGAACGAGAACTCATACGACTCGCCGGCGACGAGCTTGATGTTGTCCTGCCCGATGATCACATCCCACGGGTTGACCGTGCCGCCGGGGATGTCGGCGCAAAGCTTCTGGGTGCTCGAGTCGAGCGTGATGTTGCCGGTGCCCCACCAGGGTGCGTGCCCGTTGTCGAAGGTGCCGTTGACTATCTGCTCCGGCGCGTCCGCCCGCGCGGGCGCCGGTCCAATCACCACTAGTAAAGCGCAACACAGGACCAAGATCCGGCGCATTGGCGACCACTCCTGTTCGGGGCAGCAGTGGTGCGCGAACTTACCTTCTACGCACCACTGCGCCAAGCCCGCGCTCGCTTGGGAGCGCTTCCATCGCTAGATGCAGATTATTGCGGGAGCGTTCCCACGATGTCAACAATCCCGATCTCCCCTCTCCCGTTGATCATGAACTTATGTCCATGTTCGACGGTGTGCCGCTTCCGAAACTTCATGGTCAACCATCGGTGACCATGAACGCCGGCCGCTCGGCCGAGATTGCGTCACCACGGAGAACACTGCCGCGGACCGCCTCAGCCCAGACCGCGTCGCCACGGTGACCATGACCGCGGAGCGCCTCGGCCGGCACTGTGCCATCACGGTGACCATGACCGCGGGCCGCCCTCAGCCGAAACCGCACCACCACCGGCGACCAACCGCCGAACATGGACGTAAGTTCATGATCAACGGAAGGGGTGGGTCAGCGGGAGAGGGTGGTGGCGGAGTCTAGGGCGGCGAGAGTGTCGTCGACCAGGTCGGCTGTGTCTTCGATGCCGCAGGAGAGGCGGACGAAGCCGGGTGGTACGGAGTCGCCCCACTGGTGGCGGCGATCGGCCGTGGTGTGCAGGCCACCGAAGCTCGTCGCGGCCGCGATCAGTTGGGCCGCCTTGAGAAACGCGGCCACGTGGGTCGCCGACGGCAGCTCGAACGACACGAGCCCGGGGAGGATGTTGAGTTGCGAAGCGAAGGGTGAATCGCTGGGATGATAGACCGCCTCGACCAGCGAGTGGCTCCGCAGCACGGGGACCAGTGCGGCCGCGTTGGCCGACTGCTGGCGCAGGCGCAGTGCGAGCGTGCCCAGCGAACGGCGCACCAGCCAGCAGTCGAACGGGCTGGGGATAGCACCGGACAGGTTGCGCCAGCGCTGCATCCCGTCCACAAGGGACTGTTCACGTGCCGCGACGTAGCCGAGCAGCACGTCGGTGTGGCCCGCAAGCGCCTTCGTGCCCGACGCGACAACCACGTCTGCGCCGAGGACCAGCGGGCGTTGGCCGAGCGGGGTCGCGGCCGTGTTGTCCACGGCGACAAGGGCTCCCTCGGCATGGGCCATGGTGGCCACTGTGCCGATGTCGACCAGATCAAGTCCTGGGTTGGACGGCGACTCCAGGAGGACCAGGCGGACGCCCGCGAAGGGCGGATAGGGGCCGGCCGTGGGAGCCTCGATCACGTTGATGCCCATGCCGGCCAGTGTCGTGGAGGCGAACAGGCGGACCTGGTAGTAACCGTCCGAGGGGATGACGACCGTGTCTCCCGGCTTGAGGGTGGTCATCAGCAGCGCCGTGATGGCCGCCTGCCCGCTGGCGAAGACGAGGCTCGGCCCGCCCTCCAGCTCACCGATCGCGGCCTCCAGCAGGCGCCGGGTCGGGTTGTCGGGGCGGCCGTATCCGTCGTCGCCCGGCTCGACCCCTTCGGGCCTGAGGTGATAGGCCGTCGAGAGCAGGGGACCTGGAACGATCGGATCGCCGGGCTTCGCCAAGGGCAGTCCACTGTGGACACAACGGGTACTGTCGCCGACATTCATGGGCATCACTCGGACTTGGTGGCCCGCGACATGAGCGTCTTGACCGCCAGGAGCGGGTCGACACCCTCGTGGCAGATGCGCTCGACCTGTTCGGTGATGGGCATGTCGACGCCGTGCGCCCGCGCCAGATCCCGGATCGCCAAACAGCTCTTGACGCCTTCGGCGGTGTATCTGGTGGTGCGCTGCGCCTCCTCCAGGGTCGCGCCGCGCCCCAGAGCCTCGCCGAAGGTGCGGTTGCGCGACAGCGGAGACATGCACGTGCCCACGAGGTCGCCCAGCCCCGCGAGGCCGGCGAAGGTCAGCGGGTCGGCGCCGAGGGCCTGCCCCAGCCGGGCCGTCTCGGCCAGCCCGCGGGTGATGAGCGTGGCCTTCGTGTTGTCGCCCAGGCCCATCGCATGGGCGATGCCGAACGCGAGCGCGATGACGTTTTTGACCGCCCCGCCCAGCTCACACCCGATCACATCGGCGTTGGTATATGGCCGGAAATATGGTGTGGTGATGGCGTTTTGCACGCGGGTCGCGCGCTCCACGTCGGTGCAGGCGACGACCGTTGCGGCCGGCTGCCCGGCGGCGATCTCGGCGGCCAGGTTGGGCCCGCTCACCACCGCTACGCGGTCGGCCGGCACGCCCGCCGTCTCGCAGATGACCTCGCTCATGCGCATGGTCGTGCCGAGCTCGATGCCCTTCATGAGCGACGTGAGGGTCGAGTTTGGCGCGAGATATGGGCGCCACTGCGCGAGATTGGCCCGCAGCGTCTGCGACGGCACGGCGAGCACCACGATCTCCGCACCCGCCAGGGCCGCGACCGGGTCGGAGGTTGCCGACACGTGCAGGCCCAAAGGGGTACCGGATAAATAATCGGGGTTTCTTCCATCACGATTGACGCCGTCGGCTATCTCCGGGCGGCGCGCCCACAGCACGACGTCGTTTCCGGCGTCGCCGAGGATTTTGGCGAAGGCGGTCCCCCACGACCCCGCCCCCAGAACGGCCGTCTTCATTGGCTCGACTCCTTCCGGAACGCGGGTGCCCATAGCGGTGGTGGCGTGTCGCCCCGGATCTCGCCCAGCAGATCGCGGATGCGCAGCATGATGGCCTCGGTCATCTCGTTGAGCACGGTCGTCGTCGGCTCGGCACCCGCCCACCCGGACAGATCGACCTCGGGCCCGGCCCACACCCAGACCGGAGTGCCGGGGCGCAGCCGAAGCCTCTTGGTGCGGGGATCGAAAATCCGCTCGGGACCCCACATCGCCACCGGGATCACGGGAGCGCCGGTCAGCAGGGCGAGGCGGGCCGCGCCGGTCTTGCCCCGCATCGGCCACAGATCGGGCTCCTTGGACGTGGTGCCCTCGGGATAGATGACCACCGTGCCGTCGCCGTGGACGGCCGCGACCGCCGAGTCGAGCGCCTTGCTGGCGTCGATGGTGCCGCGGTGCACGGGAATCTGGCGGCACCAGTGCAGGATCCTGCCCGCGACCGGCAGGCGGAACAGGCTCTCCTTGGCCAGGAACTGCGGCCAGCGGCCCGATTCGTAGACGTAGCGGGCGATGACGAACGGGTCCGCGTGCGACATGTGGTTGACCACGATGATCACCGGGCCGGTCTTGGGAATGTGCTCCCAGCCCCGCCAGTCGGGCTTGGTGAACACGGTCGTGGCCGGCTTGACCACGGCGACGGCGAACCGCCCCCAGAACCCAAGCTTGCGCCGCGCCACCAGACCTGCCCTCCATGTGTTAGCGGCCATCATGCCATGCGATCTGACCTTGTTACACCTCTGCGCTGCCGGTGGCTATGCAGGCCGTCCCCACTCGCTTGAACCCGACGCCCTCGTAGACGCGGGCAACGTCATCGCTGCCCGCGGATAGGAATACCACCGTTACGCCATGATCTAACGCATGTGCGGCCAGCGTGGCCGTGACAGCGGCTCCGAGGCCTTTTCTGCGAGCGGACGGTACCGTTGCCACGCCCACGATCTCGGCGACCTCACCGACACGCTGGTATTGGCCCGTCGCCAGCGGACCCTCCACAGTGGACTCGGCGATCGCCGTGACGATCGCCCGGGACACCTCCTCGTCCGGGATCGGCGAAATCACCAGAGCCTCCGGGCCCGCCTTGCCCACGGCCGTGCCCGGCGCGCCGAACCCGAGGTGGGAGATGGCCCGACAGACGGCAAGGTCACCGGCGTAGGTGGGGTCGGCCGGGTCCAGGATGCGGGCGCGCTTGGCGGTCGGGCGCAGCTCGCCGAGCCCTTCGCCGAGCACGAGCAGCGGGGCTTCGAGCACGTCCAGGCCCTGGGCGCGGGCGATGGGCAGGAGGTCGGGGGTGAGGTCGTGCACCCACTCGAACGCCTCGGGGACGCCGAGTTCGCGTTGGCGGGCCCGGACCGCGGCCACATCGGCGGGCGTCGGGTCGGGGCCGCCCAGGCGGGGGCGTGCGTAGTACGGGTAGCCAGGGCCGTCGCGCACGAACAGGGTCAGGCCGCCGAACTCCTCCACCCGGGCTCGCTCGCGGGGTACAGCGTCGTAGAAGCGTTCCAAGCGATCAAGCAGGGTCACGCGATGACGATACAGTCAAGCGCGTGTCACAGGGCTGGACCATCCTCGTACCGCTGAAACCTCTCGATGCCGCAAAGAGCCGGCTGCGCGGGGCCACGCCTTCGCTAAGCCACCAGGAGCTGGTCCTCGCGCTTGCGCGCGCGACGGTCGCGGCGGCATCAGCGAGCGAGGCGGTCGGGCGGATCGTGGTGGTCGGCAGCGACGCGCTCGCGGGCGTCGAACACATGCCCGATCGCCACGGCGACCTCAACGCGGCCCTGCAGGAGGCCGCGCTCCTGGTGAGCGGGCCGGTCGCCGCGATGCCCGCGGATCTTCCGGCCCTGCGGCCCGACGAACTGACCGAGGCACTGCGTCTGATCGATGAGCGCGGATTCGTGCCGGACGCGGAGGGCACGGGCACCGTGCTGCTCGCGTCGGCGCGCGGCCCGCTGCGCCCACAGTTTGGGCCCGGTTCGGCGCTGGCGCACGAACGCTCGGGCGCGCGGCGGCTCGACGGCGACTGGCCCACGCTGCGCCGCGACGTGGACACCCCGGCCGACTTGGATGAGGCGTTGCGACTGGGGTGGAACCTGTCTAGAGTCTAGACGGCGCGGTTGGCGGTGTGGTATGAGGCGCATGCCACGGCGAATCTCTACCTCAGTCCGCTTTCCATAGGGGAAATACAGCACGGCATCGAGCGCCTGCGGCCGCGCGATCCGGTTCGCGCGGCCAAGCTCGAACGGTTGTTGCTTGGCATCATCGCCGCCTACGCGGATCGCATAGCGCCTTTCACCGCGGAGGCCGCCCGCGAATGGGGACGCATGCATCTCAAGCAACGCTGCCGATAGCCGACAGCACATCGCCGCGACGGCGAAGGTCAACGGTTGGACGTTGGTCAACCGGCAACGGCAAAGACGTCGCAGACTCCGGCGTGACGGTTCTCAATCCGTTCGAGTGGCCGTTAGGCTGATGGGCATGCAGGGGACCGTGTCGGTGTTCGATCCCGAGAGCCACAGCGGGGAGCTGCTGCTCGACGATGGCTCCAAGCTGGTGTTCGGGGCGGAGGCCTTCGCGCTGTCGGGGTTGCGGCTGCTGCGCCTGGGCCAGCGGGTGCGGGTGGAGCAGGCGCCCGACGGCACGGTAGAAATGATCACGATCCCGACGCTGTGACGGTCGCGGCGCGGGCAAGGTCGCGGCGCGGGCAAGGTCGCGGCGTTGCGGGCGTCGTGGTCAAGTTTTCCTCCCGTTAACCTTCATCAGGTCAGAATGAGCAGGTGAGCACAGCACCCCGCAGGCCCGCCCGGCGTCGCAAGGAGCCCGTCCCGTTGACCGACGACCGCTACTTCAATCGCGAACTGTCCTGGCTCGACTTCAACGCGCGTGTGCTGGCATTGGCGGAGGACGAGCGGGTGCCGCTGCTGGAACGGATGAAGTTCCTCGCCATTTTCGCCCAAAACCTCGACGAGTTTTTCATGGTACGGGTGGCCGGCCTGCACCGGCGCCTGCAGACCGGGCTTCCGGCCCGGGGCGCGGATCAGTTGCCGCCCAGGGCACAGCTGGAGCTCGTCGCCGAGCGGGCGGCTGCGCTGGTGGCCCGGCACGCCGCGCTGTTCGCGGAGGTGATCCGGCCGCAGCTGGACGCGTCGGGCATCAAGATCCTGAGCTGGTCCGAATTGGACAGGAGCGAGCACGAGCGGATGCGCGCCTATTTCCACGACCGCATCTTTCCGGTGCTCACCCCGCTCGCGGTCGACCCGGCGCACCCATTCCCCTATATCTCCGGGCTCTCGCTCAACCTGGCGGCCGTCGTGCGCGATCCCGAGACGGGGCAGGAGCTGTTCGCCCGGGTGAAGGTGCCCAACAACGTGCCCCGCTTCGTGACCGTGGGCGCGGAGGGCAAGAACGTGCGCTTCCTGCCCATCGAGGAGGTCATCGCCAATCAGCTGCACCACCTGTTCTCCGGCATGCAGGTGGTCGAGCACCACCTGTTCCGGGTCACGCGCAACGCCGACCTCGAGATCGACGAGGAGCGCGACGAAGACCTGATCGAGGCGATGGAGCGGGAGCTGGCCAGGCGCCGGTTCGGCCCGCCCGTGCGGCTGGAGGTCGCCGCGAGCATTTCCGACCACGTGCTCGAAACGCTCGTGGAGGAGCTCGACGTGGACCAGCACGACGTGCTGCGGGTGCCCGGACTGCTTGATCTGTCCCGGCTTTTTCAGATCCACGAGGTGGACCGGCCCGAGCTCAAGGACCCGACCTTCGTGCCGGCAACGCATCCGCGCCTGTTAGACGGTGAGAAGACGCGCAGCGTGTTCAACATCCTGCGCGACGGCGACATTCTGGTACACCATCCATATCATTCTTTTTCCACGAGCGTGCAGAGGTTCATCGAGCAGGCGGCCGCCGACCCGCTGGTTCTCGCCATCAAACAAACGCTGTATCGCACATCCGGCGACTCCCCGGTCGTCGACGCGCTCATCACCGCGGCCGAGGCGGGCAAGCAGGTGGTGGTGCTCGTGGAGGTGAAGGCGCGCTTCGACGAGGAGGCCAACATCGGGTGGGCGCGCAAGCTGGAGCGCGCGGGCTGCCATGTCGTCTATGGACTGGTCGGGCTCAAGACGCATTGCAAGACGGCGTTGGTGGTGCGCGAGGAGTCGGGCCAGATCCGGCGCTACTGCCACATCGGGACGGGCAACTACCATCCGAAGACGGCGCGGCTGTATGAGGATTTGGGATTGCTGACCGCCGACCCACAGGTGGGGGCGGACCTGACCGATCTTTTCAATACGCTTACGGGGTACAGCCGCCAGACCGCGTATCGCAGGCTGCTCGTCGCGCCGCACGGGATTCGCAGCGGGATCCTCGAACGCATCGACCGCGAGATCGAGCACGCCCGCAACGACGTGCCCGCGCTCATCCAGATCAAGGCCAACTCGCTGGTGGACGAGCGGGTGGTCGACGCGCTCTACCGGGCGTCGCAGGCGGGTGTGAAGGTGGACCTCATCATCCGCGGCATGTGCACGCTCAAGCCGGGCGTCCCGGGGCTGTCGGAAAACATCCGTGTCCGCTCGATACTCGGACGGTTCCTGGAACACTCGCGGGTGTTCCGGTTCGGCAACGACGGCGACGCCGAGTTCTGGATCGGGTCGGCCGATCCGATGCACCGCAATCTCGACGCCCGGGTGGAGGCGCTGATCCAGGTCACCGATCCGGTGGCGCGGGCAGAACTCGACTACCTGCTGTCCGAATCGATGTCCGACCAGCACGAGGCGTTCGACCTGAACTCCGACGGGCGCTGGGAGCGACGGGTCTCCACGCCCGAGCGGCCGCTCACCGATCTGCAACAGAGCCTGCTGCAGCGCGTCATCAGCGGGTAGCCCGAAGGTTGCCCGCTGCCGCGAACCGGCCACACGCGACGGTCGCGACCTGGTCGCCCTTTAACGTATGGATGGTGAATTCGCATCGCGGGTTCTGCATCCTCGGATGCGTCGAGGTTATCGGGCCGCACGGGCGGGCCGAGCAGCTCGGCGGCAGGCATCGGGCACTGGTGGCCGCGCTGGCACTGCAGCCGGGTGCGGTCGTGCCGACGCGGCGGTTGGTCGAGGCGTTGTGGGGCGAGGTGCCGCCGCGCACCGCGCTCCGGTCGCTGCACAGCCACGTGGCACGCCTGCGCCTGGTGCTCGAAAGGTGTGGGCTCGGCGGTGTTCTGCAGACCCGCGAGCCCGGATATCTGTCTGCGTCGAGCCGTCGGCCGTCGACGCGGGCCGGTTCGAGCGGGAGGTGCGCTCGATCCGCGCCGGCCTGGCCGAGGATCCGCTGCGGGAACGCCTGGTGGGCCTGCACATGATGGCGCTGTGGGGCTGCGGGGCGGCCCGCCGAGGCGCTGGCGGCCTATCAACGCCTGCGGGAGGCGTTGTCCGAGGAGCTGGGCGTCGACCCGTCCCGCGAGCTGGCCGACCTGCACACCACGATGCTGCGCGGCGCCACGACGGCCCAGCTGCGTGCGCCGGGCAGCCTCATCGGAGGGCAGGCGATCGCTGTGTCGGCGGGATCGCCGCGCCCCGCGCAGTTGCCCGCCCCGGCCGGCTACTTCACCGGGCGGGCCGGCGAACTGGACGAGCTGGACGCCGGTCGGGCCGGCGCGGTCGCGCTGATCTGTGGGCACGGCGGGATCGGCAAGACGTCGCTCGCGGTCCAATGGGCGCACCGGGCGGCCCACCGGTTCCCCGACGGCCAGCTGTTCGTGGACGCGCGCGGGCACGACCGCTCGGCCGCGCTCACCCCGTCGGAGGTCGCGGGTGTGCTGCTGCGCTGCCTCGGGGTGCAGGAAGACCGGGTACCCAACGGGTCCGACGAGCGCATCGGGCTGTATCGTTCTTTGCTCGCGGGCAGGCGAATGCTCATCGTGCTGGACAACGCCGGTACCACGGAACAGGTCCTGCCGCTTGTCCCGAGCTCGCCGACGTGCCTGTTGCTGGTCACCAGCCGGCACAGCCTCGCCGCGCTCGTGACCCACGTCGAGGTGCGCCAGATCGTGCTGGACGTGCTGAGCGAGGGCGAGGCGGCCGACCTGTTCGCCAAGATGCTTGGACCGCAACGGGTCGGGCGCGAGCCCGACGCGGTGGCCCGGCTGGCCGCGCTGTGCGGGCGCATGCCGCTGGCGCTGCGGATCGCGGCGGCGAAGCTCGTCGCCCAGCCGTCCCGGGCGATCGGCGCGCTC
>NZ_QJUG01000087.1 GCF_003426775.1 Allorhizocola rhizosphaerae | reverse complement strand
GCGCACGGTCACGGAGACCGGGCCGTCGGTCGCCCACACCTGCTCGGCCTTTGCGGCCGCCGCTGCAGGCACCGGCGCGCCGGGAGCCGGGGTTGCCACGGGCGCGGCCTGGTCGGCCAGGACGCCCTCGACCTGCTCGGCCACGGCCACGGTGTCGCTCACATCACGCAGCACCTCGGATAGCCGCGCGCCCAGTGCGTCGCAGATGGACGCCAGAAGCTCGCTGGAGGCTTCCTTTTGCCCGCGCTCGATCTCGGACAGGTATCCCAGGCTGACGTTGGCGGCCGTTGAAACCTCACGCAGCGTGCGATGCTGTCCCTGCCGGCGCGCGCGAAGGGCATCGCCGATCACTCGACGCAGAAGCACCATGGCGCACCCCCTCACTGTCTGCCCGTTAGGGACAACCGTCAGCCGACGGTTTGTACCGGCGGCTTCCATGAACCGTACCCCTTCCAAGCGATATCGACACCCCGCCCCGCCGACAAAGTTTCCATGATCATAGATGTCATGATGCGAGTCACTCCTCGAGGACGTCACGAACGCCCGTAGACCTCTCGTCCTCCTGGCATGACCGACACGAAAACCGTGCTGCTGGCCGGAGCGAGCGGCTTCTTCGGCCGCCGCGTGAGCGAGGCCCTCCACCAGGCTGGATACCGCGTCAAGTCCCTCGGAAGGGGACCCGCCAATGATATCTCGGCGGATCTTCTCCATCGAGCCGAGCTGATACAGGCGATCAAGGGCCACCAGGTAGATGTGGTCGTTCATGCCGCGACCGCATTGCGCAAACCACCGTTACGAGAACGTGATATGGCTCCCACGAACGCGTTGCGCATCGAGGGCACCCGCAACCTGATCGAGGCCGCCCGCGCGCTCGGCGCAACCAAATTCATCTCCGAATCGATGGTGTTCGGCTACGGCTTCGGCGACCACGGCCCGCGCCCGCTCAGCGAGGACACTCCGCTCGGCACCGGCCCCGTGCAAGATGCCATCCGCGCCAAGGAGGAGATGACTTTCGAGTACGGCAACGGCGTCGCACTGCGCTTCGGCCTGTTCCATGGCACGGGCGGCGCCACGGAGGAGATCGTCTCGTTGCTGCGCAAGCGGATGCTGCCCGTGGTCAAGTCGTCGCACCTGCTGCCGTGGGTGGAGCTCACCAGCGCGGCCCGCGCCGTGGTCGCGGCGATCGAGCACGGCCGCCCAGGCGAGGCCTACAACATCGCCGACGAGCACATGAGCTTCGGCGCCCGCGTGCAGGCCATCGCGGACGCCTACAAAACACCCAAGCCGCTCACGATTCCACTTTGGATGCTGCGGCCGATGTCGTACCTCCACACGATGTTGAGCACCAACCTGATCGTGGACACCACCAAGGCGGTCGGCTGGGATCGACCATGAAGTCCGCGTGACGACACGCCGCCGAGCATGGACACAAGTTCATGATCAACCCGAAAGGGCGGTGGCCAGGAGGGTGAGGGCGGCGGCGACGGTGGTGGCGCGGATGGTCGGGCGGTCGCCGGAGAGCGCGAGCTCCTGCACGACGGCCGACGATGGGGAGGGCCCGCACACCGCCACGAAGACCGTGCCGACCGCGACGCCGTCCTGTGGCGTGGGCCCCGCCACACCGGTCGTGGAAACACCCCAATCAGCCCCACACCGCTCGCGTGCCCCAAGCGCCAGGGCGAGCGCCACATCGTGGCTCACCGGCCCCTCGCGCTCCAGCAGCCCCGCGTCGACCCCGGCCAGGCTGTGCTTGAGATCTGTCGCATACACGACAAGGCCACCCCGGAAAACCTTGGACGAGCCCGGCACGTCGACGATGGTCGCGGCAACCAGGCCCGCGGTGAGCGACTCGGCCGTGGCCAGCGTCTGGCCCAGCGCGCTCAATCGCACCACTATCTGGTCAACAGCCACGCCTCATGCGCCTCCCGTGTCCGCGGCCAAAGCTCCTCGAAGCCGGTCAGGTGCAGCGCGGCCAGGCGGGAGCTCCACTCCTCGAACTCCTCAAGCGTGCGCTCCTCGCGCCCCGCCGCACCGATGTCGAGCCAGGTGCAGCCGCGCACGATCGAGACCCGGTCGGCGCCACGGATCTGCGCGGTGAGGACCTTGCGAAAGGGCGAGTCGTCCGCGGTCGACAGCCGCCTGTGCGGCTCCTCGAACGCGTCCATGGTCGTGCCGGCCGACTCGAACTCCATGTATTCGAATGAGCCGGTCTCGTCGTGCGTGAAGCGCCAGCGGCGCCCGGTGTGGGCAAGCTTATAGCGGAACGGTCCCTGTTTGTGCACCCCGATCCGCAGCGGCATGGGCTCGTGCAGCCCGTCGCCCAGCCCGACATCGAAGATCCAGGCATGGTCGCCCAGGTCGTGCACGAGCAGCAGCAGGTGGTTGACCTCCGCCGCATCGGGGTTGGACGCCGTCGCCACATAACCCTCGTGCAGGCTCACGGCGAAGCCGAGCTCGCGCAGCAGCCACGACATCGCGCCGTTGAGGTGGAAGCAGTATCCACCGCGCCCGGCGAGGATCCGGGCAACGCTCGCCGCCGGGTCGATCGGCACGGGGTTGCCGAGCACGATGTCGAGGTTGCTGTAGGGCACCCGCTCCACCTGCGCCCGATGCAACTCGAACAGGTAGTCGAGGCTGGGCCCGCGGCGCGGCAGGCCGAGCAGCGCCAGGTAGCCGTCGATCACTCGGCGTCCCTTCGGCGAGCGCCTTCCCCGTCACTGCGCTCGCCCTCCGCCGGGGAAACCCCGAGCCGCCGCAGCCGGTAAGCCGCCACGATGTAGTCCGCCCCCGTCAGCACCGTGACCGCAAGCGCCGCATACATCAACACCAGCCCCACATGACTCCACGGCGCGGGGAAGGGGAACAGCATCCAGCCGATGGCGCCGATTTGCAGCACGGTCTTGAGTTTGCCGCCCCGGGACGCCGCCATCACACCGTATTTGAGGGCCCAGAATCGCATCAGCGTGATGCCCCACTCGCGCACCAGGATCACCACCGTGATCCACCATGCGAGCGCGCCGTAGACCGACAGCAGCACGAGCGCCGCCCCGGTCAGGGCCTTGTCGGCGATGGGGTCGGCCACCTTGCCGAACGACGTGACGAGCCCGAACCGCCGCGCGATCCAGCCGTCGACGAAGTCGGTGGCCGACGCGACACCGAAGGCCACGGCCGCGGCGACCCGCCACCCGGGATCGGTCATGTCCGAGACGATCACCAATAGGACGAAGACCGGCACCAGCACGATGCGGGCTGCGGTGAGGATGTTGGCCGCGTTGACCAACGGCACCTGCCGGAGACGTCCCTGCATCACGACCCTAACGTTAATCGGTCGTTACGACAGCCGAGACCATTGCCAGCGGCTCTGCAACCAGATCGACACCTTCGGCCGAGATGACCTTGGCCGAAACGAGATCACCGGGCTGTACCCCGAACCCGCCCACCAGCGTGGTCGAACCGTCCACTTCGGGCGCCTGATGGGCCGCTCTGCCCTCGACCACCCCATCCGCCACGGAATCCACCAGAACGTCCACAGTGGACCCCACCCGTTCGAGCGCCCGCTGCGCGCACAGCTCCTCGACCAGCGTGAGCATTTCGTCGTACCGCCGCTTAATGGCCGTCCGGGACACCTTTTTGTCGAAGGATGCCGCCTCGGTGCCGTCCTCGTCCGAGTAGTCGAAGACGCCGATGGCGTCGAGCCGCGCCGCCTCGACGAAGCGCCGCAGCTCCAGATAGTCCCCCCGGCTCTCCCCCGGGAAACCCACGATGAAGTTGCTCCGGGCCCCGGCTTCGGGAGAAAGCCGCCGCACCGAGTCCAACAGCGCGAGGAACCGCTCGGTCGAGCCGAAGCGCCGCATCCGCCGCAGCACCGGCTCCGACGAGTGCTGGAACGACAGATCGAAGTACGCCGCCACGCCCGGCGTGGTCGCGATGACCTCCACCAGCCCCGGCCTGGTCTCGGCCGGCTGCAGATAGCTCACCCGCACGCGCACGATCCCGTCGATCGCGGCCAGCTGGGGCAACAGCCGCTCCAGCGCCCGCGGGTCGCCCAGATCCTTCCCATACGACGTGGAGTTTTCGCTCACCAGCACGAGCTCCCGCACACCGGACCGGGCGAGCCATTCGGCCTCGGCGAGCAGCTCATCGGGTGTGCGCGAGACGAACGCGCCGCGGAAGGACGGGATCGCGCAGAACGAGCACCGCCGGTCGCACCCGCTCGCGATCTTCAGCGAGGCCACCGGGCCCTTGGTCAGCCGCTGCCGCGTGATCCACCCGTGCCCGGGGATCACCACGTCGTTTGAGGCGCGCTTGACCGGCGCCATGGGCAACAGCTCACGCCGATCCCGCGGCACATGAGCAGGAGGCTTCTCCCCGCGCAAAACCGCGCTCAGCGTGCCGGAGATCGACGGGTAGTCGTCGAAGCCCAGCACTGCGTCGGCCTCGGGCAGGCTGTCGGCGAGCTCGCGCCCGTAGCGCTCGGCCATGCACCCGGCCGCCACCACCTTGGCCCCGGTCTCGTGCGCGGCGAGCAGCGTGTCGATCGAGTCCTGCTTGGCCTTTTCCACGAACCCGCACGTATTGACGAGCACCACATCGGCCTGGGATCCATCGGTGCTCACCTGCCAACCATCGGCGGACAGGCGCGCCGCGAGCTCCTCGGAGTCGACCTCATTGCGCGCGCAGCCCAGGGTGAGCAGGGCGACCGACGGTTTAGCAGGCATCCGACAAGGATACTGAGCGCCGGCGGCGAAGGTTTTCCGGAACCTTTCCAGTTTCATTCACGAGGTCCTAGGCTCATGCCATCGACTCCAGAATCGGGAGCAGATGGCATGAACCCGCACATCCAACTGCTCGGTCCGGTCCGTGCCTGGTTGGACGACACCGAGCTGGAACTGGGCCCCGCCCGCCAGAAGGGCCTGCTCGCCCTGCTCGCGCTCGCCGCGGGCCAGCCGCTGTCGCGGGCACACCTGGCCGAAGCGCTGTGGGGGGCCGAGCGCCCGCCCAGCCACGCCAACATCATCCAGGTTTACGTGGCCCGGCTCAGACGCGCCTTCGAACCCGACCGGCCCGCCCGGAGCCCGAGCCACATCCTGCGCTCCGTTGGCGACGGCTATGCCCTGGCCGTCGAGCCCGAATCCGTTGACGCCCTGCGGTTGCGGCGCGCCCTGGCCGAGGCGGCACGGGCCCGCCGCGCGGGCGATCACGAACGCGTCCGGCAGCTGCTGGAGCCGGCGCTCGCGAGCTGGCGGCATCCGCTGCAGGGTGCGGTGTTCTTCACCGACCAGAGCACCATCTCGTCGCTTGTGGACGATCGCTGGACGGCCGTCGCGTGGCTCGCCGCCGCGGCGATCGAGACCGGCGGCGCGGCCGGTGTGCTTGCCCCGCTCCAGGAGACGGCCGCAGCCCGGCCGTGGGACGAGATGACGCAGGCGCTGCTGGTCCGCGCGCTGCACGCGGTCGGGCGCAAGGGCGAGGCGATCGACGCGTACCGCAGGATCCGGCAGACCCTGCGCGAGGAACTCGGCGTCGAGCCGGGCCACGAACTCGCCGAGGCCTTCGCCGCCGCACTGTCCGACGCGGACGCTCCGGCCGAGCGCGGATTCGTTGTCTCACACCTGCCTCCGCGCGCCGAGCGTTTCGCCGGCCGCACCACCGAGCTGGAGACCCTGCGCGACAAACACCTCGTCTGTATCGAAGGCCCACCCGGCATGGGTAAGACCAGCCTGGCGCTGGAACTCGCGCACCTGTTCGCGCCCGAGGACAGGTTGTTCATCGACCTGCGCGGGCTCGGCCGCTCCGGCGCGCTCATCTCCTTGCTGCGCTGCCTGGGCGCCGACGAGTCGCGGCTGCCGCGCGACCGCGACGAGCTGGCCGCCCGCTACCGCGCGGCCGTGGCGGGCCGGCGCCTGCTCATCGTGCTGGACAACGCCTCGGGCACCGAGCAGGTCCTGCCGCTGCTGCCCGCCTCCCCGTCGTGCGCGGTGATCGTGACGAGCCACCACGACGTGGCCGACGTGCCCGGCCACCACCACCAACTCGGCCCACTATCCGAATCGGATGCCCTGTCGCTGCTCCCCCGGACCGCCACGGACGTGGCCAAGGCCGTGGCGCGGCTGTGCGACGGCAATCCGCTCGCCCTGCGCATCGCGGGCGCGCAGCTGCGGGCCGACCCGGAGGGCCTGCCGGAGGCGCGCGGCGTGCACGGTGCGTTCCTGTGGGCGTACCGTGCCCTGTCCAAATCGGATGCTCGCGCGTTCCGGCTGCTGAGCCTGCACCCCGGCGCGTCGTTCGCGGCCGATCTGGTCGCGGCGCTGGCCAACCAGTCGGCCGGAGCCGCCGCGCGGCTGCTCGACCGGTTGTCGGGCGCGCATTTGATCGAACCCGCCGGGCACGCCCGGTATCGATTTCATGATTTGGTACGAGACTTCGCCACCGAGCTGCTGGAGGAGCACGAGACGCTCGACCAGCGCGACGCCGCCCGGCATCGCCTGCTTGAGTGGTACCTCGTCATCACCGACGGGGCGAATCGCGTGCTCAACCCGCAGCTGGACCAGGTCACGCTGCGACCGGACCATCACCGGCAGCTGCCGTTCACGGCCGACCGACTGTCGACATTGGACTATCTGAGCGCCGAGGCCGACAACTTCCCCGTGGTCGTGCGCGACGCCGCCCTGCACGGGTTCGATACCGAATGCTGGCAACTGGCGTATATCCTGTCGCACCTTCCGAGCACCAGGACGGCCGACCTGGTTCGCAGCGCCGACTGGGGATTGCGTGCCGCCAGGCGCACCGGTGACCGGCGCGCCGAGGCCGTCATGCTCGGTGTCGCGGGCACGGCGGCGTTCCAGGTCCACCGCCCGCGGGACGCGAGCGACCTGCACCGGCGGCAGATCGCCATCTGGCAGGAACAGGGCGAGCCCGCCCAAGAGGCCATGGCGTGGTATCAGCTCGGCGCCGCGCACTGCGCGCTGCGCCGGCACGCGGACTCGCTGGCCGCCTATCAGCGCGGCCTCGATCTGACGAACTCCCTCGGCGATCCCGTCCAAAGTGGATTCATGCTGGGCAAGGTCGGTTACAAGGCGCGGGATCTCGGCGATCTCGCGCTCAGCGAGCGCTGCCTGCGGCGCGCCCTGGCGATCTGGCGGGAGCTGGGCGACGCGCGCGGCGAAAGCCATGTGTTGCACGAGCTGGGCAAGACCCGCCTGGCCGCAGGCGACCGCACGGAGGCGATCGAGCTGTTGAGCGCGGCCCATCGTTTGGGAAGCGTCATCGGCGAGGAGCACCTGGCCGCGCACAGCCTCTACTGGACCGGTCGCGCGCACGTGCGTGCCGGCCAGGCCCACAGCGCGCTCGACGTGCTGGAGCAGGCGCAGGAATTGTTCGCCCGGCTGGGTGACGAGCACGGGGAGGCGGCCGCGCTCACCGCGCTGGGCTCGGTACTGACCACATTGGACGACTTAGGAACCGCGCAGGAACACCTGAAGCGCGCCCGAGCCTTGCGTGATCGCGCGCCGGATCCATTGGAGGAGGGCATGTTGCATGACGCGATCAGCACGCTGGCCGCCCGCATGGGCGACGCCCGGCGGGCCCAAGCCCACCGGGCCGCCGCGAACACCAAGTTCACCGAGTCGGGCTGTTTCGAAGCCCGCCAGCTGATCGCGTAGATCCTGTGCGGGCGTGCACGCCATGGCATGCACGACCGCACAAGATTGAGTGCCTACGGCGCATGGGAAGCGGTGATCCGGGTGAACTCCCAGTCCGGCTGCGAGATGCCGCTGCAGTTGGACGTGACGCCGCCGCCCGGGCACGGCCGGTCGCGGTTGACCGACCAGAACGCCAGGCGCGGGATGTGTCGTGCGGTCGCCCAATTCTTGATGTCGGTCCAGTGTTGCAGGGATGTCATCTCCTGCTGGTCGGAGAGCCCGTTCATGCCGGAGATGCCCATCCGCCGGTACGCCTGGTCGTCGGTCCAGCCATAGGCGGCCTTCAAGGCATTGCGAAGGCCGTCGGCCGCCGACGTCGTGCACGTGAACATGTTGCCGGTGCAACCGAAGTCGAACGGCATGATGGTGAAGTTGTCGATGTTGGCCTGCAGCTCGCGCGACCGGTTGATCAGACGCGTGCCCCAGAAGGTTGGCCCGGACTGCGACGTGCCGAACGTGATGATGGTGGTGATGCCCGGGTTGTTCTGCTTGACGATCTTCAGTGCGTTGAGGATCCGGTCCTGCACCGCCTCGTTTTCGAACTCGTCGGTGTTCTCGATGTCGATGTCGATGAATTTCAGGTTGTACGCGTTGATGACCTGCTGATACGCGTTGGCCAACGCCTGTGGTGTGGAGCAGTTGGGGCCGAGCTTGTTGCCGCTCCAGCCACCGAACGAGATCTCGATGTCGCCGCCGCCCGCGCGGATCTGGTTGATCACCTGCTGGTCGACGCCGCCGGTGAGCGGGCGCTGGCTGTCCCACATCGGCGTGCACCCGCCGCCCGACAGCATGAACGCCATGGTGAACTGGCGGATGCCGGTCGCCGACATCACGGTGGACACCGATGGCGGGTTGCCCCAGCCGAGATACAGATATGGCGCCTTCATCGCGGTCGGGCCGGGATTGGTGCAGCCGGTGGTGGTCACCGTGACCGCATTACTGCCCGCCGACTCACCGGCCGCGTTGTAGGCGCGCACGGTGTAGGTGTGCGTGGTGCACGTGCCGAGGCCGGAGATGGTGCCGCTGAGCGACGTCGTCTGCAGCCGCTGAATGCCGCCCTCATAGACGCGGTACCCGGAGACGGTGCCCGTGGATGCGTTCCACGCCAACGAAATCGACGTGTTCGTGACTCCCGTGGAGCGCAGATTGCCCGGTGCGCCGGGCCCGCCGGGGTTGCCCCCACCCTGTCCCTGCAGGCTGATGTCGTCGGCATGGTAGGCGCCTTGGCCGTACCAACCATGGAAATAAATCTGCACGCTGCCGCCGGAGGCGGTGAACGTGAGCGACAGCTGCCCCCACGATCCGCTGCGCCAGGTGGACGCGCCGCCGGTGACGCCGAGGTAGGTGTAGTTGCCGTTGAACCAGCCGGACAGCGTGTAGGAGGTGCCCGGCACCAGGCCGTTGACGGTCTGCGTGCAGCGCGCATTGTCCGAACTGGACGCCGCGCCGCGCAAAGCCCTCGCGCCCGAGTGCACCGGACTCGTCACCACCGAGCCGAGACTGCACGACCAGGGCGACAGCGACCCGGTTTCGAAGCCGCCGTTGACCGCGAGCTCCGCGGCGCTCGCGTGTGGAGCGCCTAGGAGCGTGGTGGATGCGACTAACGCGAGTATTAACAGGATTCGTTTCACGGCAGCTCCCAACCGATAGGAAAGTTTCCTAACTGTCAGCAGCAACATACTCAGCAGCCAACCAATAGTCAAGGCAATCAATACTTAAGCGTGCCTTAGTTTTTCCATCACCAGCACGAGGCCCAGCACGGCGACAAGGGCGAGCATCTGCCCGGCCGTGGACACGAGTCCTAACGGGACGGTCGCGAGCGCGACCGCCGCACCGATGGCCCGCAAGCGCAGCAGCCCGATACGCAGCGCAGCCCGGAACCACACGTCCGCGAGCAGGAACAGCGCCACGCCGCCGGCGAGCAGAAGCGCCTGCGGCAGATACACGGCCGCGTCCGCGTAGTGGATCGCCTTCTTCACGCCCGCCGCGAACGCGACCACAGCGAACAGCAGCGGCCAGTGCGCGAACCCGAACGCGTGAATCGCCTTGCGCCCCTTGTGAAGCGGCGGGGTCGCGTCGAGCGCGTGCTCGGCCGCCTCGTCGTCGCCGCCGAAGTACAGCCACCACAGGCCGAACGAGATCACCAGACCCAGCAGCGCCACCTCGACGATGGCCCGGTCGAGCGGCAGGTCTCGCGCGCCGATGCCGATCGCCACGATCGACTCGCCCAGCGCCACGATCACGATCAGCCCGTGCCGCTCCACGAAGTGGGCGGAGTTGATGGCCCACTCGCTGAGCGGGTGCAGGTACGGCGAGCCGGCCTGCACCGCGAGGGCGGCCAGCCACACGGCCCAGCGCCAGTCGCCCGGCACGAACCCGCCCACCAGCACCAGTCCGGCGCTGAGCAGGTTCAGCGGGGCCAGCATGCGCATCGCGGCCGGGTTGGCCCGCAGCAACAGCCCGCTGTGGATCGCGTTGACCACGAAGTAGCCCACACCGAACGCCCACCCGCTGGCGCCGAACGCGTCGGGGATGGCCAGCGCGATCAGCAGGAATCCGGCCATGCCCGCCATCAGCAGGCCCCGCCGCACGGCATCACTGGGCGCCACGGTGTTGGTGAGCCATGCGTAGCCGCCATACATCCACCAGATCACGCCGAGCATCAACAGCGCCTTGCCCGCGTTGCCCCACGACAGCTCGTCGGCCAGGAAGGCCGTCAGCTGTGTGACCGTGAACACGAACACCAGGTCGAAAAACAGCTCCAGCGTCGACACCCGGACGCTCGACTCCCGCTGCTGCGGCTGCCGATCACTTGTCACGCGTCATCCTTATCGCACCCGAGCAGTTCCGCAAAGCCCGCCGCTATGATCGCGGCCAAGGCCCGCGCGGTCAGCCGCCTATGACCTGGCGCAGGGTGAAGGCGTGCGGGGTCGGGCCATGGGTGTCGAGATGGTCGAGACGGGCTTTGGCCTCTTCGATGGTCGGTGTGTGCCCGACCGGTACCGGCCAGAGCACTAAATGGTTTTTGAGACCCTCATAGGTGAACCATTCTCGCCGGCGCCGCATGAACTCCAGATGTGTCGTGCGGTAGATGAAGTCGCGCAGCGCCTCGACCGACTCCCACACGGTCAGGTTGATGATGACATCGTCGGTGCCGAAAGGGCGAAAGCCGGTGGCGTCGCCGTTGTCGCCCTGCAGGCGCCACACGAAGCCGGGGCTGGCGTCACCGAGGGCGTTGATCTCGGGCAGCGCGTCGACGAAGTCCTTCATCTCGGGGCTGTCCAACGGGAACCGCATGCGGGCGACGTTCAACTGCGCCAGATTCATCCTTGCCTCTCCAATACGACACAGCAGCGCCCCTTTTCGGGCCGCATGCGGGGGGTGACGGGCCAGCCGGCGCCTTCGGCCAGGCCGGTGAGCAGGGCGAGGTTCATGCCGCAGATCAGCGGCGGGAACTCCTCGGCCAGCGTGTGGAATGGGCAGTTGCGAAGGCAGATGTCGCCCTCCGGGGTGGTCGCGGGCTCATATCCGCGCTCTCGCAAAGCATTGTCCATCGTTTGCGAAGAAGCGGCGCGGCCGCGCTCGAACGCGACCCGTTGCAGCGCAAGGTCCGCGCCGGCCCGCTCGATCGCCTCCGCGAGCACCGAGCCAACCTCCACATAGGACCGTGGGGGCAAGGTGACCTCCACCTGAGCGTCGCTGCGCCGGTAGAGCTTGGCGGGCCGCCCCGCCCCGGGACCGGTCCGGTCGGTCAGCCGCGCGAAGACCGCCTCCAGCAGCCTGGCCTCCACCAGACGGTCGAGGTGGAACGCCGCGAGCGTCCGCCCGACGCCCAGCTCGCGGGCGACCTCATCCCGCCCGACCGGCCGCCCCGCCTCGACCACGAGCTCATATGCCCGCCGCCGGGTCGGATCGGCGAGCGCACCCACGCTATTGATCTGCCCCTCATCCACCCGAGCATTCTAAAACCAAAGCCCCTTATTTTTACAAGCCCGCCACACCTCCTCCTTTCGGTTGATCATGAACTTACGTCCATGTTCAACGGCGCGCGTCGCCTTCATGATCAACGCGCCCGGGATCCCTTGTGCTGCTTGTGCCCTGGGAGCACGGCGACACCACCGTCAAGGCGCTCGGCGAGGCGCTGCTGCTCGACTCGGGCACGCTCTCCCCGTTTGCTCAAGCGGCTGGAGGCGGCCCAGCTGGTCCGGCGCTCGCGCGACCCGCGCGACGAGCGCTCGGTCGTCATCAGCCTCACCCGCGAGGGTGAGGCCATGCGAGCCCGTGCCGAGGGCATCCCGCGGGCCATCGCCAAGGCCACCGGCCTGCCCACCGGCGAGCTGGCGAAACTGCGGGATACGTTGCGGCACATAGCGACCGGTGCCGACGGCAAACGGGGCGAAAGGGCATAGCCAACCACGTGGGCCATGTGAGAACTTGGCCTGATGCAGATTCCCCGGCTCGGCCGCAACCTCGAGCTGTATCTGACGGCCGGCCTCGCGCTGGTGATAAGCGTGCTCGGGCTGCTCGATATCGTCGACACCCCGGTCGTCGCGGCCGCGACGCTCGGCACGCTCGCACTGGTCGCGCTCAGCGCGCTCAACAGCCGCCACCAGGTGGCCGAGCTTCAGTCCGATGTGGACGAGCTGGCCCGGCTGGTGCGCAACGGCGAGGGCATCCCGTCGGCCGATCTGCTCCTGACACCGTCGCGCTCCGGCATCGGGCTGGACATCTCCGGCGCGACCGACCTGCGCTTAGTCGGGGTCACGCTCAACCGGACCATCCGCAACCTCGCGGGCGAGATGCAGCGCCGGCTGGCCGACGGGGCCCACATCCGGATCGCCCTGATCGACCCCGACTCGCAGGCCCCGCACGAGGCGGCCCGGCGCAGCGTCATCCCCGACGATGCGCACATCTTCCACCACCGCCTCACCACGGCCATCGACCTGCTGCGCGAGCTCGCCGCCACGCCGCGGGCCAAGGGGCGCCTGGAGGTGCGGCTGCTGCAGTTCGTCCCGGCTTTCGGGCTCACGCTGATCGACCCCGACGGCCACACCGGGATCATCCAAGTGGACCTCTATTCGCACCGGTTCCTTGGGCCGGATCCGGTGCTGACCCTGGCCATCGACCGGGAGCCGCACTGGTACCGCCATTTCGCCCTCGAATTCGAGCGCATCTGGGACGGCGGCCGTCCGGCCGACTTCACCGCCACCCCCCAATAGGACATCTAGTCCGCCGGCACGAGATAGGGCACGATCCGCTCCAGCGTCTCGGCCGCGTGCCGGGAGGCGATGTCGTGGAACAGGTCGTCACGGTCCACGCCCGCCAGATCGCTGATCCCGCGGATCGACAGCCACCCGAGCACTCCTCGATCCGACGCCGCCCGCTCGTAGAACGCCTGCGCCACCCCGCCCGCCTCGGTCTCGATCGCGAGTGTCTTGTCGTTGCACGCGGCCAGATAGGCGCGCACCTGCGAGGCGGCGTCGGCGATGACCGCCTCGCCCGAGCCGATCGGGCCGCGCAGCACCTTGAAGGTGCGCCCCGTGCTGGGGCTGACCTGGTACAGCGGGTTGTCGTGCGCGGCGAAGAACTCGTTGACTCGCCGCAGGATATAGCCGCTCAGCTGCGTGGTCCTGCCGGAGTCGCTCTCCTCGTAGTGGATGATCTGATCGCTGATCACGACGTCGCCGAGGCCCACGTCGTCGTGCACTCCACCCGCCACACCGACCAGCGCGACCACCTTGGGTGAGCACAGCCTGCTCAGCGCGGCGTAGGCGACGGCCGCGCTACGCCGGCCCGGCTCGACGGCCTGAAGGGCCACCGCCCGCGCCCGGTCGACCATCGCCTCATATGCCACGCCCCCGTCGGGCAGGTCGCGCGTCATGAACCCGGGACGGCGGCGCAGCATGGCAACGACCGCGCGCAACTCCGCGCTCAGCACGGTGAGCACGCCGATATCGGCGCGCCCGCCACCCGCCTGGCGCTCCAATTCGGACTGTCGGTTATAGACGCTCGGATGCGTCATCGCTGCCCCACGTTGACCGTCCTGGCGGACACGGCGCTATTTTCCTCAGACTGACGAAAACTAACTGTATGCTTTTCGGCTATTTATTGTCAAGATGACGAGAAGCTAACCTGTACCCATGAACCGAGAACACGTGCAGGCAACCGTCACCGTGGATCTGGTCATCCTGACCATCCGCGACAACCGGTTAAAAGTGTTGCTCATCGAGCGCGGAAACCAGCCGTTCCAAGGACAGTGGGCGTTACCCGGCGGGTTCATCCGGCCGGACGAGGACATCGACGACGCCGCGCTGCGCGAGCTGTCCGAGGAGACCGGGCTCGAAGGACGCCACCTTCACCTGGAACAGGTGCGCACCTATGCGACGCCCGGACGCGACCCACGCGGCCGGGTGGTGACGGTCGCCTACCTCGCCGTCGCCCCCGACCTGCCCATGCCCACGGCGGGCTCCGACGCGCGCAGTGCCAAGTGGGCCAACGTCTCGCGGGTGGGCTCGCTCGCCTTCGACCATGCCGACATCCTGCGCGACGCGGTCGAGATGGCCCGGTCCAAATTGGAATACACGACCCTCGCGGCCGCCTTCTGCCCCGAACTGTTCACGGTGAGCGATCTGCGCCGGGTCTACGAGGTCGTGTGGGGTACCAGAATAGATCCAAGAAATTTTCATAGAAAAGTTGTTGGTACCAAGGGATTCCTCGAACAGTCGGCCGCCCGCCGCAATCCCCTGATCGGCCGGCCGGCGCTGCTCTACCGGCGCGGCCCGGCGACCGCGCTCTATCCGCCCATGCTCCGCAGATCGGATTCGTTAGCCTCGATCTCCTCGGCCACGTAGTCGTCGGCCGCCCCGATCTCGGTCCGCGCCAGCTCACGCAGCTCGGCCAGGGCCTCGTCGTGGCGGCCCAGCGCACGCGCGGCACGGGCCCTGGTCCACCGCGCCACATGAAGCGAATAGGCGGCCGCCCGGCCGTCAAGGACCCTCGCTCGGGCCTGCACCGCCCGGTCGAACAGCGGATAAGCCTCGTCCCACCGCCCCGCGTCGGCCCGCGCCACCTGGGTCAGCAGCACCTGCCGGCGCACCACGTCGCGCTCCTGCGCGAGCGCGGCCATGAACCGCTCCCGTGAGCCGGCAGGATCGTCGTAGTCCCAAAGCCCCAGCACGTCAAACACGGGTGTCAGTCCACCACAAACCGTCCGGTCCGCACACCCTCCACAAACTCGAGCCACTCCTGCCGGGTGAAGCTCAGCCGGGCACCGTCCGGGTATCGGGAGTTGCGAATAAGGATCGCGCCATCGGCCGCGGCGACTTCGACGCAACCGTTGGACTCGCAGTCGTCCGCTCTTACCCATTCAAGCTGGTCGCCATGGGCGCTCACGCTTCACCTCCTATATCGCCAGTCATTCAGCCTACGAAGCATGGATAGGTACCGACAAAGGAGGTGAAGGTGATTGGCACGTTTCTTCAGTTGGCTTTGTCGTAGGCTCCATCACGGATGGCCGCGACAAAGTCGCGCCAGGAGGATCGAGTGAAGCTAAGCGTCGGCCCGTGCGGGTTCTTCGAGTCGCGAACCAAAATCATTTGGCCTGCCTCCGCGACCTCGACGCAACCGCTTGACTCACACTTGGTGCTCTTCCTCCAGGAAGTTTCCACAAAGGTCTCCTAGTTGGACATAGGGGTAGCCATGTCTTTCAACGCCCGCGAGGCGATCAAGTGTCGCTCCGCAGCGGCTCGTCTCTGTCGAGCGACGACAGAATATCGGCGACCCTTGCCTCGACACGTCTGACCGACGCTTCCTGACTCAGCGCCACGTCCCACATGCGCTCGAAGCGCGCCCGATATCTCTGGACGTCTTCCGGAGACTCGTCGATCTCGTCCGTGAGCTGAGCCTCCCGATAGAGAACGGCATTCTCGTCCTCGCCGAGGTCGATCACGCTGAAGTGATTGAGCATCGCGATCGGCGCCGATCTTTGAAATGGCACGATCCGCATTGTCAGATATCCGTCGCGTGCGTGAGCCAGCAGATGGTTGAGCTGTTCGGCCATCACGCGTGGCCCGCCCACCTCGCGAAGGAGCACCGACTCGTCCAGGACCAGCAGGTAACGCGGTGGATGTTCCCGATCGAACACATATTCGCGCCGGCGCATGCGCACCTCGAACCGCACCGCACGGTCCTCATCGGACAGCTCGTCCTGCCACGAGTGCAACACGGCTTGGGCATAGGCGGGCGTCTGGATGAGACCCGGAATCAAGGTGGGCTGGAAGATGCGGATGGCCGTCGCTTCGCTCTCGAATTGAAGCAGCCGCATGGTCGCCGGGGTCAAATGCTGGCGATAGTGCGGGTCGTCCCACCAACCCTTGCGGCGGGAGGTGCGGGCGATCTCGATCAGCTCGCCGATCGAGTCGGGGTCGGTGACGCCGAGGTGGTCGAGCAGCGCGGTCAGATCGGTGCGCGAGACGGTGACGTCGCCGGACTCTATGCGCTGCACCTTGGACAGCGACCACTCAAGCGCGGCAGCGACCTGGCCCTGGGTGAACCCTTTCTCCTCGCGCGCGTGACGCAGCGCGAGCCGGAGGCGGCGGCGGGCCACCGCTGGAGATTCACCCTGAGCCATATATACTTCAATCGACCTCACTGTCGGCGCCCCTGCTGTGGCTGAGCCGTAAAGCAAAGCGACGCGCCGCCAAACGACATGTCGCAGCGAACACTACACCCGACGGTCGGCTCCCGCATCCGGTTGCATATCGGCGAGCTCCAATGCCCGCAGCAGCGCCCGGCTCACCTGCCCGAGCAGTTTCTCGTCGGGTGTGCGCAGCAGGCACACGATTTGCCCGCGATAGGTGGCCCGCAGTTCGTAGGGCGGCGCAGGCGTGCGCCAGCAGCCGGCCGAGACCGTAGCCGACACACCGACCACCAACAGGGCCAGAATCGTCCACATTGCTGCGGTGTCCATCCCGTTCGTGGTCAAGGCGACGACGAGCGCCACGGCCGACAGGACGACCGCGCCGCCCTTGATCAGCCGGGCGAGCGCGCCGTCGCCGTCGTCCTGGGTCTGGACGATGTGGATGCGCCGCAGTTCGCGGATGGCAAACGAGCGGCTGATCGGGCCGAGCACCTGGAACACCTCGTGGGTGATGTGGGCGCCGGGCCCCCGATAGAAGATGGGCATCTTCTCCTCCTGTTTCGGCCATGGCGAGGAGGGAGATGGCTGGGCAACGATGGCGACACCATGGGGTCTGCCTCCTCGGTGAGGGGTGTGGCCACGGTCGGTGAGCATCGGCGGCGGCCGCCCGACACCGCGGATCCGCCAGACAACGCATATTCCGGCCGCGAGCGGCACCTGGGTGGCTGCCCGGGTGCCGTCTCTTTTCCCGAGTATGAGTCTCACGGACGGTGATCGCCATATGCCGATCTGCCATATGGCAGATTGCGGCATGTTCATTCACGTCTCTGTCCCGCAGCGGGTGGCCGCGGTCCCTTCGCCGGCTTTTCCGGGTCGCGGTGTGGCGGCCGAAGGCCGACATCTCCGAGACCGAAGCGCCGGCCGGCCGCGACAACTTGCGCCACAATCACGGCTTGGCCTGAAGAAACCAAACCAGCAGGGTTTTATTGACCCAGTTGGGCCATGATTTCGGGCAGTTCATCAGGCTTTATAAGTACCTCGCGCGCCTTCGACCCCTCCGAAGGCCCCACGATCCCGCGCGTCTCCATGAGGTCCATCAACCGGCCGGCCTTGGCGAACCCGACCCGCAGCTTGCGCTGCAGCATGCTGGTCGAGCCCAGCTGCGACACCACCACCAGCTCGATCGCCTGCACCAGCAGTTCGAGATCCTCACCGATCTCCTCTTCGGCCTTCTTCTTGGGATCCGGCGGAGGCGGCGCGGTGACGTCGGGCCGGAACTCGGGCTCGCGCTGCCGCTTGCAGAACGCCACGACGTCGTTGATCTCGCCCTCGGCGACCCACGCCCCTTGCAGTCGTTGGGGTTTGGACGCGCCCATGGGCAGGAACAGCGCGTCGCCGCGCCCGATGAGCTTCTCGGCGCCCGGCTGGTCCAGGATGACCCGGGAGTCGGCCAGTGAGCTCGTGGCGAACGCGAGCCGCGACGGCACGTTGGCCTTGATGAGCCCGGTGACCACGTCGACGCTCGGCCGCTGCGTGGCCAGCACCAGGTGGATGCCTGCCGCGCGGGCCAGCTGCGTGATCCGCACGATCGAGTCCTCGACGTCGCGCGGGGCCACCATCATCAGGTCCGCCAGCTCATCGACGATCACCAACAGGTACGGGTACGGCGTGAGCTGACGCTCCGACCCCGGTGGCGGCTTGATCTGCCCGGCCCGCAGCTTGCGGTTGTAGTCGTCGATGTGCCGGACTCCCGCCGCGGCCAGGTCGTCGTAGCGCATGTCCATCTCGCGCACGACCCACTCCAGCGCGTCGGCCGCCTTCTTGGGGTTGGTGACGATCGGCGACACCAGATGCGGGATGCCCTCATAGCCGGTGAGCTCCACCCGCTTCGGGTCGATGAGCAGCAGCCGCACCTGATCGGGGGTCGCGCGCGCCAGGATCGACACCAGCAGCGTGTTCAAGCACGACGACTTGCCGGCCCCGGTGGCGCCCGCGATCAGGATGTGCGGCATCTTCGCGAGGTTGGCCACCACGTACCCGCCCTCGATGTCCTTGCCGAGCCCCACGATCATCGGGTGGTTGTCCGAGGTGGCCACCCGCGAGCGCAGCACGTCGCCCAGCGACACGTCTTCGCGGTCGGTGTTGGGGATCTCCACGCCGACCGCGCTCTTGCCCGGGATCGGGCTCAGGATCCGCACATCGGGGCTTTTCACCGCGTACGCGATGTTGCGCGACAGGGCCGTGATCCGTTCGACCTTCACGCCCAGCCCGAGCTCCACCTCGTACCGCGTGACCGTCGGCCCGCGCGTGAAGCCCGTCACCGCGGCGTCCACATCGAACTGGTCGAACACGTGGGTCAGCGCCGCGATCACCTCATCGTTAACCTTCGATCGCTGCTTGGACGGCTCCCCCGGGCGCAGCAAATTGGACGGAGGCAGCACATATTCCCCACCGAGGCTGGGCAGCACCAACTGCTCCGTCTTAGTGGGCGGCGGCGTATGCGTGGGCGGCGCGGGCTTCACCTTCGCCGGCTTGGGCACCGGCACGGTTTCGTGAGGTTCCTCCTCGTCGGGCTCATTCAAGTCGACCGGTGGCGGCAACGGGCGCCGCTTGCGCTGCACCGGCACCGTGTCCTCGTCGCCATCGGGGGACTCCTCCGACAGCGGCTTGCCGATGAACAGGTCGCGCAGGTGGGCCAGCCGCTCCGGGATCTTGTTGATCGGCGTCGCGGTCACCACCAGCACACCGAACACGAAAAGCAGCAGCAGCAACGGGATCGCCACCCACGCGGTGACGGCGAACTCCAGCTTGCCCACGATGATGCCGATCAGGCCACCGGCCATGTGCTCGCTCTGCGTGAGGTCGACCGGGTCCTGCACGATCTCCAGCAGCCCGGTCGACGAGAGCAGCAAAGCCACCCAGCCGACCAGCGACCGGCCGCGCTGTGCCGGGTCAGGGGCCGACCGCATCAGCCGGATCGCCGACACTCCCAGAAGAATCGGCAGCACCACGGACGTGGTACCGATAAAAAATCTGATGGCGGTGACGAGTTTGACGCCCAAGGGCCCGCCGTTGCCACCCCAGATCGCGACCGCCAGCAAAACGGACAGTCCTAACAGGAGCAGTCCCACCCCGTCGCGACGGTGTTCCGGGTCGAGGTCCTTGGCCTTGGCCGCCTGCGTGCCCAATCCGCGCACGATCCATCCCACCCCGTGGGCAACGCCCATCCACAACGCGCCGATGGCGCGCGCTATCACCGCGAGGGGGCTGTTGTACCGTCGTCGCCTCGCCGTCGGGCGTCGTCTGACCGGGGTGGTGGTCGCCCGACGGCGGCGAGCCGGCTGAGAGGTCCGTGTCGCCATAATGTTTCAGGCTAACGCCAGACCTGCGGTTTTTAGACTTCCAACACGGACGGCACAATCATCGGTCTGCGCCGGTAGGCCTCGTTGACCCAGCGGCCGACGACCCTTCGCACGACTTGTTGCAGTTGATGGGGATCGGTGATGCCGTCGAGGGCCGCCCGGTCCAGTGCGTCGGTCACCAGCGGCAGCACCGGGTTGAACGCCGACGGGTCCTCGCTGAACCCCTTGGCGGACAACGTCGGTCCACCCACGACCTTGCCGGTGACGGAGTCGACGACCACGGTGACCGCGATGAACCCGCCGTCGCCGAGGATCCGCCGCTCGGTGAGCAGGCTCTCGCTCACATCGCCGACGGCCAATCCATCCACATAGACGTATCTCGACTTGACGTGCCCCACGACGTGAGCGTGCCCGTCGACGAGGTCAACGACATCGCCGTCCTCGCACAGCACGACCCGATCCGGGTGCACGCCGGACTCGATGCCCAGCCGGGCGTGCGCCCGCAGATGCCGCCACTCCCCGTGCACCGGCATCAGGTTGCTCGGCTTGACGACATTGAGCAGGTACAGCAGCTCGCCCGCCGGCGCGTGCCCGCTGACGTGCACCTTGGCGACATCCTTGTGGATCACCTGAGCGCCGGCGCGGGCCAGCTGGTTGATCACACGGTAGACGCTGGTCTCGTTGCCCGGCACCAGCGAACTCGCCAGCACGACGGTGTCTCCCGGCTCGACCGTCACGTGCCGGTGATCGCCGGTGGCCATGCGGCCCAGCGCGCTCATCGGCTCGCCCTGCGAACCGGTCGACATGAGCACGATCTGGTCGGGCGGCAACATCGTCGCCTCGTCGAGGCTCACCACCAGGCCGGCCTCGACGCGCAGCAGCCCGAGGTCCCGGGCGATGCCCATGTTGCGCACCATCGAGCGGCCGATCAGCGCGACCTTGCGCCCGTGCTCGGCGGCCGAGTCGAGCACCTGCTGCACGCGGTGCACGTGCGAGGCGAACGACGCCACGATGATGCGCCCCTGCGCCTTCGCGAAGATCGCATCCAGTACCGGCCCGATCTCGCGTTCCGGCGTGACGAAGCCCGGGATCTCGGCGTTGGTCGAGTCCGACAGCAGCAGGTCGACACCCTCGGCACCCAGCCGGGCGAACCCGGCGAGATCGGTGATGCGCCCGTCCAGCGGGATCTGGTCCATCTTGAAATCGCCGGTGTGCAGCACCAGCCCCGCGGGAGTGCGGATCGCGAGCGCCAGTGCGTCGGGAATGGAGTGGTTGACGGCGAAGAATTCGAGGTCAAACGGGCCCAACCGCTCGCGCTGCCCCTCCGCGACGGTCAGCGTGTACGGCGTTATCCGCCGCTCCGCCAGTTTGGCCTCGATCAGCGCCAGGGTGAACTGCGAGCCCACAAGCGGCATGTCCGGCTTGTGGGCCAGCAGGTAGGGCACGGCACCGATGTGGTCCTCATGCCCGTGTGTCAGAACGATCGCCTGCACATCTTCGAGGCGATCGGTGATAGGCGCGAAATCCGGAAGGATCAGGTCGACTCCGGGCTGGTCCGCGGTGTCCGGGAACAGCACGCCACAATCGACGATGAGCAGCTTGCCGTCGAACTCGAAGACGGTCATGTTACGACCGATGGCCCCAAGTCCACCCAGCGGGATCACCCGAAGTCCGCCGTCCGGCAACGGCGGCGGCGCGCCCAGCTCAATATGCTCGGCGGTCAATATTTCTCTCCTTTTATGTACTAGAGCGGCAGCCCAGCCTCCGCGCAGTCGGCGCGCAGCTGGGCCAGCTCAGCCTCGGTGGCGTCGACAAGCGGCGAGCGGACTGGACCGCCCGGCAGGCCACGGGCGTTCATGGCCGCCTTTACCAGGATCGTCCCCTGGGTGCGGAAAATGCCGGTGAACAGCGGAAGTAGCTGCCGATGCAGCGTCAACGCCGCGCTGTGGTCACCGTTGTCAAAGGCCTGAATCATTTTTTTGGTACCGGGTCCGGTCAGGTGCGTGGACGTGCCCACCACGCCGACGGCCCCGACGGACAGCAAGGGCAGGGTGAGCGCATCCTCGCCCGAGTAGTAGGCGAGATCACTGCGCCGCAACACCCAGCTGGTCGCGGTGAGATCGCCCTTGGCGTCCTTCACTCCCACAATGCGCTCATGCTCGGCCAATCGGACCATCGTGTCAGTCGCGATGGCGACACCTGTGCGGTGTGGGATGTCATAAAGAAGGCTGGGCAGGCCCGTGGCGTCGGCGATCGCGGTGAAATGCTGCAGCAGCCCGGACTGCGGCGGCTTGTTGTAGTAGGGCGCGACGACGAGCAGCCCGTGCGCGCCCACCTTTTCGGCCTGCCTGGCCAGCTCGATCGAGTAGTAGGTGCTCGACGTGCCCACACCTGCGACGATCTTGGCGCGGTCGCCCACGGCCTCGATCACCGCACGCAGCACGGTCTCCTTCTCCACCCCGCTGGTGGTCGGCGACTCGCCCGTGGTGCCGTTGATCACCAGGGCGTCGTTGTGCTGCTCGTCGACCAGGTATTCGGCCAGGCGCGCGGCACCGTCCACATCGATCGAACCGTCGGGGAGCATGGGCGTGACCATCGCGGTCAGCAGGCTTCCGAAGGGCTTCATCAAGACTCCCACGTCAGGGGACTGGCGGCGACGGACGAGCCGTCGGGCAACTCGTTGATGGTGAAGTCGCCGAACACGTGCGGTGCGTGCGCCTGCAGCTGGCGCAGGCACTCGATGGCCAGCGCGCGGATCTCCACGTCGGCGGTCTCGGTCGCGCGCATGGCGATGAAGTGGCGCCAGGCCCGGTAATTGCCCGTGACCACGATGCGCGTCTCGGTCGCGTTGGGCAGCACGGCGCGCGCCGCCTGACGGGCCTGCTTGCGGCGCAGCGTGGCGCTGGCGACATCGGCGAACTTGGCCTCGAGCCCTTCGAGCAGCTCGTTGTAGGCGCGCACGGACGCCTCGGTGGCCTCGACGAACTTCTTGTGCAGCTCGGGGTCGGCGGCGATCACGTCGGGCTCGACCATCGCGGCCTCGCGCTCGGGCACATAGCGCTGGGAGAGCTGCGAATAGGAGAAGTGGCGGTGGCGGATCAGCTCATGCGTGAAGCTGCGGGAAACGCCGGTCATGTAGAACGTGGCGGTGCCGTGCTCAAGCACGGACAGGTGGCCCACCTCAAGGATGTGGCGCAGGTAGCCGGCGTTGGTCGCGGTCGCCGGGTTGGGCTTGGACCACGACTGGTAGCACGCGCGCCCGGCGAACTCGGCCAGCGCCTGACCGCCGTCGGCGTCGGTGGACCACGGGACGTCGGCCGGGGGCTCGAAATGGGTCCACGCGATGAGCTTGACCTGAGGCAGTACCAGTTCCGTCACAGCCTGCACATTACCCTCATCCGTCCCTGTCCTCGGACCGACATTGACGTGACGTCATAAGTGATGTCATAGTGATGCCATGGATCTGTCACCGTACCTGGAATCGCTGCGGCGAGACCTCACCTCGGCGGCCGCACCGGCCGGGCAGCAGGCGGCCCAGACCGCCGAGCTGCTGGCCACCGCGCTGGACTCGGCGGCAAGGCTGTGCCTGATCGAGGTGCTCGCCGACGCCACCGCCGAGATCACCACCAAACTGGATGGGCCGACGGTCGAGGTGCGGTTGCGCGGGCGCGAGGCGGATCTCGTGGTGTCCCACCCTGAGGCGAGTGCGCCGCCGACCCCGCCGCCGATCGCCGATTCCGGTGACCTCGCCCGGCTCACGCTGCGCCTGCCGGAGCAACTCAAGGAGGCGGTCGAGCGGGCAGCGGGCGCAGAGGGCATCTCGGTCAACGCATGGCTGGTGCGGGCCGCATCGATGGCCCTGCACGGCCCGCCCATGTCGCCCCCACCGCGCTCCCACATCGGTCGCAACTTCACCGGTTTCGCCCAAGCCTGACCCCACTTCCCACGTGCGCGGAAACGCGGCCGCGTTTCCGCGCGATCAGACGCACTCAAAACCCGCACGGGAGGGATCAATAGCCATGAATTACGAGTTCGCAAGCCCCGGTCCGATCAAAGCCGACATTCGCATCGCAGGTGGAGCACTCCATGTGGACGCCGCAGAGCATGACGTCATCACTGTGTCGGTGGAGCCTTTTGACAACTCGACCGCCAGCCGCGAGGCCGCCGAGCAGACCAGAGTCGCCCTCGAAGGACGAGACCTCGTCGTCCACGCCCCACACGGCAAGGGATGGTCGCTGTTCCGCTGGCCCAAGCTGAACATCCGCGTCGCCATCCCGGTCGACAGCACACTCACCGTCAAGTCCGCGTCAGCGGACCTGCAGTGCTCCGGCAACTACGCCGACGCGGTCGTGCACACCGCGAGCGGCGACGTGCGCCTCGACCGCGTGGCCAAAGACACCTCGATCAACAGTGCGAGCGGTGACGTGCGCGTCGGCTATGTGGGCGGCGATCTGCGCGCGCACAGCGCGAGCGGCGACATCGAGGTGCAGCACGTGGGCAAGGGCGCCGACGTCACGACGGCAAGCGGAGACATCGCGGTCGGCCGGGCCGAGCGCGACGTGCGGGCCAAGACCGCCTCGGGCGATGTGAAGGTCGGTGTCGCCCGTGAGGGGGAGGTGAAGGTGCACACGGCCAGCGGCGACGTCACCGTCGGAATCGCGGCTGGCACGGGGGTGTGGCTGGACGTGAGCACCGCCTCCGGCAAGACCACGAGCGACCTGTCGATGACCGGACCGGAACAACCGCAGACCGGCGCCAAACTGACGGTCAAAGTGCGCACAGCCTCCGGCGACATCAGCCTGCGCCGAGTAACGGCTTGATTCCGCAGCAGCTATGGGCGGACCGCTTCGCGGCCGCCCATAGCTGCGCGAAAAACGTCAGGCCCGGTGGATCGGACGTCCACCACGTGTTTTCGCCGCTTCGCGCCAAAAACGGCTCCGCTCACACGTAGAAGTAGGTAAATGGCTCCCACGGCAGGTTGCGCATCACCATGAACAGACCCCAGGCGCCGAGGAAAATCCCGACGACGGCGGGGCCTATCCGGATCTGCGGGAGCCGCCATCCAAACGCGACCTTGCCGGCCCAGGCCACATACATATAGAGCACGAACGGCACCGCGAAAACGAAGAGCAGATGGTGGCGCGCGGCGGCCGGGATGTCGCCCTGCATCAGATACCACGCTGCCCGCGTCCCGCCGCAGCCCGGACAGTCAAGCCCGGTCGTCAGCTTGATCAGACAGGTCGGCATGGCGTCGGCTCCACCCGCGGCCGGGTTGGCCCAAGCCGTGTAGCCGAGCGCGGCACCCACGCAGCCCAGCACCGCCAGCGGCGCGAGCCAGGCGGGCGTGCGGGCGCGCAACCGCGCGAACCGCCCCACCGGATGGGGCGGCAGGACAGGCGAGTCGGTGTAGTGCGCGTGCGCCTCGGTCACACCGTGAGCTTATCGCGCTGCCGCACCCTTCCCGCCCGCCGCGCGCCACTGGGCCTTCGCGCGCAGCATCCCCATGTCGGCGGCCTGAAATGCGGCCAGGATTCCCGTGCGCGCGTTGAGCTCGGCCCAGCCGACGGTCAGCGTCACGGGTGTGCCCGGCACGATCGCCTCCCAGTCGTCGGCCGCGATCGCCGCGGCCAGGCGCTCGGAGACCTCTTGCGCCTCGGCGGGATCGGTGCCCGGCAGCACGATGACGAACTCGTCGCCGCCGAAGCGGGCCAGGAAATCGCCGCGGCGCAGGGTCCGGGTCAGGATCGCCGCGACCCGCTGCAGCACGCGATCCCCGGACAGATGGCCGTGCACGGTGTTGACAATCTTGAATCCGTCGAGGTCTGCCACGCCTATGCTGCCGACCCTGCCCATCGCCGTGAGCTCGTCGACGTACCGCTCCAGGTGGCGCCGGTTGGGCAGGCCGGTCAGCGGATCGGTGTGCGCTTCGTCGGCGTACTGCGTGGCGCGCCGGCGCAGCTCGTCGTGGTCGAGCCGGGCCGAGATGCCCTCCACAAACAGGTCGTGCAGCCGGTTGACCGACTGCGACACCTGGCGCGCCACATCGCGCTCCGCGCGGTGGGCCGACTCGTGGTCGCCGAGCGCGACGTGGGCGATGGCGCGCAGGCGAGGCACCTCCGCCGCGCCGAACACGGTCACGCACGCCTCGGCCAGCGCTAGCCGGGTCAGCGCCAGGTTCGGCTGACCGCCGGCGATCGCGAGGCAGGCGTCGGCGAGCTGGCGCAGCTCGTTTGCCTCGCCGGTCGGGTCGACGTCGGCCCACATCAGCGGGCCAGGGCCGCCGTCGGGCGGCGGGCGCAGGGTTGCCAGGCGGGCTTGCGCATAGCCGAGGTATGGCAGCTCGAACGGCGCCACGTCGTCCGGGCCGAGCTCGTCGAGCGCCTCGGCCAGCAGCCGCGCGCACATTTCGGAGTCACCCTGATGGTCAAGGGATATCGCGTACCGGATGCGGATCTCGGGATGGGCAAAGTCGACCGGATCCAGGTCAGCGGCGGCCGCAATGGCTTGCGAGCGTTGGTGTGCCGTCATCGCGTGCCCGTGGAACCCAATGTTGGAATAGGTCACCGCCAGGTCGAGCCAGGCCATCGCGGCGATGTGATCGGCCTTGCGCACCCGCTCCAGTGCCCGACCGCCGCTGACCAGGTGCGTGACGCAGCGGTCGAGCGAACCCTGGTGATAGGCGACGTTGGCGGCCAGCGCGTGGAACTCGCCCAGCAGCGCGGGCTCATCGCACCGGGTCAGCGCCGCGTAGGCCTCGTCGACCACGGCCGGGCACTCGCTCGTGCGGCCCAGGTTGAGCAGCGCGCCCAGCTTCATCAGCAGCACCCGGGCGATCTCTGCCGGACCGCGCGCACGCGTGATCGCCACGCCGGCGAGCACCACTGCCTCCGCCGGACGTCCGCTGCGGATCAGTCGGCCCAACGCATCGGCGTCGCATTCATCGGGCCCGATCCGGCGCGCTCGCATCGACTCCACCCATCCGCTTGAGTGCCCATCCTCCCGCAGATCGTATACGCCAGACATCGACAGAGTTGATCATAAACTTATGTCCATGTTCGGCGGGGGTGTCGCGGCACCAGCTTTACGATCAACCCCCTGCGGCGCCGGGCGCCGATCATGAAGTTTCGGAAACGACACGCCGCCGAGAGAAGGTCATAAGTTCATGATCAACGCGATGGGGCGCGAGGCGAAAGGGTGCGGCGCGAAGGGCGGGGGCGGAAAAGTGGGGCTAGGTCGCCGCGGTCGGGTGGGGCGACGTCGTCGAGGGCGAGCCAGGTGGCCAGGCGGCGGAGCTCGGTGCCCAGGGCCTCGGCGGTCTCGCCCGGGTCGGCGCCGTCTTCGGACCAGGCCGCGGGCACGCGCAGCACGCCCGCCTGCCGGTCGGCCTTGAGGTCGACCCGCGCGACGAAGCGATCGCCATGCAGGAAGGGCAGCACGTAATAACCGTGCACCCGCTTGTGCGACGGCACATAGATCTCGATCCGGTAGCGCAGCCCGAACAGCCGCTCCGTGCGCGCCCGCTCCCAGATCAGCGGGTCGAACGGACTGATCAATGTGGACACCGGGCGGCCCCGGCGGGGCACCGCGACATCGCGGTGCCGCCAGGCCGCCGCCTTCCATCCCTTGACCTGAACCGGGATCAGCACACCCTCCTCGACCAGCTCGGCGATCGCCGCCCGAGCGAACTCCAGCGGGAGCCGGAAATAGTCGCGAAGCTCCGCCTCGGCCGCCACGCCCAGGCTCCGCGCGGCGAGCTCGATCAGGCGGCGCGAGGCATCGGCCTGCGTCGGCGTCGGCTGGGCCAAAATCTCGGCCGGGATCACCCGCTCGGCAAGGTCGTAGCGCCGGGCGAACTGCGTCGTGCGGCCCGCCGACGTGACCTCGCCCGTGTAGAACAGCCACTCCAGCGCCTTCTTGGCGTCAGACCAGTTCCAGCCCCAGTTGTCCTTGGCGCGCGGCACATCCTCCTCGATCTGGGCCGCGGTCACCGGGCCACGCTGCCGCACCTCGTCGAGCACCCACCGCACCAAATCGGGCCGGCTGCGGGCGATGCTGCGCGGGCCGCCCCAGGCCCGGTCGGCCGTGGCCATGCGCCAGCGCATCAGCGGGTGCAGCTCCACCGGGAGCAGCGACGCCTCGTGGCCCCAATATTCGAACAGCCAGCGAGGTTTGCGGCTGCTGGCCCGGTCGAGCAGGGCGGTGTCGTAACCCCCGATGCGGCTGTAAACGGGCATGTAGTGCGCCCGCTGCAGCACGTTGACCGAGTCGATCTGGAGCAGCCCGGTGCGCTCGACGACCCGGCGCAGATGGCGCGTATTTATCGAAGCCTGCGGCACTCGGTCGGCGAAGCCCTGCGCCGCCAGGGCAACCCGCCTCGCCTGCGAAATCGTTAGCGTCTCCATCGGCGGCAAACCTACCCTCCGGGTATGACAAAACTCCGTCCGGAAACGGCGGCGGACCACCTTCAGGCGGCCGAGGTGCACGCGCTTGCGTGGCGGCGTGCCTACGCGGGGATCCTGCCCGGCAGCGCGCTCGATGCGCTCGACCCGGCGGAGATGGCCGAGCGGCGTGCCGGACGGGCGGGCGACAGCCTCGTCGCTGAGCAGGACGGCCGGGTCGTGGGGTTTGTGAACTACGGGTCCTACCGGGGCGACGAAAGCATCGGTGAGATCTATGCGATCTATGTGCATCCAGACTTTTGGGGTACCGGCATAGCCGACGCACTGTTCACGGCGGCCCTCGATGCCCTGCCCCAGGCCGAGGTCCGGCTGTGGGTGCTGGCAGAAAACCAACGGGCGCAACGGTTCTACGCCCGGCACGGGCTAAGCCGCGACGGTGAGACCGGGACGTTCCGCCCGCGCGGCACCGAGCTCGGCTTCCCGATCGCCCGCTGGACCCTTGTGCGCGGGCGTCAGGCATAGTAAAGCCAACATGATCCAAACGTAGGCGTTGGCGGACACGAAGCCGTGCCAGCCGTCGAAGTCGCGCTCGTACTCCCACACCACGCGGCTGCACAGCACGATGTAGGCGAGCGCGGCGAACCCCAGGCGCCACCGCCCACCGCGCCGCACCAGCAGCACGAACGCCGGGATCGCCCACACCAGGTGGTGAATCCATGTCACCGGGCTCACGAGCACTCCCACCACGCCGGTCAACGCGAGCCCGAGCACCTCGTCACCCCGCGCGGCGGACCGCCACACGCGCACCGCCCACACCGCCAGCACACCGGCGACCATGGCGAACCAGAGCGTGGTGTCCGGATGGCCGGGGTCGAGCCGGGCCACGACACCCCGCAGGGACTGGTTGGAGATGTACGACAGGGAGCCCACCCGGTCGGTCTCCCAGATCGCCGACGTCCAGAACTCGCGCGAGGCGCCCGGCGCGACCGCGGCCGCGAACAGCGTGGCGATCGCGGCGGTGGCGACCGACACGAGCGCCGCCCGCCAACGCCTGGTGACGAGCAGGTACACGATGAAGATGCCGGGTGTGAGTTTGATCGCCGTGGCCAGCCCGACACCGATTCCGGCCCAGCGCGACCCCCGCCCCACGAGCAGCAGCAGATCCGCCGCGACCAAGCCGACGAGCAGCATGTTGACCTGTCCGAACAGGAACGTCTCCCGCATCGGCTCGTACGCCGCGACCAGGCACAGTGCCACTCCGACGACAAACCAGGGGCTCTGGCCGTACCCCCGAAAAAGCTCGAAGAGCAACCAGACGGTCACCGCAACGGTGGCGGCGGAGGCGATGACCAACACCACCGGCCATGGCAGGAAGGCCATCGGCAGCATGGTGATCGCCGCGAACGTGGGATAGGTGAAGCCATAGGTGCTGCGCGGCCGCACGTAGTCGTAGAGCTCGCCGGCGTCGTGCACCCAGAAGTTGATGGCGCCGTAGTAGACGCGGAGATCGAAGAACCCGCGCCGCGCTGTGAAGATCGCGTCGAACACGAGCACCACCAGCGCGAGCACCACCACCGCGATGATCTGCGCTCGCCTGGTCACGTACGCTCCTGAAGTGGCAACTGGCTTTGTCCGACCGGCGCGACGGGAAGACGTCGGCGAGATCGCCCGCATCCAGCTCGCGACCTGGCGTATAGCCTATGAGCGCCTCATGCCCCGGCATGTGCTGGCCCAGATCAGCGAGGACTTCCTGAGCCAGCGCTGGTCCGAGGCGGTGACCTCGCCGCCCGATCCCCGTCACCGGGTCCTGGTCGCGGTCGAACAGTCGAAACAAGATTACGTGGTCGGCTTCACGGCGTCCGAGCCACTGGACGGAGTCGCCTCAATGATCGAACTTCTGGTCGAGCCGCGATGGGGCCGACGTGGACACGGCAGCCGCCTGCTCGCCGCCTCTGTGGATCTGTGGCGCGCCGACGGCTTCACCGAGGCCGTCATGTGGGCCTTCGAGCAGGACGCCGCGATGACCAAGTTTCTGACCTCGGCCGGCTGGGCGCCCGACGGCTCCTACCGCGAGCTGGACGTCGACGACATGCTCGTGCCGCAGATCCGATGGCACGTGTCGCTCACCTCAGAGGAGCTCCCCCAATCCGACGGTCAGGCCGGGCCGCTCGACCACTGACCGGATCGCGAGCAGCACACCCGGCATGAACGACGCCCGGTCATAGGAGTCGTGCCGGATCGTCAGGGTCTCACCGTTGGCGCCGAACAGCACCTCCTGGTGCGCGACCAGGCCGCTGGCCCGCACGCTGTGCACCCTGATCCCGGCCACGTCGGCCCCGCGGGCGCCGTCGAGCTGATCCTTGGTCGCATCGGGCGGTGCGGACATGCCCGCCGCCACCCGCGCCTCGGCGATGATCTCCGCTGTCCGCAGGGCCGTGCCGCTTGGGGCGTCCAGCTTGCGCGGGTGATGCTGCTCGATGATCTCCACGGACTCGAAGAACTTCGCCGCCCGCTGCGCGAACTCCATCATGAGCACGGCCCCGACGGCGAAGTTGGGCGCGATCACCACACCGACCTGAGGATGGGCCTTGAGCCAGGTGCGCACCCGCTCGATGCGCGCCTGGGTGAACCCGCTGGTGCCCACGACCACGCTGATGCCCTGGTCGATGCACCAGTGCAGGTTGTCCATCACCACATCGGGGGTGGTGAAATCGACGACCACCTGCGCGGCAGCGTCGGAGGCATTGAACAGCCAGTCGCCCTGATCGATCATCGCGACCAGATCGAGATCGTCGGCGGCGTCGACTGCCTTGCACACCTCTACCCCCATGCGGCCACGCGCGCCCAGCACACCGACCCGAATGGGCTCCTTCACCTCAGTCACGCGGATGACTTTACTGGAACGTGGACCTATCGAACGGTCCGACCACGGCCAAGGCCATCGGTGCCGTGAGAATCTGCTCCGCCATGGTGTTGGCCTCGTCCAGGGTCACGCTGTCGATCCGCTGCAGCAGCTCGTCGATGGTCAGCAGCTCTCCGTGCAGCAGCTCGCCCTTGCCCAGCCGGGTCATGCGCGAGCCCGTGTCCTCCAGGCCGAGCACCAGCGAGCCCTTGAGCATGCCCTTGCCGCGGCGCAGCTCGTCGTCGGTGATGCCGTGCTTGGCCGTGTGGTCCAGCGACCTGCGGACCAGATCGAGTACCTCCTCCGTGCGCGTGGGCGCGCACCCGGCATACACGCCGAACGAGCCGATCTCGGCGAAGTGTGACACGTAGGAGTACACCGAATAGGCCAGGCCACGCTGCTCGCGGATCTCCTGGAACAGCCGGCTGGACATGCCACCGCCCAGCACATTGTTGACCACGCCGAGCGCGAACCGCCGCTCGTCGTGCCGCCCCACTGCCGGCCCGCCCAGCACAAAGTGGGCCTGCTCGGTGTCATCGGAACGCACCACGGTCCGCGGCGCCGGGAGGTTGACGCGAGAATCCTTGCTGCGCACGGGCGATGGCTTGCCCGGAACGCTCTCAAACGCGTTGCGCACCAGGCGAACCACGGTCGCGTGGTCGAGGTTGCCGGCCGCCGCCACGACCATCTGCGGCGCGACATAGCGACGCTTGTAGAACCCGTGGATCTGCTTGCGCGTCATGGGCGTGATGGTCTCGACCGTGCCGGAGATGATGCGGCCCAGCGGGTGCTCGCCGAACAGCGCGGCGGCGTGCAGGTCGTGCACCTCGTCGCCCGGCTCGTCGGCGTGCATCGCGATCTCTTCGAGGATCACGCCGCGCTCGGTCTCCACATCGGACTCCAGCAGCAGCGAATCGGCGACGGCGTCACACACCACGTCGATCGCGAGCGGCAGGTCGGCGTCGAGCACCCGGGCGTAGTAGCACGTGTATTCCTTTGCGGTGTAGGCGTTTGTCTCGCCGCCGACCGCCTCGATGGTCGCGCTGATGTCCATCGCCGACCGCTTGTGCGTGCCCTTGAACAGCAGGTGCTCCAGAAAGTGCGAGGCCCCGCTGAGCTGTGGCGCCTCGTCGCGGGAGCCGACGCCGACCCACACTCCAAAGGAGACACTGCGCATCGCCGGCACAGCCTCGGTGATGACGCGCATTCCGGTGGGCAGCACGGTGCGGCGGACGACTCCTCCGAGATCGCCCGCCACCGTGTGCGTCTTGGCCTTCTTCACTCGCGCCGCTGGCGACGCTCGCGCCTGGGCTCACCTTCACGCCGCGGGCGGTCGCCGCCCTCGCGCGGCTCCCGCGGCGGCCGCTCGCCGCCCTCGGCGCGCGGAG
>NZ_QJUG01000086.1 GCF_003426775.1 Allorhizocola rhizosphaerae | reverse complement strand
ATGCGCCCAGGTGGCGGGGGCGGCGGGCCGGGCCGATGCGGCGGCCCGCCGGGCTGGGGCAGCTGTGGCGGCTGCATCTGGGGTGGGAACGGCCCGGGTCGCGCAGGCGGCTGGGGCGGCTGCTCGTCGGCCGGTGGTGGGGCCTGTTTTTTGCCGGGCACTTTGGACCGTGGCGCTGTCGGCGTGTCGAACCACGCCGGAGCACCTCGACGCCGCTCCTCAGTGCGCTCGTCCGCCACGCTCGCCTCGCTGAAATGTCAAAATGCCTTTTCCGCGCCCCCGCGCAACGGATAAGGTCACCGGGCCCGAAAAGGGTTGCGACAGGAGGGTAACGGCGTGGGCTTCATCACCGCCACTGCGGATCGGCTCACAATCCGAAACTTCACCGAACCGTTGGCACTAACCGGGGCAATTGCCGCATCTGGCTTCCGCAGATACTCCACCTATCGCCAGGCGACGGTCGCGTCGCTTGCCACCAACATCATGTTCGGCTTCCTGCGGACCTACATCCTGCTCGCCGTTGCGGCCGTGTCCGCCGTGACGGCCGGCTACACCGGACCGCAGTTGGTCACCTACGTCTGGGCCGGGCAGGGCCTGCTCGGGGTCGTGATGCTGTGGGGCTGGAACGATCTGGCCGAGCGCATCCGCACGGGCGATGTGGTCACCGATCTGCTTCGCCCGATCCACCCCGTGATCAGCTATCTCGCCGCGGACCTGGGCCGGGCGGGGTACGCGATGATATTTAGATTCATTCCCCCGATGATCGTCGGCGCCGTCTTCTTCGACCTGTATCTGCCCGCCGATCCCGTCACCTACCCGCTGTTCCTGATCTCCGTGCTGCTCGCGGTCGTGGTGTGCTTCGGGTGCCGCTACCTGGTCAACGCCACCGCGTTCTGGCTGCTGGACAACCGGGGCGTCAACCTGTTCTGGCTGTTCGCCTCCGGCCTGATCGGCGGGCTGTACTTCCCGGTGCGGTTCCTGCCCGAGCCGGTCGCCGCCCTGGTCTGGTTCGCCACACCGGGGCCGTCACTGCTCATGGCGCCGATGGACGTGCTCGTGGAGCGCGATGAGCTGCCCATTCGGCTGGGAATGATGGCGGTGCAAGCGTTCTGGGCCGGGATGCTGCTGTGGACCTGCCGGGTCGTGCAGCGCCGCGCCGAGCGGCGGCTGGTGATCCAGGGTGGGTGACACGCTCCGCATCTACGCCAAGCTGATCGCGGCGCAGGGCAGAAGCCAGGCGTCCTATCGCTTCAGCTTCTGGCTCGACCTGGGCAGCAACGTCATCATCGTCGGCGCCGATCTGCTGGCCGTGCTGGTGATCTTCTCGCGGGTACCGGTCCTGGCCGGCTTTTCCGTTACCGAAACCGTGCTGTTGTTCGGGCTGTCGCTCAACGCCTTCTCGCTGGCCGACCTGTTCGTGGGCAACATCGAGCGGATCCGCTTCTATGTGCGTTTCGGCACGCTCGATACCGTCCTGATCAGACCGCTGGGCGTCCTGCCGCAGCTGCTCGCGCTCGATGTCGGCTTCCGCCGCATCGGGCGGATCATCTACTCGCTCGCCGTGCTGACCGTCGCGCTGGTGCTCGCCGACATCGACTGGACCCCGTGGCGGGTTGTGCTTCTCATTGCCACTCCGCTATTCGGGGCGATGTTTTTCTGCGCGTTCTTTATCGCCACGTCGACGGTCGCGTTCTGGTGGATCGAGTCAGGCGAATTGGCCAATGCGCTAACCTATGGCGGGCGTGATTTCACGTCCTATCCCATCACCGTCTACGGCAACTGGTTCCGCAGAATATTCGCCTTCGGGCTGGGGTTCGCCTTTGTCGCCTACTACCCGGGTCTTGCCCTGCTCGGCCGCGCCGACCCGCTCGGTGGGCCGATGTGGCTGGGCCTGGTCAGCCCGGTTGTCGCGCTCGCGGCGGGCGGGGTGGCGGCCGCGTTTTGGCGCTTTGGTGTCCGGCACTACAGGAGCACGGGATCGTGAAGATTATCGAGACTGAGGAATTGAAAAAGACGTTTACGGTACACATCAAAGCCGGCCGATTTCGAAGAAAGCGCACGACCGTCGCGGCGGTCGATGGCGTCTCCCTCTCGATCCAGCGCGGCGAAATGGTGGGCTATCTCGGGCCCAATGGGGCGGGGAAGTCCACCACGCTCAAAATGCTCACCGGCGTGCTGCAGCCGTCGGGCGGGTTGGTGTCGGTGTGCGGGCTCACGCCCGTCGCGCAGCGGATCAAGCTGGCCCGCCGGATCGGTGTCGTGTTCGGACAGCGCTCGACCCTGTGGTGGGACCTGCCCCTGCGGGACTCGTTCGAACTGCTGCGCCACGTCTACCGGGTGCCGCCCGCGGAGCACGCCGCCCGCCTGCGCACCTGTCGTGACCTGCTCGATCTGGACTCCTTCGCGGACACCCCCGTGCGCCAGCTCTCGCTGGGCCAGCGCATGCGGGGCGAGCTGACCACCGCGCTGCTGCACGGCCCGGAGATCCTGTTCCTGGACGAGCCGACCATCGGGCTCGACATCGTGAGCAAGCAGGCCGTGCGCGGGTTTCTCGCCGAGCTCGGTGAGCGCGGCGACACGACCATCGTGCTGACCACGCACGACCTCGCCGACATCGAGCGGCTGTGCCGCCGGATCATCGTGATCGACCACGGCCGGGTGGTGCACGACGGCTCGATCGACGCGCTGCACGCGCGGTACGGCTCGCGCCGCAGGGTCATCGTCGATCTCGACGCTCCGCTGGAAACGCCCATCGACGTGCCGGGCGTCGAGCTCGAATCCTCCACGGGCACCAGGCTCGTCTTCGCCGTCGACGGTTCGGCGTCGGTCGGCCCACTGGTCTCGCAACTGACCGCGAGTGGCACCCTGCGCGACCTCACGATCGCCGAGCCGGAGATCGAGGACGTGATCGCCCGCCTCTACCAGCAGGCGGCGGTTCGCTCGCTCGGGTGACGCCCATCAGTGGCCCCACCCTGTCAACAATCAGACACCCCCACCCCCTCTTCCTGCCGATCATGAACTTACGTCCATGTCCCCCCGGTACTGAGTGAATCCCCGGCCGCGATTCATCGATGCCACTCTCATCCTGTTCATTGACATTATGAAATGCGGATCGGAGTGTGGGTGGCCTCGCATCAATTGATGCGGATCAATGGTCCTCGGTAAGGGGGAATCATGAGACACACCAGGCGGTTTTCGGCACTCGCCGCGATCGCGGCCATCCTCGTAGCCATCCCGCTGGCCACGGTCACGCCCGCCAACGCGGCGCCGCTAAGCGGTTCGATCGGCGGTCTGGCCGCGTTAAGCGCGGACGTCGCCGCCACGGCCCGGCCCGGTGTCGCCGGGGCACACGAGGCCCTGGCTCGCTATTGGACACCGGAGCGGATGAAGTCCGCGCTTCCCGACTCCGAACTGCCCGCGGTCAAGGGTGCGAAGGCGCGCCCGGGCGGGAGCCCGGCACGGCCCCAAGGCGCGGCCCAAAAGATCGGCGGGGCAACACCCGTCGCGACGCCGGAGGTGATCGCGCAGGGCGGCCCCGGCACACAGGCGTACTTCCCGAACTATCCGGTCGGACACCCCGTGGCGCGCACCTACGGCAAGGTGTTCTTCACGGCATCGGGCCTGAACTACGTGTGCTCCGGCACCATCGTCAACACCGAGGGCAAGTCCACCGTGTGGACCGCCGCGCACTGCAACACCAGCGGCCAGACCTGGCACTACAACTGGACCTTCGTGCCCAACTACTACAACGGCGTCGCGCCGTACGGCAACTGGTACGCCTACCAACTCTGGTCGACCGCGGCCTTTTTCCACGACAACAACGACTTGGCCAACGACGTGGGCGCCGCCATCATGTACCGCGACGGTGGCTGGCGCATCGCCGATTACTTCGGCGCGCAGGGCATCGCGTGGAACTACCCGATCGGCTACTTCATGAATGCCTTCGGCTATCCGCAGGGCCTGCCGTTCACCGGCTGCTGCCTGGTCGGCGAGCAGAACTACACCTACGACGGGGCCGGCTTCTGGGCCGGGACGATCTACCAGACGAACTTCATGACCGGCGGGTCGTCGGGCGGCGCCTGGTTGAACTGGTTCGACGGAAACTGGGGATATATCAACGGCCACAACGACTTCAAGTTCACGGTACTACCCCAGTACATGTTCTCGCCGTACTACGGCAATCAGGTGGCCGGCCTCTACGGGGCGGTGCGCAACATCTCCACCTGAAACCCACGGGTGGCCGGGCAACCCCGGCCACCCCACCCTCCTCTGTCGTCTCGCGAAGGGCGCGGGCATGGCACCGGCACGACTCTGCGTGGCATTGTGCGTCGTGTTGTGTGCGTGCGCCGCGCCCCCAGTCCAGCCGTCGCCCAGTCGTCCGAACCCCGTCCCCGGCGCCGAGCGGGCGATCGACCTGAGGCCGCATCCCTGGACGAGCTACGACGTGATGGAGGACAACCGGATCCGCCTGCACTACACGATCACGGGCAGCCCGCAGTGCAACGCGCTCGGCCGGGTCGAGATCGTGGAGTCGGCCGACACGGTCACCCTCACCCTCCACATCGGACGCCTGCCGACCGCCAGTTGTGCGGCGAAGGTGCTCAAGGCCACCGACATGTCCACCGAGGTGCAGCTGCCCGCCCCGCTGGACGGTCGCTCGGTCAGGGATGGGGCGTCTTAATCACGCCGCGGCTTCGATCGGACCGCTCGCGGCCGACCAAAGCCGCGCGAACCAGGCGGGGCCACACTGGGCGAGACGCCCAGTCAGCCGTTCTCACCGCTTCGCGATGAGAACGGCTGCGTTAGATTTTGTCGCCGATGTTGACGCGCGTCTTCGGCATGCGCAGCTTGCGGAACGAGATCGCCCGCATGATCGCGTAGAAGTACAGCGAGCGCATGGACTGTGTGGTCTTCGGGAACCGCTCCATGACCATCTTCTTGACCTTGCGGCTGATCAAGAAGCTGTCCACGATCACGGCAAGCGCGAGCAGCAGCCAGATCAGGTTTGCGGCCAGCTGCACCTCGGCACGGGGCACCTGGAACAGGAACAACAGCACGAACGCGCCTGCGAAGAAGTAGGGCCCGACCGTGCGGCGGGAGTCGACGATGTCGCGCACAAGCGCGCGCTCCGGACCCTTGTCGCGGGGCAGCAGGTAGCGCTCGTCGCCCGCCTTCATGCCCTCGTAGGCCTCGGACCGCTCGGCGCGCGCCTTCTCCCGGGCGCGCTTGAGCGCCTCTCGCCGGTTGGTCGGCGGCGGCTCGGAGCGGCGGCGCTGCGCCTCGGTGCGCTTCCTGGTGGCCCTGCCCTTGGCCGGCGTGTAGCCCCGGGAGGCATGCACGATCTCTTGCTCCACCGCCTCGGGCTCCTGCGCGGGCTCGGGGGTGGAGGATGACGACTTACGGGAGAACAAAGCCACGCAGCAACGATAGCGCCTCGTGCGCAGCCTCACTTATTGGCGTCGTATGTCGCACGTGCCGCCTGGACCGCCGGGACCTCTCCCTCAAGCAGCTCGATCAGCCCGACGAGCCGCTCGGCGACCTTCGCGCCGAGCTTGGTCAGGCTGTATTCGACCCGCGGCGGGATCGTGGCCTGCACCTCCCGCCGGACCATGCCGTCGCGCTCCAGCGTGTGCAGCGTCTGCGACAGCATCTTCTCGCTCACCCCGTCGACGCGCCGGCGCAGCGCGTTGAACCGGTAGTTGCCCTCGGCGAGCGCGACCAGCGCGAGGATGCCCCACTTGCTGGCCACGTCTTCGAGCGTGCTGCGCGACGGGCAGGCACGGGCGAAGACGTCGGCAACGAGGTCGTCGGTCGGGTCCATGTGATCGAGGATACCAGTACTTTCTAAAAGTTAGTGCCGACGCTATGGTTAGCCGCATGATTGTGGTAACCGGAGCCAGCGGCCACCTCGGCCGCCTTGTCATAGCCGAACTGCTCGCGCGCGGCGTGCCCGCGGACGGGATCGTCGCCGCCGTGCGAACCCCTGGCAAAGCCGCCGACCTCGACCTCGGCGTGCCCGTGCGCGAGGCCGATTACGACCGTCCCGAGACGCTCGCCACGGCCTTCGCCGGCGCGTCGAAGGTCCTGCTCATCTCGGGCAACGAGTTCGGCAAGCGCGTGGCACAGCACACCAACGCCATCAACGCGGCCAAGGCGGCGGGAGTCCCGTTCCTCGCCTACACGAGCATCCTGAAGGCCGACACGACCGGCATCGGCATCGCACACGACCACCGCGAGACCGAGCGGCTGATCCGCGAGTCCGGGCTGGCCTACACGTTCCTGCGCAACAGCTGGTACACCGAGAACTACACGGACAACCTCGGGCCGGCGCTGGCCACGGGCGCGATCATCGGCAGCGCGGGCGACGGGCGCGTCGCGGCAACCACGCGCGCCGATTACGCCGCCGCGGCGGCGGCCGTGCTGGCGGGCGACGGGCATCAGAACCGCGTCTACGAGCTGGGCAGCGACACCCCGTTCACGATGGCCGAGCTGGCCGCCGAGGTCTCGCTCCAGGCGGGCACGCCAGTGTCCTATCAGGACCTTCCGGCGGGCGAATATGTCAAGGCGCTCACCGGATTCGGCCTCGACGAGGGCTACGCCGGTGCGCTGGCCGACGCCGATCTCGGCATCCAGCGCGGCGAGCTCGCCACCGACAGCGGGGACCTGAGCCGCCTCATCGGCCGTCCGACCGCGTCGCTCGCCGACGCCGTGGCCGCGGGCCTGAAGACGCAATAGCCGCGGGTTTCATGACGCGGTGGCCGCCGGTTTGATGACGCCGTGACCGCAACCGCAGGCCGTCACGTTGGCAGGCACTTCGCACGTCAACGTGACGGCTTCTTCAAAAGAATTTCATCGGTCCCGCCATACCGTGTGGGCCATGACGGATCTTCTTGAGGCGTCTCCGGGTGAGGCGTTGACGAACGATCAGCGGGCGGCGTTTGAGCACGACGGTTTCGTGGTGCTTCCCGGCGTGCTGAGCGCGGACGATGTCGCGCATTACACGTCCCTGGTGGACGCTCTGTACGACCGGGAGCTGCTGGCCGGTCGGCTGCCCCGGGGCGGCGCGCTGCACCGGCTCAGTGCCGTGCACACCTGCCCGGAGCTGGCTCCGCTGATCGATCACCCCCGCCTCCTGGGCCCGGTGTGGTCCATCCTGGGCTGGAACATCCACATCTACCATTCGCACGTCGATGTGCACCCGACGGTGCGCGGCCCGAAGCCGCCCCGTTTCGAGTGGCACCAGGACGGGGGCCGGCAGAACCGCGAGCTTGAGACGGACCCGCGCCCGCGACTGTCGGTGAAGGGGGTCTACTGGCTGTCTGACGTCTCGCAGCCGGGCCGGGGCAACTTCAAGGTGGTACCAGGCAGCCACATCACCAACTGGATCGACGGGCCGCCCCGGCGCAACATGTCGTGGCCCGACCCGCCCGGTGCGATCGAGGTGGTGGCCAACCCGGGCGATGTCGTCCTGTTCGATCGCCGGATCTGGCATGCGCGCTCCGACAACTTCTCCGAGATCACGCGCAAGGCGGTCTTCTTCGCCTACACCTATCGCTGGGTGGTGGGCCGCGACCAGGTGCCCGACGACAGCACCCGCTACACCGCCGTGCAGCGGCAGTTGCTGGGTCTGCTCGACTCCACCGACGGCGACCACGCGTGGGGCCACGAGCCCGCACAGGTGCCGCTGCACGGAGTCCTCGCCGAGGCGGGGCTGCTCGATCCGGCGGTCCCCGCTCTCAAGCCCTAGCAGGCAGAATCGTCGGATGAGCGCGCGCATTCTGATTGCCGAAGACGATCCCAAGCAGGCGCACCTGATCCAGGTTTACCTGGAGCGCGAGGGGCACAGTGTGCTTGTCGTCAACGACGGGCGGCGGGCGCTGGAGCAGAGCAGGAGCCGCAAGCCGGATCTCCTGGTGCTCGATGTCATGATGCCCGGCGTCGACGGGCTGGACGTGTGCCGCATCGTGCGGGCCGAGTCCGACGTGCCGATCCTGCTGCTCACCGCGCGCAGCACCGAGGACGACAAGCTTCTCGGGCTCGACCTCGGGGCTGACGACTACGTCACGAAGCCGTTCAGCCCCCGGGAGCTGGCCGCGCGGGTGCGGGCGCTGTTGCGGCGCGCGGGCAAGACCGCGCCCGGCAGCGCCGCCCCGCGCGTGGTCGGCGACCTCGTGATCGACGCGGCCAGGTTCGAGGTGCGGGTCAACGGCCGGCCGGTGTTGTTGACGGCCAAGGAGTTCGGCATTCTCGAAACGCTGGCGGCCGAGCCGGGGAGGGTGTTCACCCGCGGCCAGATCATCGATCGCGCGTTCGGGTTCGACCACCACGTGCTCGACCGCACGGTCGACGCCCATGTCATGCACTTGCGGCGCAAGATTGAGGACGATCCACTCCAGCCGCGGTATGTGCAGACGGTCTACGGCCGCGGCTACCGTCTGGCCGAGTCATGAGTCTGCGCCTGCGTATCTTGGCGTTTGTCGCGCTCGTGGCCTTCACGGCCATCGGCGCCACCGCATATCTCGCTTACTTGCAGACGTCCCGCCAGGTGACCGAGGACGCGGTAGCCGACCGGCAGGTGACCAACCACGTGGTCGAGCGGCTGACGCGATACGCCCAGGAGCACGGCACCTGGGAGTTCGTGCCGGCGACCGTCGATTCCCTCGCCAAGACCACCGGTCAGCGAATCAAGCTCGTGACCGAGTGGGACGAGGTGATCGTCGACTCTGACACGCTTGCCGGGCGCACCGCACGAGGCGTCGTCTCACCGCCGGTCCTGGCCGATCCGCGGCCGGCCTTCACGCTGCCCCTCGAGTCGATCCAGAGCGGCGGCAAATCGGCGGCCGAAATCACGATGGCGTCGATCCAGCAGTACCGGTCCGGTGTCCGCTTCGCCGCCTGCCTCACCCGCCAGCACCTGCCCGTCGAGATGTCGCTGGATCAGTTCGGGGTACCGACCTACACGGCCGAACGTGCGACGGCGTTGCAACAGCCGCAGACCGTCGATGCGTGCCGGTCGGGGCAGGACTCCCCGGCCGCACTCTCCGCGGACGCGAACGAGGTCCTCGCGTGCTATGTGTCCAAACCGGAGGTCATCAGCCCGGAGGTGAGGAGCACGCAAACAAGGGACTGCCTGCAGAAAACCTTCGCCGTGCGCTCGGTCGATGTCGCGCCCGTACCCTTGCGGGTCTACCTCGGGGCGCTGGGGGAGCCGGTGCCAAGGCTCACACCGATCCCGGTGATCGCGGCTGCCCTGCTCGTCGCGGTTTTGGCGTTGGCCGGCACGATCCTGCTCAGCCGCCGTGTGCTGCGCCCGGTCGCGCAGGTCACGCGGGCCGCCGAGCGGCTTGGCCAAGGGGATCTGAGCCAGTGGGTACCCGACGGCGGCGGCGATGAGCTGGCCATGCTCGCGCGCTCGTTCAACCACATGGCCGACTCGCTGCGCAAGGGCGAGGATCGGCAGCGCCGCCTGGTCGCCGACGTCGCACACGAGCTCAGGACGCCGCTGGCCAACCTGCGCGGCTACCTTGAGGCGCTCAAAGACGGGGTGCTTCCCGCCTCCCCCGAGCTGTTCGCCAGCCTACACGAGGAGGCCGTGTGGCAGCAGCGGATCGTCGACGATCTGCAGGATCTGGCGCTGGCCGAGGCGGGAGTGCTTACCTACCACCGCACCCGGGTCGATCTGGCCGAGCTGGTGGAGGTCTGCGGGACGGCGCACCGGCCCGCCGCCGAAGCCGCCGGGGTGACGCTGACCGTGCAGGCCACCGGGCCGGTCAACGTCGACGCCGACTCCGACCGGCTGCGCCAGGTGGTCGGAAACCTCGTGTCCAACGCGTTGCGGGCGAGCAGCCCGGGTGGGTCCGTGACGCTGACGGCGGACCCGGGGCCGGATGGGTGGGCCGTGTTGACCGTGCGCGACACCGGCTCGGGCATCGCCGCGTCCGACGTGCCGCACGTGTTCGACCGGTTTTGGCGCGCAGACGGGGCGCGTGGCCGCAAGACGGGCGGCAGCGGGCTCGGGCTTGCCATCGCCCGCCAGATCGTCACCGACCACGGCGGGCGCATCGGTGTCCAAAGTGAACTCGGCGCCGGTACCGTGATGACGGTGACGGTGCCGTTGAGCGACTATCCGGTCGAAGCGCCCACCGTGCAGTTCCCGCGATTGCTGCCGCGCATCCGGCAGGCCCCCAGGGCTTAGTGGCTCGCCCGCCGATGCGCGACCCGACCGAGTCAAAAGCCGCCCCGCACCTGATCGCGAAGCGTTCCGGATGGGCTTTCGGATTAGCGGGCGATGTCGGCCCCGAGCGCGGTGAGCTTGCCCTCGAAGTTCTCGTAGCCGCGGTTGATCAGGTCGACGCCGTGCACGCGGGACCGGCCCTCGGCGGCCATCGCGGCGATCAGGTGGCTGAAGCCCGCCCGCAGGTCGGGGATGATCAGGTCGTGCGCGTGCAGCTTGGCCGGGCCGGCGATGACCGCGGAGTGGCGGAAGCCCATGCGCCCGAACCGGCACGGCGTGCCGCCGAGGCAGTCCTGATAAACCTGGATATTGGCGCCCATCTGGGCGAGCGCCTCGGTGTAGCCGAAGCGGTTCTCATAAACCGTCTCGTGCACCACCGACAGCCCGTTGGCCTGCGACAGCGCCACGACGAGCGGCTGCTGCCAGTCGGTCATGAACCCGGGGTGCACGTCGGTCTCCAGCGCGACCGCGCGCAGGTCGCCGACCGGGTGCCAGAAGCGGATGCCGCCGCCGCTCGGCGAGTCGTCGACCTCGAACTCGCCGCCGATGGAGCGGAAGACGTTGAGGTAGGTCATCATGTCGGCCTGCCGGGCCCCGCGCACGAAGATGTCGCCCTTGGTGGCCAGCGCGGCCGACGCCCACGACGCGGCCTCGATCCGGTCGGGGATCGGCCGGTGCACGAAGCCGCCCAGCCGCGGCACGCCCTCGATCTCGATCACCCGGTTGGTGTGCACCTTGATGATCGCGCCCATCTTCTGCAGCACGCAGATCAGGTCGATGATCTCGGGCTCGACGGCCGCATTGGAAAGCTCGGTCACGCCCTTGGCGCGCACGGCAGCGAGCAGGATCTGCTCGGTCGCGCCCACGGACGGGTAGTCCAGGTGGTATTTGATGCCGTGCAGCCCATCCGGCGCGGACAGGTGCAGCCCCTCGGGCGCCTTGTCGACGACCGCGCCGAACCGGCGCAGCGCCTCCAGATGGAAGTCGATCGGGCGCCCGCCGATGTTGCAGCCGCCCAGCTCCGGGATGAACGCGTGCCCCAGCCGGTGCAGCAGCGGCCCGCACAGCAGGATCGGGATCCGGCTCGACCCGGCGTGCACATTGATCTCGTCGACCCCGGCGCGCTCCACATTGGAGGGATCGAAGACCAGCTCGCCGTCATGCTCACCGGGCGTCACCTTCACCCCGTGTAGTTCGAGCAGCCCGGTGACGATCTCCACGTCGCGGATGCGCGGCACGTCGAACATGCGGCTGCGCGACTCGCCCAGAACGGTGGCGACCATCGCCTTGGAGACCAGGTTTTTGGCCCCACGGACCGTCACTTCCCCCTTGAGGGGAGCGCCACCGTTGACGACGAGCACGTCCGACATGCGGGCCTCCGAGCGAAAGAACGAGGTGTGTTGAACGACGCTCGAAAGCATAACGGTGTGTGACCTACGCGCAAACGAACGTGTGGAAAAAATCGGAACGTAACCGGCCAGCTACGGCAAAGCGAGCATCTGGTCGAGTGCCACCCGAGCATGGTGGGCCGTGTCGGGGTCCACCGTGATCTGGTTGGGCACCCTCCCGGCCACCAGTTCTTCCAATGCCCACACCAGATGCGGCAGATCGATCCGGTTCATGGTCGAGCAATAGCACACGGTCTTGTCCAGGAACATGATCTGCTTGTCCGGGTGCCGGTTGGCCAGCCGCCGCACGAGATTGAGCTCCGTGCCGACCGCCCAGGCCGATCCCGCCGGGGCCTGCTCGAGCATTTTTATTATGTACTCCGTCGAGCCGACGAAATCGGCCGAGTTCACCACCTCGTGCCTGCACTCCGGGTGGACCAGCACGTTGACCCCGGGCACCTGCTCGCGGATCGCGTCGACACACTCCAGCGTGAACCGCCCGTGCACCGAGCAGTGACCGCGCCACAGAATCATCTTGGCGTCACGGATCTGCTGATCGGTCAGGCCACCGTTGGGCTTGTGCGGGTCGTAGAGCACGCAGTCGTCAAGCGACAGTCCCATCTCCAGCACGGCGGTGTTGCGCCCCAGGTGCTGATCGGGCAGGAACAGGACCTTCTCCCCGCGGGCGAACGCCCAGTCGAGCGCCCGCTTGGCGTTGGACGACGTGCACACCACGCCCTTGTTGCGCCCGACGAACCCCTTGATGTCGGCCGACGAGTTCATGTAAGTGACCGGGATGGTCCGGTCGGCGACACCGAGATCGGTGAGCAACTCCCACGCCTGCTGCACCTGCTCCAGCACGGCCATGTCGGCCATCGAGCATCCGGCGGCCAGATCGGGCAGCACGACCCGCTGGGCGTCGGTGGTCAGGATGTCGGCGGACTCGGCCATGAAGTGCACGCCGCAGAACACGATGAACTCGGCATCGGGCCGGGCCGCCGCCTCGCGGGCGAGCTTGAACGAGTCGCCGGTCACGTCGGCGAACTGGATGACCTCGTCGCGCTGATAGTGGTGGCCGAGCACGAACACGCGGTCGCCCAGGGCGGCCTTGGCCGCGCGGGCCCGCTCGACCAGGCCGGGATCGCTGGGGGCGGGCAGCTCGCCGGGACAATCGACACCGCGCTCCGACGCCGAGTCCTTGCCACGGCCGAGCAGAAGCAGAACGGGAGCACTCACGCTCACCATCATGCCTCCCACACGCCCACCCACGCCTGTGCCCTCCGCCACGCCCCCTGTTTCGGGTCGATCATGAACTTAAGTCCATTGTCGGCGGCGTGTCGTGACACCAGCTTCATGATCACCGTGCGCTGTTGATCGTGAAGTCGATGCGGCGACACGCCGCTGAACATGGATTTATGTTCATGATCAACGGAGAATGGGCGGCTGTGCGGGTTGTGGTGTGTCCGGATAAGTTTGCTGGGACGTTGACGGCGGTCGAGGCGGCCGGGGCGATCGCCGATGGCTGGTGTGCGGTCGCGCCGGGCGATGAGCTGGTCGTGCGACCCGTGGCCGATGGTGGCCCGGGGTTCGTGGAGGTGCTGCACGCCTCGCTGGGCGGTGAGCTTGTCGATGTCCCGACAACCGACCCGCTGGGCCGGCCGGTCACCGGGCGGGTGCTGATCGTGGGCGACACGGCGTATGTCGAGAGCGCGCACGCGTGTGGCCTGCACCATCTCGCCGCGCATGAGCGCGACCCCAAGATCACGACGACGGCCGGGCTCGGCGCCCTGGTCAACGCGGCCGCCGGCGCGGGTGCGCGGCGCGCGGTCATCGGCCTTGGCGGGTCGGGCACCAATGACGCAGGCGCGGGAATGCTCAGCAGCCTGGGCCTCATCGCGTACGACGCATCGAACGTCGTCCTGCTTCCGGGCGGCGCCGCCCTGCGCGCATGCGTGGACATCGCCGGCGCGGTCCGGCTGCCGGCAGGCTTTGAGCTCGTCGGAGCGTCCGATGTGGACAACCCCTTGACCGGGCCGGACGGCGCGTCGGCCGTGTTCGGGCCGCAAAAGGGCGCCGCACCGGCCGATGTGGCAGTGCTGGATGCCGCGCTGTCGCACTGGGCCGCGCTGCTCGAGCAAGGTCTGCCCGGTTGCCCGAAGGGGTTGGCGGAGATGCCGGGCGGGGGAGCGGCGGGCGGACTGGGTGCGGCCATCCTCGCGCTCGGCGGCCGGATCATCTCGGGCATCGATCTCGTGCGCGACCAGACCGGCCTCGACGCCGCGCTGAGCGGGGCCGACCTGGTGATCACCGGGGAGGGCTCGTTCGACCACCAGTCGCTGCGCGGGAAGGTGATCGCCGGCGTGGCGGGTGCGGCACGCGATCTTGGCATTCCGTGCGTGGTGCTGGCGGGCCGGGTCACGACCGGCCGGCGCGAGCAGGGCACCGCGGGCGTGACCGAGGCGTATTCGCTGGTGGACCACCTGGGCTCGATCGATCTGGCGATGGCCGAGCCGGCTCGGGGGCTTCGTGAGCTGGCCTCAAGGCTGGCGCGGCAATATTCACGCGACGCAAAGTGACCCAGTTCACTCGAACCGTCCGATGAAACGGCGGGCAGTCTCGGGAATCGGGCGGAGGTGAGCTAGCGTTACTTGGTACGACGGTTAGCCACGCGCACAGCTGGGAGCAATAAGTGACCACGGAAACCACCACCGACACGACCAGCATCAACCTCACTGAGGTCGCCGCCTCGAAGATCAAGACCCTGCTTGAGCAGGAAGGTCGAGATGACTTGCGGTTGCGGGTCGCCGTGCAGCCCGGTGGCTGTTCGGGCCTTCGCTACCAGCTTTTCTTCGACGAGCGCGAGCTCGACGGCGACGTGGTGAAGGACTTCAACGGCGTGGGCGTCGTTGTCGACCGGATGAGCGCGCCGTATCTGATGGGCGCCACCATCGACTTCGCCGACCGGATCGACGCTCAGGGGTTCACGATCGACAATCCCAACGCGTCCGGCTCCTGCGCCTGCGGCGACTCGTTCCACTGACAAGCCGACAAGCCAACAGACCGGCCCGTCCTCTGCTAGAGGGCGGGCCGGTTTCGTCTGGAATGACTCGCGGGATGGCTGCCTTCGACCCGTATATAAGCGGGCCTTGCTAGGGTGATATGCCGTTTGCATTTCCCCCAACTCTCGAAGGCGCTCCCATGAAGATCGCGGTCACCGGCTCGATCGCCACGGATCATCTGATGCACTTCCCCGGTCGCTTCGCCGAGCAGTTCATCGCTGATCAGCTCGACAAGGTTTCGCTATCGTTCCTGGTCGATGATCTTGTCATCCGGCGCGGCGGGGTGGCCGCCAACATCGCTTTCGGCATGGGCCTGCTGGGGCTGCGGCCGTTGCTGGTCGGCGCGGTCGGGGCCGATTTCGCCGACTACCGCTCCTGGCTGGAGCGCCACGGGGTCGACTGCGACTCGGTGCATATCAGCGAGGTCGCGCACACGGCGCGGTTCGTGTGCACCACGGATGACGACCTGTGCCAGGTGGCGTCGTTCTATGCGGGAGCCATGGCCGAGGCGCGCAACATCGAGCTGCAGCCGGTTTACGAGCGTGCGGGCGGGCTCGACCTGATCCTGATCGGGGCCAACGACCCGGCCGCGATGATGCGCCACTCGCAGGAGTGCCGCGACCGGGGCTACGCGTTCGCCGCCGACCCGTCGCAGCAGCTGGCCCGCATGAGCGGCGCGGAGGTCATGCAGCTCATCGACGGGGCCGAGTTCCTGCTGACGAACGAATACGAGAAGTCCCTGCTGGAGTCCAAGACCGGGCTGTCGGACGCCGAGGTGCTGGAGCGGGTCAAGGTCCGGGTCACCACGCTCGGCAAAAACGGTGTGGAGATCACCGGGCAGGGGATCGAGCGGATCCACGTGCCGGTGGCGCGGGAGATCAAGGCATACGACCCGACGGGTGTTGGCGACGGCTTCCGGGCCGGATTCTTCGCCGCGCAGGGCTGGGGGCTCGACCTGACGGCATCGGCACAGGTCGGCGCGCTGCTCGCCACGCTCGTGCTGGAGACCGTCGGCACGCAGGAATACCAGATCGAGCCCGACATCTTCGCCAAGCGCCTCGCCGAGTCCTACGGTGACGCGGCCGCGGCGGTCGTGCGGCCGCACCTGCCCGCGGCGGTGTGACACAACGCACCGCCACGCCGCTTAGAGTCCGTGGCCAAAGTTCTCCCGCGGCGCCGCCGGCAGATCGCCGTCGGCGCCGCCCTCGCAGTGATGGTGGCGGCAGGAGCCGTTGTCGCCCTTAATTTCTCGGGTTTTTCGACCCAGGATCAGTACGCGGGATTGCCCTTCTACGCCCGCGAACGGATGCACATGATCGCTGGCGGCAACCCCGCCGACATGGCACGCGAATCGATCGAGGCCGCAACCCTCGCCGAGCAGTTCGCGCAGGCGCGGCGCGCGCCGGGCATCGTCGCGCCGGGTGCCTACGGCGCGGCGTTCCAGCAGCTGCTCGCGATGCCCAAGACCGGCGGCTCGTGGTCCAACGTCACGCGGCTGCCGTATGACGCCGACGACCCGCGTTATCGGGACTACTACTCGAACTCGACCGGCGGCTGGGGCGCGGTGACCGGACGTGTCACGGGCCTTGCCGCAGACGGCGCCGGGCACGTGTATGCGGCCGGCGCCAACGGCGGCGTGTGGCGCTCGTCGACGGGTGGCGGCAACTGGACGCCCATCGCCGACGGCCTGCCCAGCCTGTCCACGGGCGCGCTTGAGCTCGCGCCGGACGGATCGCTGTGGTACGCGACCGGCGAGGCCAACACGGGCGGAACGTCCTATGTGGGCAGCGGGGTGTACCGGCTGGCGAACCCGACCACGGGCGTGTTCACCGCGGCGATGCGGGTCGGTGGGGCCGAGCTGGAGAGCACGACGATCGGCAAGCTCCGGTTCGGCGGCGGAAAGGTGTGGGCCGCAACGGGTCGGGGCGTTTACAGCCACTCGTTGGAGCCGACAGGAGCCTGGAAACTCGAATACGCCCCGAATCCGGCCTATCTGCCGGGCGGGTCCCAGGCCGGTGATCCGAACGCGGCGTACAAGAACATCGTCAACGACATCGCGATCGACCCGCGCAACCCGAAGCACATCATCGCGGCGATCGGCTGGCGCTCGGGCGACACCTACAACGGTTTCTACGAGACGCTCGACTACACCACGGGCGTGTGGGCCAAGGTGAACCCGGGTGGTGCCATGCCCGCCGACGACATCGGCCGGGTGACGTTCGCGTATGCGGCGGACGGCAGCACGCTGTACGCCATCAATCAGTCACCCAAGCTTTTGAACAAGCCAGTGGGTACCGTCAACAGCTTCCTGGACGGGGTTTACGTCTCGAACAACGGGAGCCCGGCGGGCCCCTGGACGAAGATCGCCGAGAGCCAGAAGCTGGCCAACTCGGGCTCCGCACTCAAGCAGGCCGTCGGCGGCAAGGGATACGGGCCGGGCATCCAGGCCTGGTACAACCACTTCCTGCTGGTCGACCCGGCCGACCCGAGGCACGTGTGGGTCGGGCTGGAGGAGGTCTACGAGACCGAGGACGGCGGGTCCACGTGGAAGACCGTCGGCCCGTACTGGAACTTCTCGTTCGACTGCTGGGACGTGTCCGACGCGCAGAATCGGTGCCCCAGCTCGACCCACCCGGATCAGCACGCCGCGACGGTGGGCGTGCATCAGGGGCGGGCGTACTTCTACGCCGGCAACGACGGTGGTGTCTACCGGCGGCCGGTGCGCGGCGCGACCAACGGGAACGGAAACGGTACCGACTGGGTCAGCATGAACGACGGCACAATGGACGCGTTGCAGTACTACGCCGTTGCGGTTGGTAGGGACTCCTACAACGGCGTCAACGGCGTGGGCGTGACCGGTGGCCTGCAGGACAACGGGGCCTCCATGGTCCGGCCCGGCGACACGGTCATGGGGTCGCACTTCGGCGGCGACGGCGGCGATGTGCTCGCCAACCCCGACAACGTGTGCCAGCAGGTGCACGAGTACGTGTACCTCGCGATGACGGTGACGGAGAACTGCGCGGTGAACCCGGGAGCGGTCGACCCGTCCACGGCGACGTCGTGGCGGATCCAGCCGTACACCAACTTCCCGGGAGACGAACCCGCCCGCTTCATCGCCCCGTTCGCGGCCGACGACAAGAACGTCAACCAGTGGGTGGCGGCCGGGCAGCACGTGTGGTTCAACACCAAGGGTTTCGCGATCCGCAGCGGCAAGGAGTGGATCAAGGGATTCAACCTGGGAGCCGGGCGCACGGCCACCGCCGTCGCGGTGTCGGGCGGCGTGGCGTACGTCGGCTGGTGCGGCCCGTGCAACAACGCGGGCTTCGCGCGCGGCATCGCGGTCGGCAAGTTCAACGACCCGGCCAGCTGGCGTCAGCTCAACCTGCCCGTCGACGGGACCGTCCCCAACCGGTACATCAGCGGATTCGGTGTGGACCCGGCCAACCCGAGCCGCGTTTTCGTTGCGGTGAATGGGTTCTCGCGCAGGTTCACGGAGGGGCCGGGTGTGGGCTTCGGCCACGTCTTCGAGTCCACCGACATGGGTGCCACGTGGACCGACGTGTCGGCGAACCTGCCCGATGTGCCGGCCGGCTCGGTCAAGGTGCTTCCGGGCGGCGCGCTCGTGCTCGGGACGGACCTGGCGACGTTCTACCGCCCGGCGGGCGCGACCCAGTGGCAGGTGCTCGGTTCGGGCCTGCCCACGACGGTCGTGATGGACGTCGAGCACTCACCGGCCGACAACGCCGTCTACGTGGCCACCCACGGCCGCGGAATCTGGCGCTTCGGCCTGCAACAGCTCTGACCCACTCCTCCCCACAGACCGGGGTCTGGCCCTATATCCCCCCAGGGGGCCAGGCCCCTTCACTTTGCGCGCGTTCCGCGCGCACGGGCTATTGGACGCGGCGGACGTCGTAGGCAGACGGCACGGGGGAGCCCAGGTATTCCTGCCCCCTCATCCTGCACCAGGCGGGGATGTCCGCCGCCGCGGCCGGGTCGTCGGCCAGCACCCGGATGGTGTCGCCGACGGCTAAGCCGGGCAGGGCCTTGGCGAGCGCGATGACGGGCAGGGGACAGCGCTGACCAAGACAGTTCAGTTCGGTGGTCATGCCACGCCCACCTCCGCCCGGATGTCGGCCACGATGCCGGGCAGTTCGGCCAGGAACCGGTCGACGTCGGCATCCGTGGTGTCGCGGTGCAGCGAGAGGCGGATGTTGCCGTGGGTCAGCGCGCCCATGGCCGCGAGCACATGGCTGGGCTGCAGCGTGGAGGACGTGCAGGACGAGCCGGACGAGACGGCGAAGCCGCGGCGGTCCAGCGCGTGCAGCAGTGCCTCGCCATCAACATAGAGGCACGAGAATGTGACCAGGTGCGGAAGCCGGTCAACGGGGTCGCCGACGATTTCGACGTCGGGCACCGTGGCGGCGACCGTGCGCCGGATCCGGTCGATCAGAGCGGACTGGCGCGCGCTCTCGGCCTCGGCTTCCGCCTGCACGGCCTGCAACGCGGCCGCCGCGGCGAGGATCGCGGGCAGGTTGGGCGCCGTCTCCGCGCTCGGCCACGGTGACTGCCAGCGCGCACCCTTGCGGATCACCATCACACCGACACCGGCCGGCCCGCCCCACTTCCTGGCGCTTGCCGAAAGATAAGACCATCCATCCGGTACGGCTAGACGCCCCACCGTCATCGCGGCGTCCACGAGCAGCGGGACCCCAAACCCCGCCGCCCACTCGACCGGCTGCACCGTGCCCACCTCGTGGCTCGCGCTGATCAGCGCGGCAACCGCCACGCCCGGCCCGGACACGGCCTCCTGCCACGCCGTCCGGTCGATGTGCCCGGCCCGGTCGACCCCGACCTCGACCGCCGACCCCCCGGAATGGACATGGCGCTGCGCGGCGTGCAGCAGCGCGGAATGCTCGATTGCCGAGTGCACCAGCGTTTGCCCGGCCCTCCGCCGGGCCGCCAGCGCACCGAGCACGGCCGTCTGCACGGCCCAGCTGCCGCTCGGCGTGAACGTGAGCTCCTCGGCCCGAGCACCCAGCACATCGGCGATGGCACCACGCGCCGCGTCCAGCAGCTGGCGTGCCCGGCGGGCCTGCGCGTAGAGCCGGTTGGGGTCTGCCCATCCGTCCTCTATCGAGGCGAGCAGGGCATCTCGCGCCGCGGGATGCAGCGGAGTCGAAGTCGCGGAGTCGAAGTAGGCAACCTGCACGCCTAGAACGCTACCGCCAACCCCTGCCACACCGACCCCAAGACCAACGCTGGACGTCGTGTGAAGTACTCTGCGGTCGTGCTTAGGAGGATCGGCGGCTTTATCACCGCGGCAGGCTTCACCGCCCTGCTGGCGGGCTGCGATGTCGGGAAGACCTTCCGTGGCTTCGGTTGGCCGACGGGCGTCAGCCAACAGGCCACGCAGATGTACGACCTCTGGATCGGCTCGGTGGTCGCGGCGCTCGCGGTCGGGTTCTTCGTGTGGGGCCTGATCTTCTGGTGTGTCGTGCGCTACCGCAAGCGCGGCCAGGAGCTGCCCGTGCAGACCCGGTTCAACCTGCCGATCGAGGTGCTCTACACCGTCCTGCCGTTCCTCGTGATCGCCGTGCTGTTCTACTACACGGCCGTTGTGCAGACCCGGGTCACCCACGTCTCGGCCAACCCCGACACCACGGTCGAGGTGGTCGCGTTCAAGTGGAACTGGCAGTTCAACTACCGCTCCGGCCCGACCGTCAAGGGGCAGCCCGCGCCGCAGACCATCGCCTCCACCACGGGCACCAGCGAGGTGATCCCGCTGCTTGTGCTCCCGGTGGGAGAGAAGATCAAGTTCGAGCTGACGGCCAAGGACGTGATCCACTCGTTCTGGGTGCCGGACCTGCTGTTCAAGCGCGACGTCTTCCCGGGCAGCGTGCGCAACGAGTTCGAGGTGACCATCGACGTCCCGGGCCGCTATGTCGGCCGATGCGCCGAGCTCTGCGGCACGTACCACTCGATGATGAATTTTGAGGTCGTCGCCGTGGAACCGGACCGGTTCGACCGTTACGTGGAGGCCCTGCGGTCGGGCAAGACGCAGCCGGAGGCCATGGCAGCCATCGGCTTCACCGGCAAGGACACCTACGCCGTCACGACGTCGCCGTTCCCCACCAAGCGTGACTCGGCCAAGGAGGCGGGCCAGTGAAAACCGAATACCGGCTCTTCGTAGGGCTCGCGGTCTTCCTGTTTGTCGCCGCCGGGGTCTACTGGTGGTGGACCGGCCTGGTGCCGCCCGGCTACGACTGGATCGGCACCACCGCGCTGGTGCTGTCGGGCCTGCTGGTGCTGATGTGCGGTGGCTACTTCTGGTTCGTGTCGCGCCGCATCGAGCTGCGCCCGGAGGACCGCAACGACGGCGAGATCGCCGATGCGGCGGGCGAGGTGGGCTTCTTCTCGCCGGGCAGCTACTGGCCGTTCGGCATCGCGGTCGCCGCCGCGGTGACGGGCTTCGGGCTCGTGTTCTGGATGTGGTGGCTGATCGCGGTCGGCATCATCGGCGTGCTGTTGACGGCGTGCGCTCTGCTGTTCGAGTACTACACGGGAACCCGCAGGACCGCTTCACACTGACGCTTATTCGACCCCGGCCTTGCGCCGGGGTCTTTTTGGCTCTATGGTTCGTTACATGAGTAAAGAACCGACGGACCGATGAACCTCGGCTCATGAGCTTTGACGAGCGCAGCCCCATCTACCACCAGATCGCCGAGAAGATCAAGCGCGACATCCTCAACGGCGACCTGGGCGCAGACGAGCAGGTGATGTCCACCAACCAATACGCGGCGTTCTATCGGATCAATCCGGCGACCGCGGCCAAGGGCTTCCATCAACTGCTTGATGAGGGCTACCTCTACAAGCGTCGTGGCATAGGCATGTTCGTCAGCCCGGACGCCCGCGAGCGGCTGCGCGCCCAGCGGCGCGAGCGGTTCTTCTCCGACGTGGTCGGGCCCATGGTCGCCGAGGCGCGGGCCGTGGGCATCCCGCTGGACGAGATCATCCAACACCTCGAAATCAAGAACAAGGACGGTGGCTCCCGTGACCCTCGGGATTGAGGTCAGCGAACTGCGCCTGCGCTTCGGCGAGGTCAACGCGCTCGACGGTCTCTCGTTCCGCCTCGACGGCGGGAAGATCTACGGGCTGCTCGGGCGCAACGGCTCCGGCAAGACCACCCTGCTGTCGGTGCTGGCCGCGTTTCGCCGGCAGACCGGCGGACAGGTGCGCATCGCAGGGGCCGAGCCGTTCGAGAACGCCGCGGTCATGCGACAGATCTGCCTGATCCGCGAGAGCGGTGACGTCTACGAAAGCGACTACGTGCGAACGGTCCTGCGCACGGCCGGCGAGCTTCGCTCCACATGGGACAGTGAATACGCGCAACGCCTGGCGGAGCGGTTCAACCTGCCGCCGCGCAAGACGGTGCAATCCCTGTCGCGGGGCCAGAAGTCGGCGCTGGGCATCGTGCTGGGTCTCGCCAGCCGGGCGCCCGTCACCATGTTCGACGAGTCCTATCTGGGCATGGACGCGCCCTCGCGCTACGCGTTCTATGACGAACTGCTCGCCGACTACACGGCCCACCCGCGCACGTTCATCCTCTCCACGCACCTCATCGAGGAGGTCGCGTCGCTGTTCGAGGAGGTCGTCATCATCGACCGAGGGCGTCTCGTGGCGCATGAGGAGGCCGACGTGCTGCGCGCCCGCGGGGTCTCGGTCACCGGGCCGGTCGACGTCGTCGACACGTTCGCGGCCGGGCTGACCGTGCTGGGCGAGCAACGCCTGGGCGGCACGAAAGCCGTGACCGTGTACGGGACGCTGGAGCCCGAACAGGTGCGCGCCGCCAAGATGGCCGGGCTCGAGCTGGGGCCCGTTTCGCTGCAAGACCTCTTCGTCCACCTGACAAGTGAGGCAGGGAACCGATGACCGTCCTCAAGCACCTCGCCCGTGGCTATCGCGTGGTGTACGCCTGGTTTTGGGGCCTCGTGGCGCTCGTGTTCACCGGGCTGATGGTGAGCCTGACCATCTTCGGGCCATGGGTGGTCGGTACCGGCGAGAGCAGCGCGTGGGGCCTGGTCGCGGGGCAGGCCCCGGCCTGGTTCCTGTTCACGATGGGCATCATGCTGGCGACCACCGGGCTGCCCGTGGCCGTCGCCAACGGTGTCACGCGGCGCGAATACACTGTGGCCGCGGGGATTTTCACCGTCGTGAGCTCGGTCCTGTTTGGACTGCTGATCCTGGTGGGACACGCCCTGGAGATTTTGGTGTACCGGGCCAACGGCATCATGGCCGCGTTGACCGAGCCTTATCCGGCGCCGACTCTGGCGACCTTCGGGCGCGGTGTGCTGCAACATTTGGCGTTCATGGTCACGGGCTATCTGATCGGGCTGTGCTTCTACCGTTTGCGTGTCTGGTGGGCCATCGCCGTCACGCCGGTGGCGATGATCCCGGTATTTGCAGGCAACGACCAGGCCGACGTGACCCGGTTCGGTGGGGTGTGGCTGGTGCTCGCGGTGGCCTGCGCCGCTGGGGTCGCCGCCTATCTGCTGGCCCGCTCGGTACCCATCAGATCCAAGAAGGCATGAACCTGAGTGACGGCGTCCGCGGTGGGTGACCAAACTTTGGGTGGCGAAGAAACGGGCTGACGAAAGGGGAACGCGCCAATGTTTGCCCGTTGCCGGGGGCGAGGTCGCCTCCTTCTCCGCGCCATCGGATGGCCCATCACCTGCGCGACCGTGCCCATCACCGCCGACGGGTTGGGCGGCGGCGATCCAGTGGTCGAGGGGTCGGCTGGGCGTTACGCGGTGGCGGCCCGTTGCGCGGCAGCGATCCAGCGGTCGAGCACGGCCGCGGCGGCACCGTCGTCAATGGACGATGCGGCCCGGGAAAGGTTGGCCTGCAACGAACCCTTGAGGTCACCCGAGGTGCCGCGCGAGGCCCACTCGTGTGCCGTCAAGGCCATCGCGGCGTTGATGAGTACGGCGTCGCGGATCGGGCCGGGCGCACCGGTCAGCACGCCGCGCAACACGCCCGCGTTGAACGGCGCGTCCGCGCCGCGCAGATCGCCGGGGGAGGAGCGGGGGAGGCCGAAGTCGGCAGCGTCCAATGTGGTCTCGCTCACCTTGCCGCCCGTGGCCAGCCACACGCGGGTCGGCCCGGCCGTGGTGAACTCGTCGAGCCCATCCTCGCCGCGCATCACGAACACGGTGTCACCGCGGTCGGCATAGACCTGACCCATGAGCGGGGCCATGCGGGCGTCGGCACAGCCGATCGCGCCGGAGCGCGGGCGCGCCGGATTGGTGAGCGGCCCCAGGAAGTTGAAGAAGGTTGGCACGCCAATCTGGCTGCGGATCGGGCCCGCATGCCGCGCGCCCGGGTGGAACCGCTGCGCGAAGCAGAACGCGATGCCCGCCTCGTCGGCGACCCGAGCCACCTGCTCGGGGCCCAGATCCAGCGGGATGCCCAGGAACTCAAGCACATCGGCCGTGCCGCACGAGGACGACGCGGCCCGGTTGCCGTGCTTGATGACCCGCACCCCGGTGCCGGCCGTCACCAGCGCGGCCATGGTCGAGATGTTGACGGTGTGGGACTGGTCGCCGCCCGTGCCCACCACGTCGACGGTCGCCAGCCGCTGCGCGTCGGTCTGCTCGACCTGCAGCGCGTATCCCAGCATCGAGCGCACCAGGCCGCCGATCTCCTGGGCCGTCTCGCCCTTGGCGCGCATCAGCAGCGCGAAGCCGGAGATCTGGGCGGGCGTCGCCTCACCGGTGACGATTTGCTCCATGGCCCAGGCGGCGTCGTCGGCGCTGAGCTCCTCCCGGCGGACAAGCGCGCCGAGCAGGTCTTTCCAGGCGGCCATGGGCCCTCCGTTAGACAGGCGAGACCCTCTTGGTGAGCAGGTCGGCTACGGCGGCGGCCGTGGTCACCGGGTCGAGCGGGTGCAGCAGGGTGGCATCGACCTTAGCGTATGCGGCGAGCCATCGGTCGGCCGAGCGGGCGATCACCACGCACGTGGGCGGGGCGTGCTTGAGCTCGTCCTTGAGCTGGCGGGCGATGCCGAGGCCACCGGCCGGGGCCGCCTCACCGTCGAGCACCACCAAGTGGATCTCGTAGTCGTCGATGAGCTTGATGCAGTCGGCGTAGGTCGATGACTCGACGAACTCGACCTCCAGGTCGGGGCGGGGCTTGGTGCCGATGGCCAGCCGCATGCGGTCCCGGACCTGCGGGTCGTCGCTATACAAAAGCACGGTGCGCGTCTCGCTCATTTACTTCCTCCGCTACGCTCCGGGAGCCCTGGCTGCTGATGCACTCGGGCCAAGCCCTCGTTCATGGCGCTTCCTCCGCCAGCCTCCGGAAGCCCTGGCTGTTGATTCGCTCGGGCGAGCCCTCGCTCATGCGACGGATCCTAGCCCAGGGGTCGGCGGCGCTTGACCATGAGGTTGGTGTCACGACACACCGTCGAACATGGGCTTATGTTCATGATTGACCGGAGGGTTTAACTCTGTTCAGGCGAACCCGTGGTTTGCGCGGGCGGTCTCAGCCATGGAGCGGTCCGAGGCCACCCGCTGCGGAAGGGTCGAGGCGGTCGAGTTCGCGGTCGATGCGGGCGGCTTCGAGGCGGGATTGCTTGATCCATTGGGCGATGAGGATGCCGAGCATGGTGACGGACACCAGCTCGCCGCCGGCCCAGAGGATGCCGCCGGCCGTGACCTGATCGGCGAACGGGTCCACCCAGCGCAGGCCCAGCGACGGGTAATAATCGCCGGCGAGCAGCGTCTGCGACTGCATGATGGTCAGGCCGAGCACGGTGTGGAACGGCACGCTCAGCACCATCAGCAGGGCCCGCGCGGGATAGGGCCAGCGGCCCGGAAGCGGGTCACGCCCGAGCAGGGGCCAGAAGAACAGGCAGCCGGTCGCGATGAAATGGGCGTGCATCAGCTCATGGACGAACCCGTTGCGCAGGGTCAGCTCGTAGAGGCCGGTGAAGTACAGCACGAACGGGTTGGCGATGAAGATGCCGAACGACACGAGGGGGAAGGCGAGCACGCGCGCCAATCGGCTGTGCAAGGCCCCGAGAAGCAGGGCGCGTGGGCGCTTTCTCAACGTGCGCAAGGCGAGGGTGACCGGGGCGCCTAGCGCCAGGAAGATGGGCGCGACCATGGACAGCGCCATGTGCTGGACCATGTGAACGCTCAGCAGCGTCGTGTCGTAGGCGCCGATCCCGCTCAGCGTGACGACCGCGATCGTGCCGAGCCCCGGTCCCAGGAAGGCAATGGTGCGTGATGCGGGCCACGCATCCCCGCGCAGGCGCAACTTGTGCACGCCATAGAGGTAAAGCCCGGCCGCGACGAGCAGACCGACGGCGAGCCACGAGTCGAGCCGAGCCTGGCTGAACAGCACTTCTACGGAAAAGGGCGGCACCTGGCAAGGCTATGTCACGGGCTTCGGAGGCGACACGGGCCCCGACCGGTACCCCGGATGCTCATGGATGCTGCTCTGGGGCAATAATCATCGCGTGACTGCGGCCTCAACCGTTATCGACAAGAGCCGGATCCATTCGTTGACCAGGCCCAACATGGTCAGTGTCGGGACGATTGTCTGGCTCTCCAGCGAGCTCATGTTCTTCGCGGCGCTGTTCGCGATGTTCTTCGCGATCCGTGCGGCGGATTACAGCCAGTGGGAGAAGCATTATCCGACGCTGAACCTGCCCTACGCGCTGGCGTTCACCATCATCCTGGTGCTGTCCTCGGTGACGTGCCAGATCGGCGTGCTGCGGGCGGAGCGCGGTGACGTGCACGGCCTTCGCCGCTGGTTCGCGCTGACCTTCGTGATGGGGCTCATCTTCGTGCTCGGCCAGGTGAATGAGTACCGTCAGCTGGTGCACGAGGGCATCAAGATCAATACGGACGGCTACGGCTCGATGTTCTACCTCACCACCGGTTTCCACGGCCTGCATGTCACGGGCGGTCTGATCGCCTTCATCATCTACATGATCCGCACCACCATGGGCCGGTTCACCCCCGCCCAGGCGACCTCGGCGATCGTCGTGTCCTACTACTGGCACTTCGTCGACGTCGTGTGGATCGGCCTGTTCTTCATGATCTATCTGCTGGAGGCGATTTAATTGGTCGCGCACAGCCCAAGGCGCCCCCGGAGCCGCGCACGGCGGCGGGCGATAGCGGCGCTGCGCATGCTCGCGGCCCTGGTGCTCGCGGGCGGCATCTACGCACTCGTGTCGCCCAACGCGCAGGCCAACGCCCCTGGCCAGCTGAGCGCGGCCGCGCAGGAGGGCCGCGCGCTGTACGAGACGAGCTGCATCAGCTGCCATGCCAACAACGGGCAGGGCGTGGAGGGTCGAGGCCCGAGCCTGATCGGTGTCGGCTCGGCCGCGGTGGAGTTCCAGGTCGAGACCGGCCGCATGCCCGCCGCCGCGCAGGGCGCGCAGCTTGAGCGCAAGCCCCCGCAGTTCAACTCCGACGAGGCACGCCAGCTGGGGCAGTACATCCAGGAGCTCGGTGGCGGCCCCGAGATCGCGTTCCAGGGTGAGCAGGCGCCCAAGGGCGACATCGCCCACGGCGGCGAGCTGTTCCGAGTCAACTGCTCGTCGTGTCACGCCTTCTCGGCCGCCGGCGGTGCGCTGTCCAGCGGCAAGTTCGCCCCGTCGCTGGAGCCGAGCACCGACCGGCAGCTCTACGCGGCCATGCTCACCGGGCCGCAGAACATGCCGGTGTTCGGCGACAACCAGATGTCGCCCCAGGACAAGTACGACGTCATCGCCTACGTGCAGAACCTGAAGTCCGACACTGATCCGGGCGGCTGGGGCCTCGGCCGGTTCGGTCCGGTCACCGAGGGCGTGGCCATCTTCCTGTTCGGCATGGTTCTGCTGGCCTTCGCGGCGCTGTGGATTGCGGGTAAGTCATGAGCACTGGCACTGGCACTGGCACGGGCAACGGCACCGGCCCCACCCGGTTCGAGGTCGTGCGTCAGGGCGCGCGGGAGCACGACGACGTCGAGATCGTGCACTACGAGCCGCAGTACCCGCCGGGCTCCAAGGCGGAGAAGCGCATGACGCGCATCGTCTCGCTGATGTTCATGCTCAGCGGGCTGACCGCGATCCTGTTCGTGCTGGCCTACGTGTGGTGGCCGTTCACCGACTGGCCTTCGGTGGACGGCTGGCAGTACCAGCCGGGCAACACCGCGAGCAAAGGCTTCACGCCCATCCTCGGCCTCATGTTGGGGCTGTCGCTGGGGTTCCTCGGGCTGGGGATCCTGACCTGGGGCAAGAAGCTGCTTCCGCACGAGATCGCGCTGCAGGACCGCCACGACGGGGGATCGGATCCGGCCGAGCGGGCTCTCACCGGTACCACATTGCAGTTCATCGGAGAGGAATTGGGACTCGCCCGGCGGCCGCTGCTGAAGGTGGCGCTGGCGGCACCCGCCGCGGGTCTTGGCGCGGCGGCCCTGGTGGTTCCGGTCGGCATGTTGATCAAGGACCCGCACCACCCGGACGTCTTCTTCCACACCGGGTGGGACCCGGCCGCCAACGGCGGCAAGAAGGTTCGCCTGGTGCGCGAGGACGGCGTGACCGCGATCCGGCCCGAGGACATCAGCGTCGGCGGCCAGATCACGGCGTTCCCCGGCATTCCCGAGGGCAACCGCAACAAGCACGCGGACTCGCCCGTGCTGCTCATCCGGCTGCGCCAGGACGACGCCGCGCGGCTGCGGGAGAACATCAAGGCGTACCCGACGAACGCGAAGTTCGAGAAGCACCCCATGGTCGGCGACCTCGTCGCCTATTCCAAGATCTGCACGCACGCGGGTTGTCCGGCTAGCCTGTATGAACAGGAGACCAACCGCCTGCTCTGCCCGTGCCACCAGTCGCAGTTCCTCATCACCGACAACGCCAAGCCGATCTTCGGTCCGGCCACGCAGCGGCTGCCCATGCTGCCGCTGGAGCTCGATGAGGAGGGCTTCCTGGCGGCGCAGGGCGACTTCGCGGTTCCGGTCGGCCCCGCGTTCTGGGAGAAGCCTTCGGAGAGGCGAGACGCATGAAGAAGCGAAAGTTCGATGTGAAGCAGCTGCCGGCGGCGACCGCGGGCGCCATCGACGACCGCTACAAGGTGGCCACGCCGCTACGGTCCTTCTTGAACAAGGTCTTCCCGGACCACTGGACGTTCCTGCTGGGCGAGATCGCACTGTTCGCGTTCATCATCCTGCTGCTGACCGGCACGTTCCTCGCGCTGTTCTTCGAGCCGTCGATGCAGGAGGTCACCTACCAGGGGTCCTATCTGCCGCTGCGCGACGTGCACATGTCGCGAGCCTACGAGACGTCGCTGGAGCTGTCGTTCGACGTGCGCGGCGGGCTCATCATGCGGCAGATGCACCACTGGGCGGCGCTGCTGTTCATGGCGGCGATCGTGGTGCACATGGCGCGCGTGTTCTTCACCGGCGCGTTCCGCAAGCCGCGTGAGCTCAACTGGATCATCGGCCTGCTGCTGTTCTGGCTGGGCTTCCTGGAGGGCTTCGCCGGATACTCGCTGCCCGACGACGCGCTGTCCGGCACCGGTCTGCGGATCGCCTCCGCGATCGTGCTGTCCATCCCGCTGGTCGGCTCGTGGGTCTCCACCTCGCTGTTCAGCGGCGAGTTCCCGGGCGAGATCATCCTGGAGCGGTTCTACATCCTGCACGTGTTCCTGTTGCCGCTCGTCCTGCTGACCCTCATCACCGTCCACGTTGGACTCGTGATCGTGCAGAAGCACTCGCAGTTCCCGGGTCCGGGCCGGACCAACCACAATGTGGTCGGCGAGCGGTGGTTCCCGCGCTACGTGCTCAAGCAGGGCGGGTTCTTCATGCTCGTGTTCGGCGTGCTGGCGCTGATGGGCGGGCTCTTCCAGATCAACCCGATCTGGTTGTTCGGGCCGTATGAGGCGGCGGTGGTGTCGTCGGGCAGCCAGCCCGACTGGTACGTCATGTTCCTCGACGGCTCGACGCGGCTCATGCCCGCCTGGGAGATCCGGGCGTTCGGTTACACGATCCCGGCCATCTTCTGGCCGACCGTGGTGCTGCCCGGCCTGCTGACGGTGTTCCCGATGTTCTACCCGTTCATCGAGGCACGCCTGCGCAAGGACAAGGGTTTCCACAACCTGCTTGAGCGGCCGCGCGATGTGCCCGAGCGGACCGGTCTGGGCGCCGCCGGCATCACGTTCTACCTGGTGCTGACGTTCTCGGGCGGCAACGACATCATCGCCGACAAGTTCCAAATCAGCCTCAACGCGATGACGTGGGCGGGCCGGATCGGGCTGCTCGTGCTGCCGCCGCTGGCATACTACGTGGCCCGGCGCATCTGCCTCGGCCTGCAACAGCACGACCGCGAGGTGCTCGCGCACGGCGTGGAGACCGGCATCATCAGGCTCCTGCCGGACGGGCGCTTCATCGAGGTGCACCAGCCGCTCGCGCCGGTCGACGAGCACGGACACGGCGAGCTGCCATATGTGGGCGCGCCCGTGCCCAAGAAGATGAACCGCCTCGGTGCCCTTCCGCCGGCCGTGCGGGGCTTCTTCAAGCCGATCGAGGAGCCCGCGCCGCCGAAGCCGAAGGACAGAGAAAAGATCGAAACCCATTAGTGGGTACGGCTTACGCGCGCAGGCGGCCGGTTGGCCGCATTGCCTGCAGGGATTGGGCCCGGTCCGCTTGGCGGCCGGGCCCAATCTTGCAACAGCCCGGCCCGAGGACACCGGCTGGCCGCGAATCCTTGCGCTGTAGGGGTTGTTGGAGCGGCTGACGCGCAATCCGGTGGTGAGGCTGAATCGTGCTGTGGCCGCGGCGATGGTGCACGGCGCGCAGCCCGGATGGGCTGTGCTTGGCGGGGTGGGTGAGCGGCTGGCGGGCAGTGGCCACCGGGTCGACGCCGTGCGGGCACACCTGCTGGAGATGGTGGGCGACACGGCGGCGGCCGCGGCACATTACGCTGCCGCGGCCGCGCGCTCGATCAATCTGCCGGAACAGCACTACCTTGCACGCCAGGCGGCGCGGCTGCGCGGTACAGGCAAAGGAATCGATATTCCTGCCCCGGGGCGGGCCGATGGATAGGCTCCTTCGCGGGGGTGTGAAACATGGGCAAGCAAAACAACAAGGACCGGTCGCAGGGAAATGCGGGCAAGGCGAAGTCGCGGGGCCAGCAGTTGCTCGAAGACGTCGACAGTGCGCCCGCGCGCATGGGTGAGGATGTCCGTCAGGGCGCCGAGAACATGCGTGAGCGCGGCGGCCGCGAAGCCGTGACCGACATCAAGTCCAAGGCGCGCAACAAGCGCTAGCTGAGGCGGCGCAGCGCGCGTCGGCGACCGGCGTGCGGCTCAGTTCAGGTATGGGGTCAGACCCTCGTACCAGACGTCGGCCATGAGCCAGCCACCGGCCGCGTTGTGGTGGATATGGTCCGCGCGCATGCAGCCGGTGTTCTCGGCGTCGACCTCCTGGCCGCCCTGCCATTCCGCGTCGTCCGCGGTGATGCTGGTGGGGCGGCCCGGTACGGTTGCGGGGATCGCCCACGTGGTAATGCCCACGTCGTAGCAGTCGTCGCTGCGGATGTGCATGCGGCGCGGGCTCGACTCGCCCGGGTGGATGCGAGGGTCGGTGTTCAGCGTGGCCTGCACGGCCCGCCATTCCCAGTACACGAGCGGGTTGTAGAAGTGGTCGAACGGGCGCGACGCCGTCGGGGTGCGGGTGTTGTGCGGGCGGCAGTTGGCCTGTTCGGACACGGGATAGTTGGGGCAGGTCGCGCCGAACTCCAGCGGCTTCTGTGCGACGAAGACGTGGTCCACATGCGACAGTAGGGCCAGGCTGAACCGCTCCAGCCAGCCGGCGTAGACGGCGTGACTCGCGTCGAGGCCGTTGAGCGTGCCGTCGCAGTTCCAATCGATGCGCCCGTTGATGACGCCGTTGCGCCCGTTGCCGCACGGCTCGGCCGCGTCCGGGATGCGGGAGGCCGGCCACGTGTCGCCGGTGGTGACGGCTCCATCGAGGTTCCAGTCGTCGATGGGCCAGCTGCGGTTGGTCGTGTCCTGGATCAGCGCGAGTTTGAAGTCCATGCGCGCCAGGCAATTGCCGAACCCGGTCGCGGTGTGGGCGCCCGCGGCGTCGTAGTAGGTGCATGTCATGTTGGGTGGGGCGGTGTTGGGGCACGCTCCGCCCGTAGGATCGCCCGATCCGTTGAGCGCCCGGTCGACCCGGACGCGGCGCAGGGACCACCGATTGCCCGCCGCGTCGGTGCACCACTGCAGCGGGTTGGATGCCGCGACGCGGTGGTATTGCAGGTCACCGGGTGCGAACCGGGCCTGGCTCCACAGGAAGCCGCCGTCTCCGCCCGTGATGAGCTCGAAGACCTGATAGTTGCGCCCGTCGGCCGGGTTGGAGTTGAGCGCCAGCGCGAGCTTTTGCGGATAGTCGCCCTGGTCTGAGGTGCTGTGGCCGAAGATGACGAGGGCCACGTTGGTGCGGTGGCCGTCGACCGTGCGCGGGATGTTCAGGGACGTGGCCGCCGGGGCTGGTGGCGGCACGGGTGCGGCGAGTGCCGCCGTTGTGTGCGGGATGGTCCCTGGCCCGGTGGCCGGGGCTGGTAAGGCTGGCGGGAGCACGAGCATGGCGACCGCCGCCGCGATGGTGAGAATGCGAACCATGGCGGCACTATCCGGCCTCGTCGTTTAGATAGGGAAAGCCCAATGTTTGGGGTGGGCAAGAGCTCGTAGCGGTGGTTGGGCGTGGGTTTGTGGTTGGGGTGGGTGGGAGTTTGCGGCGGTGGTCGGGGGCGGGTTCTGTGGTCG
>NZ_QJUG01000085.1 GCF_003426775.1 Allorhizocola rhizosphaerae | reverse complement strand
GGTGCTTGTGTGCTTGGGGGAGATGGCGTGGCGCGTGTGTGTGGGGTGGGTTGGCGGATGGGGGTGGTGGGTTGAGGGTGGTGCTTGTGTGCCTGGGGGAGAAGGTGTGGGGTGTGCGTTGGCGGATGGAGGTGGGGTGGCGTGATCGGTGGAGATGGTGGGTGAATGGCTGCGGGTCAGTGTGAGTGGGGCAGGGTGGGCTTGAGCTCGCGTGCTACATAGTGGATCAGCTCCGCCGGATCGGTGTCGTCCTCTGCGGGCTGCAGCACGAGCGAGTCGGCGCCCGCTTCGGCGTAGCGCTTGAGGTCGTCGAGATTGTGGGCCGCGTGCACGTACACGATGAGGCGCCCTTTGGTTATCGCACGCATCCGCCGCACCTCTTCGACAGGGGTGCCCGCGACGAGGATCACGCCGTCTGCGGCTTCGGCGACCAGTTTGAGCGAGCGTGGGCCCTCCGCGCCCGCATAGATCGGGGTTGGCCCGGTCGGCGGCCAGTCGAGTTTGACCCGGTCGAGGTTGACGTAGCGTCCGTTCGTGGTGACCTCCTCGCCGCGCAGCAAGGCCCGCAACGCTTCGAGGTATTCGCGCAGGAGCGTGAGCGGCGACTCGACCCGCGCCCCGACCTGGCCCATCCAGGCTTGCACACCATGCCCCACACCCACATCGACCCGCCCCGGGAACAAGCGATGCAGCGTGGCGACCTCCATCGCGGTCAGCGCCACATTACGCAGCGGCACCGGCAGCAGGCCGACGCCGACTCGCAAACGTGAGCTCCAAGCCAGCGCAGCGGCGGCCGTGGCGATGCCGCTCTCCAGGAAGCAATCCTCCCACAGCCACAACTCCTCAAGCCCCGTCTCGTCGGCCGCGAGCACGGCATCGCGCAGGAGCTCGGGCGGATTCTGCGGGCGGAAAACCACACCAAGCGTCGTCGTCATGAGCCTATTCTTACCGGGCATGACGCTCGAACTCATTGAGGGAGACATCACGGTCCAGCACGTGGACGTGATGGTGAACGCCGCGAACTCGTCGTTGCTCGGCGGTGGCGGTGTGGATGGGGCGATCCACCGCAAGGGTTGGCCGCGCATCCTGGCCGAATGCCGCGCGCTGCGCGCCTCGCAGTACGGCCGTGGCCTGCGGACCGGCGAGGCCGTGGCGACGACGGCGGGAGATCTGCCGGCGGGCTGGGTGGTGCACACTGTCGGGCCGGTGTGGAGCCCGGCCGAGGACCGCTCCGCGCTGCTGCGCTCGTCCTCTTTGGACGCGAGGCGTACACGATTGCTTCAAGGGTGTGACCTTCAGCCGCGCGACTCCGCCCTCTTCTCGATCATCGAGGCTGAGTTGTCCGAGTGCCGGACGAGACTCCACCAACGGCTGGTCTCGTCCTTGCCGGATCGAGGGGAGCGGGGTTAGGTTCACAACGATATGAATATTGGGAGGCACCGATGCCGAACACATCCCTCACCATTCGTTGTGCCACAATGGGTTTGCTCCTGACTGCCTGCACCCCGATCGGGCCGGGCGAGACGAACCCGTCCACGACCGTCGACAACCGCCCGGCGCGCGAGGGCGGCACGCTGCGCGTGGCCCTGTCGGCCGAGCCGGACCGGCTCGACCCGACGGTGGCGCGCACGCTGGTCGGACGCACCGTGTTCAACGCCATCTGCGAGAAACTGTACGACGTCGACAGCAAGCTGACCATCGTGCCGCAGCTCGCCTCCGCCCTGCCCGAGTTTTCGGCCGACGGTCTGACCATCACCATCAAGCTGCGCGCCGGCGTCAAGTTCGCCGACGGCACCCCGATGGACGCGACCGCCGTGAAGACGTCGCTCGACCGGCACCGCACCCTGCCCGGCTCGGCCCGCACGAGCGAGCTGACCAGCGTGGACAGTGTGCAGGTGGTCGACTCGGCGACCATCGCCATCAAGATGAAGACCCCGTTCGCCCCGCTGACCGCAGTGCTGGCGGATCGGGCGGGCATGGTCATGTCACCCGCCGCGCTTACCGCTCAGGGGGAGAATTTTGGTACCAGTCCGGTCTGCGTGGGGCCGTTCAAGTTCGGGTCGCGGATCGCGCAGGACCGGATCGAGGTCGTGAAGGATCCGCAATACTACGACGCCTCGAAGGTGCACCTGGCCGGTGTGACGTACAAAATCATCGCGGACGCGAACACCCGCTTCAACAACCTGCGGTCGGGCGACGTTGACGTGCTCGACGGGGTGGCCGCGACCGATGTGGACGCGTTGAAGTCGACGAGCGGACTAAGCCTCATCGCGTCCGATTCGCTTGGATACCAAGGGATAACAATCAACCTGGGCAATGTCGACGGGGTCGGGAAGGCACCCAAGCCGTTGAGTGCTCCGTATGCGAGTCCACTTGCGACGGACAAGCGGGTGCGTCAGGCTTTCGAGCTTTCGCTCAATCGCGAGGCGATCAACCAGGTCGTGTTCCGTGGGCAGTTCACCCCGGCGTGCGGGCCGATCAGCGCGGCCAGCCCGTTCTCTTCCGATGCCGCGCAGGCGTGCCCGAAGCACGATCCCAATGCGGCCAAGGCATTGCTCGCACAGGCGGGCCTGAGCCTGCCGGTCAAGGTGAGCGTGGTGATCGGCAATACGCCCGACGCGCGCCGGCTGGGCGAGGCGATCCAGGCGCAGGCCAAGGAGGGCGGATTCGAGCTGGAGCTGCAGCCGGTGGAGTTCGCCGCCTCGCTGACGCAGACCGACGCCGGCCGCTACCAGACGTTCCAGATTGGATGGTCGGGCCGGGTCGATCCGGACGGCAACATTGCCAATTTTGTACGCACCAATGGTTCGCAGAACATCAGCGGCTACAGCAATCTGGCGGTCGACGCGCTGCTCGATGAGGCGCGCCGAACGCCCGACACGGCGAAGCGGCGCGACCTGTACGGGCAGGTGATCACCAAGCTCCACGACGACGTGCCGCTCATTTATCTCTACCGGCAAAAGAATCTCACCGGCGCATCCTCCAAAGTGGTCGGTGTGCAGGTGTACGGCGACGGACTGCTGCGCTTCGCGACGGCAGGGTTCGCAGCGTGAGTCGCTACGTCCTCCGGCGCGTTGTTGAGTCGGCGGTCACGCTGATCCTCGCGACGATCGTCGTGTTCGCGGGGATCCGGGCGCTGCCGGGCGATCCTGCGCGCACGCTGGCCGGCGAGGAGAGCGATCCGGCGACGCTCGCGGCCATCCGCGCCACATACGGCCTGGACGAACCGTTGCCGGTGCAATACCTGCGCTACGTGCAGAAGGCGGCGACCGGTGATCTCGGCCGGTCGCCGCGCACGGGCCTGCCCGTGGCCGAGTCCATCGGGCATGCGCTTCCCGTCACGCTCCAGCTTGCCGTGTTCGCCATCGCGATCGCGGTCCTGATGGGAATCGGCACGGGTGTGGTGGCGGCCGTGCGCAGGCGCAGGCCCGCCGAGTGGGGCGCCAATGCCATTGCGCTGCTCGGGCTTTCCGTGCCGAACTTCTGGTTTGGACAGATGGCGATCCTCGCGCTGGCGATCGCCTATCCATTGCTGCCCGCCTCCGGGTTCGTGTCGGTGTTCGAGGACCCGGTCGAGTCGTTCAGGCACCTGCTCATGCCCGCGACCGTGCTCGGCACCGGGCTCGCGGCCATCATCATGCGGCAGACCCGCTCGGCGATGCTCGACGCGCTGACCGCCGACTATGTGCGCACCGCCCGCGCCAAGGGGCTGTCGAGCGCTCAGGTCGTCCTCGGGCACGCGCTGCGCAACAGCCTCATTGTCGTCATCACGGTGGTCGGGCTGCAGCTGGGCGCGCTGATCTCGGGTGCGGTCGTGACCGAGCAGCTGTTCGTGCTGCCCGGGTTTGGCAAGTTGACCATCGATGCGGTGTTCACCCGCGACTATCCGATGATTCAGGGCGTCGTGCTCGTGACGGCCACCGCATACATCGTCATCAACCTCGTGGTCGATCTGCTGTATTCGGTGATCGATCCGCGGATCAGGGTCGGTGGGCCGGCGTTATGACGGTTCGGAGAATATTGCGCAACCCGCTCGCGATGCTGGGGTTGGTGGTCGTGTTCGTGGCGACGGTGGCGGCGCTGCTGGCCGAGTTTGTGGCGCCGTTTCCGTTCGATCAGGTGAACTTCTCCGAGCCGCTGCGGCCTCCATCCGGTACCCACATATTTGGCACGGATAGCATCGGGCGGGATCAGCTTTCCCGGGCGATCTTTGGGCTACGGGCGTCGGTCACCGTTGGGCTGCTTTCGGTTGCGCTGTCGCTCGCCGTCGGTGTCCCATTAGGACTGTTGGCGGGATTCTACGGGTTTCTCGACCCACTGGTTTCGCGGTTGACCGATACGGCGCTGGCGTTCCCGTTCCTGGTGCTCGCGGTCGGGCTGGCCGCGATCCTCGGTCCATCGCTGAGCACTGCGGTGATCGCCATTGGGATCGCGCAGATTCCGGCCGTCGTGCGAGTGATGCGCAGCGAGACGCTTCGCTTGCGGGGCATGGACTTCGTGGCTGCGGCGGTGGCCGGAGGGGCCGGAGATGCCACGGTTTTGCTGCGGCACATCCTGCCCAATGCGGTGAGCGCGCTGATTGTGCAGGCGACCGTTGCCATTCCGGGCGCCATCATCGGTGAGGCGGTGCTTTCGTTTCTGGGCCTGGGGGTTCGGCCGCCGACGCCGTCGCTCGGGGTGATGCTCGCGGACGCGCAGACGTTTGTGCGCGACGGCCCCTGGATGGCCGTGTTTCCCGGCTTGACCATTGTGGTGCTCACGCTGGCGCTCAACCTTTTGGGTGACGGGTTGCGCGACGCGCTCGATCCTAGGGAGAGCCGGCGATGAGTCTGCTTGAGGTTCAAGATTTGACGGTACGGTTTCGGACCGAGGAAGGTCCCGTGCTCGCGGTGGACGAGGCGTCGTTCTCCGTGGCGACGCGTGAAGTCGTTGCGCTGGTGGGAGAGTCGGGGTGCGGCAAGAGTGTGACGGCCCTCGCACTCACGGATCTGTTGCCCCGTAACGCTTCCGTCGCGGGTGCCATTCAGCTCAACGGAGTTCGGCCATCGCCCAGAGCACGGGGGAGGGATATTGCCTACATCTTTCAGGAGCCGATGACCTCGCTCAATCCGGTGCTCACGGTCGGGCGTCAGATCGGCGAGGTGCTCAAGCGGCACCAGGGCGCGTCGTCGCGAGCCCGCATCATCGAGCTGTTGGAGTTGGTCGGGATTCCCTTGCCGGGCAGGCGGATCGGGGAATACCCGCATCAGCTGTCCGGCGGCATGCGGCAGCGCGTGATGATAGCCATGGCCGTGGCGTGCCGGCCGAAGCTGCTCGTGGCCGACGAGCCGACAACCGCGCTCGACGTGACGGTGCAGGCCGGGATTTTGGACGTGCTGCGCAACCTGCGCGACGAGATCGGGACCGCGCTGCTGCTCATCACGCACGATCTAGGCGTCGTCGCCGACATCGCCGACCGCGTGGTGGTCATGTATGCGGGCCGGGTCATCGAGCAGGCGGGCGTCCACCGGCTGTTCGCGCACCCGACACACCCGTACACGCGGGGGTTGCTCGATGCGGTGCCCACACCCGGCAGACCGGTTTTGAAGGAGATTCCCGGAAGGGTACCGGTCATGCGCGCGACCTCGGACGCGTGCACGTTCGCCGACCGGTGCTGGCGGGTCACCGAGCAGTGCCGATCGGTGCGGCCGGTGCTGGAGCCGGGGCCGGCGGGGCATCCGGCGCGGTGCTGGCATCCCTTGGGAGGCAAGGAATGAGCGTGCTGGAGGTGGTTGAGCTCGTCAAGCACTTCGGGCCGGTACGCGCGGTCGATGGGGTGAGCCTACACATCGACAAGGGTGAGGTGCTGGGACTGGTGGGCGAATCGGGCAGCGGCAAGACCACGCTCGGCCGGTGCGTGACCCGGTTGGTGCCGGTGACGAGCGGCCAGGTTTGGGTCAACGGCAACGACATCGCGCACCTGTCGCGGCGGCGGTTGCGCCCGTTGCGGCGGGACTTCAACATCGTGTTCCAGGATCCGTCGTCCTCTTTGGACCCTCGGATGCGGGTGGGCGACATCATCGCCGAGCCGTTGCGACTGCACCGGATCGGCGACCGTTCGACGCGGCGGGCACGGGTCGCGGAGCTGCTCGGCCAGGTCGGGTTGCAGGCCGAGATGGCGCGGTGGTACCCGCACGAGCTGTCCGGCGGGCAGCGGCAGCGGGTCAGCGTGGCCAGAGCGCTGTCGGCTGCGCCGTCACTGCTCGTGGCCGACGAGCCGACGTCCGCATTGGACGTTTCCGTGCAGGCGTCGGTGTTGAACCTGATCGGGCGGTTGCAGGCTGAGCTCGGGTTCGCCTGCCTGTTCGTGACGCACGACCTGGCGGCGGTGGAGTTCCTGGCGCAGCGAGTCGCGGTCATGTACCTGGGCGTGCTGGTGGAGGTGGCCACGCGGGACGAGTTGTTCGCCGGGCCGCGCCATCCGTACACGCAGGCGCTGCTGTCGGCCGCGCCACTGCCCGATCCGGTGGCGCAGCGGTCACGACAGCGGATCGTGCTGTCGGGGGAGGTGCCCAGCCCGGTCGATCCGCCGCCCGGATGCCGCTTCCACCCTCGCTGCCCGGTGGCGATCGACCGGTGCGCGGTGGAGGTCCCGGCGCTACGCCCGGTGGGCCCGTCCGGCGCGCTGACCGCGTGCCATCTGGTCGCCGATGATGGAAGTGCGCCGCGCTTGGCGGCATAGGGAGCCACGCTTTCGGATTGCTGCCCGAACGTGGCGCAGCGCGGGGTTTGGCGGCCAGCACAGCGAGCAGAGCAAGGGCACGGGATGGATCCGCTCGGGTCAAGCCGCAACCACGGCAGGCGGTCGACTCCGGTCTCGATCCCTGACAGCGCAGCGTAGCGTAAGCCACAACCACGGCAGGCAGTCGACTCCGTTCTCGATCCCCGACAGCGCAGCGTAGCGTAAGCCGTTGAGGCGAAGTTCGCCATCGCTGACGAACCCGTCGCTCGCGATGAGGGCGCTGACGATCGTTGCCCGGGTGAGCGGAGCGGCCCGGTGACGTGGCAGCGGTGCAGCAGCCAATGGATCACGCTCGCCCGCACTTCGCCGCCCGCCAGGTCGACCCGCTCGCCGGGCTGAAACCCGTCCAGCATCCGCCGTTTTGGCATCGGCGAGATCGACGGGAATCGTGCTCCAATTGTCTGCCCGGCGTCAAGGCCCCTGGGCCGCTGCCGCGCCCTCCTCGCCCCCGTTAGCGGCAGCCCCCCGAAGAGGGCGCGGCAGCGATGGGTCCAGCCTTCCCGGCCAGGGCACGAATTCGACAGATATCTATCACACTTCCGACACCTCAAGCCGAATGAATCAGGTCCTCCCGTGGCAGGCGACCGCCTCAGCTCGATGCGTGGGCGGCGTACCGTCAAATGCGCGAGGTGCTGCCGGAGGGAGTCGGCTTGATGGACGCGGCGATCGGCGAGGCGAAGCAGGCTGCCCGCGAGCGGGTTTTGGGCACTCCTGGATCAGGCAGGCGCGGCGCTCGCGCCGGGCGCGCACGGCCGCATCCCAACTTCGTCGGCGCTGAGCGTGCCGCCCAGCGCCTCGCCGAGCTTGACGTCTGGCAGCCTTGACAAGAGGTGTCGGTCGATGGTTCTGTGAACGTTCACAGGGGCGGATGCCGGGCCTGATGTGTCTGTGAGCGACACATCACGAGGGCATCGTGAACTGCAGGGAAGTTCCCGCTGACGGTCGGGCTATACGCTGTTGGCCACGGGCGCAAACCAGCCGGCACTGTATAACCTGGTAATCACGGGTGCGCTGCTGTCCATCATCCCGCTCATCGCGTTGTTCCTGACGATGCAGCGGTACTGGCGCACCGACCTGTCCGGCGGGTCTTTGAAGGGTTAGTGGTGTGACGAGGGCTAGGCGACGACCGACGATCCACGATGTGGCGCGGGCCTCGGGGGTTTCCCGGGGCACCGTCTCCCGCGCGCTCAACGGCGACCCCTACGTGAGCACGGCCGCGCGGGCGGCCGTGCAGCGTGCCGTGGTCGAGACGGGATACGTGGTCAATCGCAACGCGCGCAGCCTGGTCACGCAGCGCACAGGCACGGTTGTCATGGTGCTGTGCGAACCGCAGGAGAAACTGTTCGAGGATCCCAGCTTCAACCTGCTGATGCGGGTCGCCACGCGACGGTTGGCGACTAAGGACGTGGCGCTCGTGATGATGGTGGCCGGCGATGACGGCGACCGCGAGCGGGTCGTGCGCTATCTGCGCGGCGGGCACGCCGACGGGGTGCTGCTGCTGTCCACGCACGCGGGCGATCCGCTCGTCGGGGCGCTCGAATCGCTGGCGCTTCCGGCCGTCGCGTGCGGGGCCGTGCTCGGGCGTGAGGGCGTGATTCCATACGCGGCGGCCGACGACCGGGAGGGTGCCCGGCAGATGACGCGGTACTTGGTCGAGCAGGGGCGGCGCAAGATCGCCACGATCACCGGGCCGCTGGACACGCCCGGCGGGCTCAACCGGCTCGAAGGGTTCTGCGACGTGCTCGGGCGCAAGGCGACCAAGAAGCTCATCGCGCAAGGGGATTACACGCGCCACGGTGGCTACGCCGCCATGCTTGAGCTGTTGAAGCGAGCTCCCGACCTGGACGGCGTGTTCGTCGGGTCCGACCTGATGGCCGCGGGCGCGCTGGCCGCGCTTCGCGAGCAGGGCCGTCGCGTGCCCGAGGATGTCGCTGTGGGCGGGTTCGACGACTCGGCCGTCGCGGCGTCCACCCACCCTCTACTTACGACAGTGCGCCAGCCGTTGGAGCGGGTGGCCCAGGAGACCGTGCGCATGCTGCTGGAGCTCATCGACGGCGGCGAGCGGCCCGAGTCCGTGGTGCTGCCCACGGAGCTCGTCATTCGTGAGTCGGCCTGACCCTGCCGCGCGGTTTCAGGGGTGTCGTGGGCAGGGGCGGGGCGGGGATGATGCCGCCCGCGTAGCCTCCGGTGACGGGTGCGAACGAGCCCGACTCCCACAACTGTCTGAAGTGGACGATCTCGTCGTGTGAGCGGCCGACGAAGTTCCACCACATCACGATCTCTTCGTCGAACGGTTCGCCGCCCAGCAACAGCACCCGGCTCGGCCGGCGCGCCATGATGCGCAGATCGGCGCGGCCGCGCCCGAGGTACAGCAGCGGGCCGGGCCGCAGGGTCACCAGGCCCACCTCGACCTCGCCGGACATCACCAGCACGGCGTGCTCGAAGTCCTTGCGCAGAGGGATCGTGGCCGCGGTTTCGACGGCTATCTCCGCGCCGACGAGTGGGCTGAACGTGCGTGCGGGCGACGCCGCGCCGTCGATTGAGCCCATGATGACGGTGGTCGTGGCGCCCGGAGCGTCGATCACCGGAAGGTCGGCGTGGTGCGCGAAGTCGGGATCGACGGCTGCGCTCTCCCGGGGCAGCGCGACCCATAGCTGCACCCCCTGAAGCACATCGCCATGCGAAGGCGGGGACAGCTCGGCATGCGCGATGCCCTGGCCCGAGGTCATCAGGTTGAGCTGGCCGGGCCGGATGAGCTGGTTGCTGCCCAGGCTGTCGTGGTGCCGGACCTCGCCGGCGAGCAGCCAGCTCACGGTCTGCAGACCGGTGTGCGGGTGCGCCGCGACCTGCATGCCCGGTTTGCCCGCAATGTCGGTCGGCCCGTAGGCGTCGAGGAAACACCAGGCGCCCACCATGCGGCGATCCTTGTTGGGCAGCGTGCGGGTGACGGTCGTGCCGTCGCGGGTGCCGAGCACCACCTCGCGCTCGTGCAACAGCTCGAACGTCTGGTCGGCCACCGCATCGCCACCGCAGAGCTCCTCGGCCGGAGCGGTCTCGACGTTACTCATGCCTCAACTGTAAGGACTCCGGCACCCCTCGGACGACCGTTGGCCAGATCGGCGAGCGCCTGATCGCCCCGGTCGAGCGAGTGCGGGAATCCGCGGCCGGGGCCGGTGGCAAACTCGGCGAACCCGCCGTCGGCATCCCAGCCCGTGTAACGCGAGTCAGGTCTTCGGTTGCGCGTCCACATTAGACAATCCGGCCGTGGGTATGCCGGAGTCACGCGAAAAACGGTTGTCCCACCACGATTCTCCAGCCTAACCTGAGTCCGCCTGAGCTCGCCAAGTTGGGAGGTGATCCGAGTGACGGGAGTGTTGGTGCTCAACGCAGACCTGGGGCCGTTGCACCGGGTCACCGTTCGGCATGCCATCCGGATGTTGCTGCGCGAGGTCGCGGTTGTCCATGAGGCCGAGGGGGATCGGCTCATCGGCATCTACCCGATTCCGCGCGTGGTGCGGCTGGTGACCTATGTCGTGACCCGCTGGCGGCACAACCGCGGGCCGACGTGGACCCGGGCGGGTGTGCTGGCGCGTGACGGGCATCGCTGCGCCTACTGCGGGGGCAAGGCCACGACCGTCGACCACGTGCTGCCAAGCTCGCGGGGTGGCACCAACACGTGGGCCAACACGGTCGCGGCGTGTTACGTGTGCAATCAGCGCAAGGGCGACCGCACGCCGGCCGAGGCCCGCATGCCGCTCCTTGTGCGCCCCACCACACCAACCTGGGCGGCACTCGCGCGTCGTTGACGCGGCCCGGTTTCGTCGCACCTTTCGGCTAGGGTTCCAGCGTGATCACCGTTGCGGATGTGCGGCGCGTTGCGCTGGCCCTGCCGAGGGCCTATGAGGTGCTGGTGCGCGACCAGATCAAGTTCCGGGTCGGGCAGATCGTGTTCCTGTCGCTGTCGCCCGACGAGACGGTGATGGGGTTCGGCTTCCCCAAGGGGGAGCGGGCCGCCCTCGTCGCGGGCGAGCCGGACAAGTTCATGCTCCCCGGCCAGTCCGACATGAGATACAACTGGGTCCACGTCCGGCTGGCCGCCATCGATCTCGACGAGCTGCGTGAGCTCATCATCGAGTCGTGGCGGATGTGCGTGCCGAAAAAGGTTGCGGCGTCGCGCATTCCGATGGACCTGGCGGCCTATCGCGAGCGCGTGCGCAGCGAGCCGTGCTTCATCTGCGGCATCGTCGCAGGGCATGACTCGCACGAGGTCTTCTACGACGACGGGGCGCACATTGCGTTTCTAAGCAAATATCCGACCGTGCCCGGCTACGCGCTCGTGGCCCCGCGCTCACACATCGAGCACGCGGTGGCCGGCTTCGATCTGGAGGCCTATCTGGCGATCCAGGCGGTGATCCACCGGGTGGCGCGGGCGGTCGAGGCGGTCGTGCCAAGCGAGCGCACCTATGTCCTCTCGCTGGGCAGCAAGCAGGGCAACGCGCATGTCCATTGGCACGTCGTGCCGTGCCCGCGCGGCCTGCCGCTGGAGCAGCAGCAGTTCCCCGTGCTGATGGCCGAGCACGGTGTGCTGCCGTGGACGCGGGCGCAGGCCTACGCCCTCGCCGAAAAGCTTCGGGCGCAGCTGCCCTCGACCGGTTCCAGAACGACCATGTCGCAATCGATGTAGATAAACCGCTCAAACGACCCGATCTTCAGGACACGTCGCGCTTGCGGGCGATCATCGTGCCGATGGTGCCGAACACGATGCCGTAGCCGACGAGCACAAGCGCGCCGACCCACCAGTCGGGGCTCTGCGGGTAGACCTTTTCAGGTGAAACCATGATTTGTGAGGCCATGGAGGGCCAGATCACCATCGAGCTGAGGATCCACTGCTTCTTTATCCAAAAGGCGTAGATCAGGCCGTAAACCAGGATGATGGCGTAGCTGCCGACGACGTAAAGCACCGAGCCGGTGATGACCGCGCCGATCTGGTTGCGGATGAGCACGCCGAGGGCGACGCCGAGGATGCCCCACAGGCCGAACGCAAGCCCGTTCATGAGGACCGCGCGGATGACCGTCCAATCGCCGAGCTGTGGATCGTATCCCTCGGAGAAAAAGAACAGAATGCCCAGGACGCCGTTGAACACCGTCGTCACCAGCCAGTAGAAACCGGCGAAGCTGATGGCGGTGATGAGCTTGGCGACGATCACCTTGGTGCGCTTGGGCGTGGCGAGGAACGTCGCGGTCGCGGTCTGGTGATGGTATTCGTTGGTGACCACGATCGCGCCGAGCAGCATCACGAACAGGATGCCGAGGAACTGGCCGGAGGTGTAGATCTGCGCGGCCGTGTTGGCCAGGATCGGCCCGAGGTCGTGCGTGCGGATCCACTCCTCCTTCTCCTTCGGCGACAACTCCTCGGGCACGGCGAACATGATGCGCGCCTCGTCGATCTGCGAGCTGCCCACGTTGATCCAGATGATCGCCATGATGGCCGCGGACAGCAGCACGCCGATCGTGAACACCAGCCAGACGTTGGTGGTGCGCACCTTCATGAGCTCGCTGCGGATGAGCCGGATCATCGTGGGGCCGCCTTTGCTGAAGTGAGCTCGCTGCGGATGAGTCGGATCATCGGGCCGCCACCCTTTTCAAAGTCATCGGATCGCCGCCCGGCCCGCGGTCAGCTCGAGGAACACGTCTTCCAGGTCGGGCCGCTCGGCGACCAGCTCGTGCAGCTCGACGCCGGCGCGCAACGCGGCAGCGCCGACGGCGGGTGCGCTGATGCCGGTGACCATCAGCAGGCCCGACGGGTCGGACTGCGCGGTCACCTCGGAGCCCAACTCGGCCAGCAACTTCTCGGGGTGCGGCGTGCGCACCCGCACCCGCTCGCCCACCGCCCTGCCGCTGACCATGCCGGCCACCTCTCCGTGCCCCGCCAAACGCCCGTCGGCGATGATGACCACGTCGTCGGCGAGCAGCTCCATTTCGGACAGTAGGTGGCTGGACACGAGGATGGTGCGCCCCTCGCTCGCCAGCGCCCGCAGCAGGTCGCGCATCCAGCGGATGCCCTCGGGGTCGAGCCCGTTGGCCGGCTCGTCGAGGATCAGCACGCGCGGGTCGCCGAGCATCGCGGCCGCGATGCCCAGGCGCTGCCGCATGCCCAAGGAATAGCCCCGGAACTTTCGCTTGGCCGCCGAGCGCAGCCCGGTCAGCTCCAGCACCTCGTCGGCGCGGGACAGCGGGAACCCGGCCGCCGCGCAGATCACCCGCAGGTGGTTGCGCGCGGTGCGGCCGCGATGCGCGCTCGACGCCTCCAGGATCGCGCCCACCTCACGCAGCGGCTCGCGCAGGTCGCAGTAGCGCCGGCCCCCGATGGTCGCCGTGCCCGCGGTCGGCGTGACGAGGTTGAGGATCATGCGCAGCGTCGTGGTCTTGCCCGCGCCGTTGGGCCCAAGAAATCCCGTCACGCGGCCGGGCTGGACGGTGAACGACAGGTCGTCGACCGCCCTGACCTCGCCATAAACCTTGGTCAGCCCGGAGACTACGATCTGCCCGTCCAACATGGGGACACCATAGCGGGTACCTACGACAAACGAGGGGCAACAATGGATGAGCGGCTGGTACGCGCGAAGGACTGGTACGAAAGGGCCGTGTTCGGCGGCGAGGACGGCGCCGTGGCCAACGGCCACTCCGAATTGGACAGTGTGGAGGCTGATCTCGCCCTGGCCCGCGGGCGCCTCGTGCACGCCCAGTTCCTGGCCGACCGCAAGCCATACCAGCCCGGCCGGTTCGAGCGCGCGGTCGAGCTGTACTCCGGCCTGGGCGACACCCGCGGCGAGGCGGAGGCCCTGTTCTGGCTCGGCACCTATCACCAGGTTGTGCACGGTGACCACGACACCGCGCTCCCGCACCTGCAGCGCGCACGCGACCTGGCCCTGGCCGTCGACGACAAACTGACCCTCTCTTATGTGGTACGGCATATCGGCTTCGCCGAGATGGCGGCCGGCAACCCCGACACGGCCCGCGAGCTGCTGGAGCAGTCGGTCGCATTGCGCCGTGAGGTGGGCTTCCAGCCGGGTGTGGCCGCCGGGCTGCTCTCGCTCGCCTTCCACGCCCACGAGACGGGCGACCACGCCGCCGCCGAGTCCCTGTTCGACGAGGCCATGGCAACCGCGCAAGCGGTCGGCGCCCGCGGCATCATCAACTGGATCGAGTCGGCGCGCGCCGAACTGAGCGCCTAGCCAACGTTCACCCGGAGCCGTCACGTAATGGCTCTTGTGAATGGGAGCGCTTCCATGTGAGACTGGTGGCACTCGCGACTGGGAGTCGTAGCGCAACACGCCGACGGGTGGACTCTGGGCAGAGGCGTCGCCTGTCACTACTCAAGTCCCTTTGCCGTTGCGTGCTTTTCGCCAAGCCGCAACGGGTACCCGCGAGGAGTTTTCGTGGTTTTTAAAAGACGCATCGCTATGGCGCTATCCGGACTACTGGTGGTCGCGGGTGTCGCCGTATCGGCGGGTCCGGCGCATGCCGCGGTCGCCTGTGAAGTGATCTACACCCCCAACCGATGGAACGAGAGTCCCACCAGCGGTGGCTTCACGACCAACATCACCGTCCGCAATCTCGGTGACCCCTGGGCCGGCTGGACCCTCACCTTCGCTCTCCCGAGTGGACAGACGCTGAACCCGCCCGGCTGGTCGGCGACTTTCTCACAATCCGGGCAGAACGTGACGGCCGTTCCGCTGAGCTGGAACCGTAACATCGGCACGGGTGGATCGACGCAGATCGGCTTCCAAGGCCGCTGGTCCGGCACCTTCTCCAACCCCACATCCTTCGCCGTCAACGGCGTCACGTGCGGCGGCGTCAACCCGCCCCCGACCGTGAGCATCACGAGCCCCGCCAACAACACCCGCTACACGGCACCCGCGTCGTTCACCATCAACGCGACGGCGACCGACACGGCGCCCGGCACGGTGTCCAAAGTGGAGTTCTACCGCGACGGCATGCTGCTCGGCGAGGACACGGGAGCGCCGTACCAGTGGCCGGTGACGGCCTTGCCCGTCGGCACATATGTGTTCCAGGCCAAGGCGATCGACAACGGCGGCGCATCCAACACGGCCAACGTGACGGTCATCGTGGAGCAGTCGCCGAACCCCGGCATCGTGGCCTCGAGCACCATGCTCACCGTGCCTGAGGGCGGCAACACACCGCTCGGACTGCGGCTGTCGGCCGCGCCGTCGGCCAACGTCACGGTCTCGCTGTCCCGTTCGGGTGACTCCGACATCACGGTCGCACCGCCGACCCTGACGTTCACCCCGTCCAACTGGCAGACCGTGCAGAACGCCACGGTCTCGGCCGCCGAGGACGCCGACACCACAGCCGGCTCGGCCACGATCACCGCCGCGGCCACCGGCTACACCAGCGCAGTCGTCACGGCCACCGAGTCCGAGAACGACGGAAACGTGTACGTGCAACGGTTCCTGGACCAGTACAACAAGATCAAGGCGCCTGCCAACGGGTACTTCTCGCCCGAGGGCGTGCCTTACCACTCGATCGAGACGCTGATCGTCGAGGCGCCCGACCACGGGCACGAGACCACCAGCGAGGCGTTCAGCTACTGGCTGTGGCTTGAGGCCTACTACGGCCGGTACAGCCAGGACTGGACGCGCTTCAACCAGGCGTGGACCGTGATGGAGCAGTACATCATCCCGTCCGCGCAGGACCAGCCGACAGCGGGTGCCGCGGGCACCCCGCAGTACGCGGCGGAGCACATGCTGCCGTCGTCGTACCCGTCGCTGCTGGAGCCCAACGTGCCCGTCGGTTCCGACCCGCTCAGGAGTGAGCTGCAGAGCACCTACGGCACCGGAAGCATCTATGGCATGCACTGGCTGCTCGACGTGGACAACGTCTACGGCTTCGGCCGGTGTGGCAATGGGACCACACGCCCTGCCTACATCAATACCTTCCAGAGGGGCCCGCAGGAGTCGGTGTGGGAGACTGTTCCGCAGCCGTCCTGCGACAATCTCAACTTCGGCGGGCCCAACGGCTACCTCGACCTGTTCACCCGCGAGTCCAACGGAACGCCTGCGGCGCAATGGAAGTACACCAACGCGCCGGACGCTGACGCCCGTGCCGTGCAGGCCGCATACTGGGCGCTGCAGTGGGCGACCGCGCAGGGCCGGCAGTCGCAGATCTCGTCGACCATTTCCAAGGCCGCGAAGATGGGCGACTACCTGCGCTACGCGATGTTCGACAAGTACTTCAAGCGCATTGGCAACTGTGTGGGCCCGATGACCTGCCCGGCGGGCACCGGTCGCGACTCCGCGCACTACCTGATGTCTTGGTACTACGCGTGGGGTGGCGGTCTGAACGCACAATGGTCCTGGCGGATCGGATCCAGCTTCAACCATTTCGGGTACCAGAATCCGATGGCAGCCTATGCGCTGACTCAGGTGCCCTCGCTGCGGCCGCAGTCCCCGACCGCAGTACAGGACTGGACCAACAGTTTCAACCGGCAGCTCGAGTTCTACACCTGGCTGCAGTCCGCTGAGGGCGGCATCGCCGGTGGCGCGACCAACAGCTGGGAGGGTGACTACGGTCAGCCGCCCGCGGGCACGCCCACGTTCTACGGCATGTTCTACGATGTGAAGCCGGTCTACCACGACCCGCCGTCGAACCGCTGGTTCGGCATGCAGGTCTGGTCGATGCAGCGCATCGCGGAGCTGTACCAGCAGACGGGCAACGCCACCGCCAAGGCACTGCTGGACAAGTGGGTGCCCTGGGCGATCGCCAACACGACGGCCAACGCCACCACGTTCGCCATCCCGAACGAGCTGGAGTGGACCGGCGCCCCCAACACGTGGAACCCGTCCAGCCCGCAGCCCAACACCAACCTGCACGTGCAGGTGACCAGCACCGGCCAGGACGTCGGCGTTGCCGCGGCACTGGCACGCACGCTGCTGTTCTACGCGGCTCGCGCCAACAACGCGGCCGCGAAGAACACGGGCAAGGCCATCATCGACGCGCTGTTCGCGCGCGCCGAGTCGAAGGGCGTGTCCACATTGGAGACCCGCGAGGACTACCGCCGCTTCGACGACGTGTACAACTCGTCGACGGGCGACGGCCTCTACGTCCCGCCAGGCTGGACCGGTGAAATGCCCAACGGCGACGTCATCCAGTCCGGCAAGTCCTTCCTGGACATCCGGTCGTTCTACCGGTCCGACCCGGACTTCCAGAAGATCCAGAATTACCTGAACGGCGGCCCGGCGCCGACGTTCACCTACCACCGCTTCTGGGCGCAGTCCGACGTGGCCATGGCCTTCGCCGACTTCGCCTACCTGTTCCCCAACGGGTAACAGGTAACGGGTAAACCGCACGCGGTACACCCGCTCCCAAAACCGGTGGGCCGCCTCCTGCCTGCGGAGGCGGCCCACCCCCTGTCTACAGCGGGCGGGCCTTCGCACTAGTCGCCAGCGGGCCGCCATTTCGTCGCCGCGCGAGCGGCGGCCTGGCCGCACACCAATGCCAGGCCTATGGACAGCAACAGCATCATCGCGGTGGTCGTCGCCAGCAGCTGTGCACATCTGGCATCAGCAGGAGCCCGTCGGCGTGCCGGGCAGTTTCTTCCAGCCCCCGCGTCGACCGTCTCAGCCGCCGTGTTGGCGCCGGCGGACACGGTCGGTAGTTTGGGTTCATGCTGATCATCGCCGGAACGCTCCATGTAGACGATGACGATCGGGATCGCTATCTGGAGGCGGTAGCCGATGTGGCCCGGTGGGCCCGTGCGGCGCCGGGGTGTCTGGATTTCGTGCAGGCGGCCGACCCGATCGAATCAGGGCGCATCAACGTTTTCGAGCGGTGGGAGTCCGATGAGGACATGCACCGCTTCCGCACCTCCGGCGGCCCGGAGCTCGACGTGCCGCCCATTCTCTCCGCCGACGTGCACAAATATCGCATCGCCGCCATCGAGGAGCCGTAGGCGTTTCCTGGCCCGAGCCGCACCCGGTGGAGCGCGCTGCAGGCGCTGGGCGCGGTCGGGATCGCGTGGCTGGGCATCCGCCGTCTGACGCAAAGTGAGGGCCCGCGTCAGGCCAAAGGCGACCGCCGCGTTAGGCGGAGCCAGGGTCGCTCGGGGCAGAAGTGAGGCCCACGCCGCCGAAGGGTGGCCGGCGGCGTGGGCCCTGGGGAGGGTTACGAGACGGTGCAGGGGTTGTTGTTGAGGGTGAACGAGGTCGGTTCCGGGTTGGAGCCGGACCAGCTGGCGTTGAACCCGATCGACACCGATGCGCCTGGCGCGATCGTGCGGTTCCAGTCTTGCGCGGTCGCCGACACGTTGACGCCCGACTGAGCCCAGGTGGCGGACCAGCCGTGCACCAGGGTCTGCCCTGCCGTGAACGGGAATCGCAGCGTCCAGCCGTTGATGGTCGTGGTGCCCGTGTTCTTGATGGTTATCTTGCCGGTGAAGCCGCCGCCCCAACTGCTTTCCACAGCGTACGCGACATCGCAACTCGCGCCGCCGCCCGTCGTGGTGAAGGTGACAGGCGCCGATGCGGTCGACACGTTGCCCGCGGCATCGCGCGCCCGCACCGTCACAGTGTACGAAGTGGACGGTGTGAGGCCGGTGGCGTTGAACGTGTTGGTGGTCGACGTGCCGAGCAGGGTCGTGCCGTTGTAGACGTCGTACCCTGTCACGCCCACGTTGTCCGTCGAGGCGGCCCAATTCAGCGTGGCCGACGTCGAAGTGATGGACGAGGCCGTGGGTGTGCCCGGCTGCGACGGCGGGATGTTGTCCACCGGACAGGCCGGCATGGTGACCGTGGTCGGCGGTGACGGCGGTGACGTGTTTCCGGCCGCGTCCCGCGCCCGGATGGTGAACGTGTATGTCGTCGCGCCGGACAGGCCCGTGACGGTGAAGGTCGTGTTAGGCGTCGTCCCGACCAGCGTCGTGCCCCGGTAGATGTCGTATGCCACGACACCGACATTGTCAGTCGACGCTGCCCAGGTGAGGTTGACCGTCGTGCAGGTCATGCCCGCGGTGGTAGGGGCACCAGGGGCGGTCGGGGGCTGCGTGTCACCGCCGCCGGGCGGCGTACCCCACACCAGATTCGCGCCATCGTAGAGTGTCATTTTCGCGTTGCGCGAGATGGCGACCTGATAGGAGTAGTCGTTGGTGGGATCCCAGGTCCCCGAGCTCGCGATGCGGAACTGCACCTCGCGCCGCCAGTCCGATTGCCCGGCGGGCGCGATCGACTGCCCGGCACAGGAAACCGTCACGTAGTAGACGTTTCCGCTGAGCTGCGTCGGCCCGCTCGGCGCCGAACACTGGTTGTATGCCGAGGACAGCGTGATTTGCGCGGGTGTCGTCGCACCGTCCAAAGTGAAATAGTATCTGAATGACCCCTGGGTGAGTGCCCTTGCCGGCCAGGCAGACTTGTTGTAGACGGTGGCTTTCATTTCTGTAAATGTGGTACCAGACGCGTTCACACCGGCCTCGATGTAGAACTCGTTGTCGTCCACCGTCTCCGCGGGCGGGAAGTTGGCCAGCGGCGTGCCGCCGAACTCCGAATACATCCGCACCAGCGCCGAGGTGAGCCCGCCGTTGTAGTCCGTGGCGACCTCGTTCGCCTGGAAGTTGCTCCGGTCGTCCACATAGGAGTCGTTGGCCGAGCCTGGCCCGCCTACCAGCGCGCCGTAGAGCAGGTGCCGGTTGTCGGTCGGGTTCTGGATGCTGTCGGTCCACGAGCCGTGTGCCGTCCGGTGATGCGGATTGCGCGGGGAGTTCGTGCCGAATCCGATCATGTAGCTTCGATTGTGCGGATTGTTGCCGAGAATGTAGTTGATTTGACTGACCGCGAAATCGTGGTAGCGGGCCTTCCGCGTCGTATCCGCCAGCGCATCGGCGTGGACGAACGCGACCCACGCCGTGTTGGCCGAATAGCGCAGCGATCCCCACTGCTGCAGCCACGCCTGGCCGCCCGGCGAGTAGGTGATGCGCTGCCCGTTGACGCCGACCGTCCAGTAGTCCAGCCACCGGTTCGCGTCGTCGATGTACTGCTGCTGTCCGGTCAGCTTGGCCATCAGCACATACGACCCGTACGACTTGTCGTCCCAGTCCTGGGTCCACTTGTACGACTTGATGGTCGACTGCGGTTCGGTGCCGAGGTTGGCGTAGTACTGCCGCGCCTTGTCCAGATAGGACTGCTGCCCGGTCGCGCGATACATCCAGATCGCACCCCACACCAGCTCGTCGTTGAACCCGCTCCAGGACTGGTAGTAGCCCTGCGCGTCGGTGATGCACTCGTGGTACTTCTTGCGCACCGTGTCGGCGAAGTTGTACAGCTGCGTCGCATGCGTGACAAGCGTGTTGGCATATGCGGCGTCGGTGGGCCGGAACACCATCGACGACGCGGCCATGGCAGCGGCCGTCTCGGCGGCCAGGTCGGTGCCGCCGCACGACGCGTCAATCTTGTACGCCGGGCGAGCCATCTTCATCACTTCGGCAGGCCCCCACCAGGCATGGTCCTGCCCACCGTGACCCACCTGTCCATAGAGGACATTGGGCGACGGGTGTGCCTTGATGAAATAGTCGTTGACCCAGCGCAGATTGTTCAGCAGATGCGTGAGCTGCCCGCTGTTCTGGTACGCGGTCCGGTATTCGACGGCGCCCCATGCCAGCATGGTGGTCGTGCTTGCCATCGGGAATCCGAACTTGACGTGGTCTCCGGCGTCGAACCAGCCTCCCTTGAGGTCGAGTCCGACGTCCGCGCCGTCGTTCATGGCCGAGTCGCCGCGCCAGGCAACGCGGCTCCAGGCGGGCTTCGGCCCTGCGATCTGGGCCTCGTAGAACCAGACCGATTTTTGCAGGGCCTCGGCGTAGTTGTATGGGGGTGGGGCGGCTTGGGCGGTGCCGCCGGTTAATGAGCCCGCCGTCATGACGGCAGCGAGCAGCAGCCCAATGCGTGGGAGCGCTTCCATGGACTAATTTAAGCGTGCCGTTACGTCCGTGTGAAGTAGTTGCCCGGCGTTATCCCAAGATGGCGCCTGAAATGCCGGGTGAGGTGGGCCTGGTCGTAGAACCCGGCGGCCGTGGCGACCTGGGCCAACGGCATGCCGGCCAGGATCAGGCGGCGGGCGAGCTCGATCCGGCGCCCGGTCAGGTACCGGTGCGGCGGGAGTCCGAATCGGCGCGTGAACGCCCGCACCAGATGCGCGGGATGGGCACCGATCGCCAAAGCCGCATCTCTCAGCGAAACGCCCTCCGCGACGCGTGCGTCCATCAACTCCCGCATCTGCTCCGCCACGCCGATCGGCTTCGCAACTCTCCATTGTGGACGCAGGTGCGCGCGGATTCGCTCCTGTACCAACGCCAGCCGGCTCGACGACTCCAGCGGTTCGGGCCACAGCAGCGACTCGTGCAGCCGGTGGATCTGCTCCCGTAGCACGAGATCGGCCAGGCTCGGGTGGTCGGCGGCCGCGCCGATCAGGTCGTCGCCGAGCACCGACGAGTCCAGATAGAGCACGCGTTTACGAAATCCGCCACTGCGCGCGGAACGCCCGTCATGCGGCACATGCGGCGGCAGCAGCGTCACGTCACCGCGCCACGCGCCATGCTCGTGCCGATCCAGTCCGTACCGGATCGCCCCGTCATCCACGATCAGCAACGTCCACGTGTCGTGCGTGTGCAGCGGATAGGCGTGCGTGGTGAAGTGCGCGTGGAAGACCTCGGCGATCCCGTCCACCGCGGGCTTCCAGGCACGCACGTCGGCCATGTGAAAAACGTACAAGACCCGCCTTCTGCAAAGAAATCACGATGGGACGGTGTTCGACACCAAGATTGCGGTCCTGCTCCGCAACGACCTGGCCCAGTGGCAGGGCCTCAACGTGACCGCGTTCCTCGCCGGCGCCATCATGGGCGGCGCGCCCGAGTTGCTGGGCGACCTCTACGCCGACGCCGACGGGGTGAAATACCTCGCCATGTTCCGTCAGCCGGTTCTCGTGTTCGAGGGCGACTCCGCGGTCCTGGCGGCGGCACACCAACGTGCGCTGCAGCGTGGGCTCACCGTCGCCGTCTACACCGAGGACCTGTTCGCCACGGGCAACGACGCCGACAACCGAGCCGCCGTGCGCGCCGTCAAGACCGCCGACCTCAACCTCGTCGGCCTCGCGCTGCATGCGCCGAAAAACGCCGTGGACAAGGTGCTCAAGGGGGCAATGCTGCATCGCTGAGGACGGCCCCGCCGCCCGGGGGATCGATGGGGGGCACGGGCGGCGGGAAGTCTGATGAGGAGGCCGCCCGCAGCGGTGGGGGGTGAGATGCTGCGGGCGGCCCTTGTGGGGAGGCGACCTATTCATGCCCACCGCCGCAAGTCGCGGTGATGGTGGAGCAGGTGCTATCACGTTCCAGCGCTCACACCGGCGCGCGCGTTACACCCCCGCCGGGTGTGACACCACGCCGCTCGGCGACGCTGGTCTTTGATGTGCCCCGACGCCGCATAGCCTCCGTACATCAAGAAAACGACCGTCAATGACGAAAAGCATGTTCGGCTGCGGATGAACACGGACGAAGCGCAGCTGTCCGAGGCCATCGTTGCCGCGCAGGAGGGCGACGAGGACGCCTTCCGCAGCCTGTACCGAGCCACCCAACCCTTGCTGCGCCGCTATCTGTGGGTCCTCGTCGGCGACGAGGCCGAGGACGTGGCGTCGGAGGCGTGGCTGCACATCGTGCGCGACCTTTCGTCCTTCCGCGGCGACTACGACAAGTTTCGCGGTTGGGCCGCGACCGTCGCCCGTAATCGGGCCATCGACCACATCCGCCGCCAGCGGCGTCGCCCATACCAACTACTGCCCGAATCGGACCTCCCGGATGCCGGCGACGGCCCCGACGCGGCCGAGCTCGCGGCCGACGCGATCGCCACCCAGCAGGCCGTCGCGCTCATCGCTCGCCTGCCCCGGGACCAGGCCGAAGCCGTCATGCTGCGCGCGGTCATGGGCCTTGACACCCACGCCGCCGGGCGGGTGGTGGGCAAACGCCCCGGGGCCATCCGCGTCAATGCGCTGCGCGGCCTGCGCCGCCTTGCCGAATACCTTCGCGCCACACCGGGCCAGGACGACGATCCGCATCCACCGACCGACTGGCCGGCACCACCGCCGACGCCAAGGGGTACCAGATGATAAAAAAGCGGAAAGACAACGACCCATTGCGGGAGTTGGGCCTTCAAACCGGCCACGACGATCCGCTCATAGCGATCCTTCGCGCGGCGGCCGCACAGCCCTCCCGGGAGCCGTTGGCCGGTGAGCATGAAATCATGGCCGCGTTCCGGGAAGCCAAGCTCCGCCCGCGGCGGCGGAGGCTCCCATTCGCCCTCGCCATGGCGCCGGCCAGGCTCCTGACCGCCAAGGTGGCCCTGGTAACCGCCGGGGTCGCTCTGGCCGGTGGAGTCGCCCTCGCCGGCACCGGCATTATTGATGATTTGGTACCGGGTGAGAAGCCCACACCGTCGCGCAGCCCTGCGCCTTCACCCTCTCCCGCGCTCGTTGGCCAATGCACCGCCTACCTCAACGGCGCCTCCACGCAGACGGAAGCCCTCGCGGCAGCCGCCGGTGGCGAAAACAACATCGGCGACTATTGCACCGGCCTGGTGACCTCCACGCGCGGTGCCAGCCCGGTGCCCGACCCGGCGAGCGCCAGCCCGACCGGCAGGCCCGGACCTCCGTTTTCCGGCCTGCCCACGCCCAGCCACCCGACAAGACCCACGTCGATGCCCAGTCGACCGGTGGACGTGAATCCCCCGGATCCCGTCGGCAGGCCGACAACCGCACCGAGCCGCCCCACCCGCCGCGACTGACGTCTTTGACCCGCGCTTGTGAATGGCACAGACTGGCCGGACCGCGACGCGGGCCGACCGTGGCCGGGCTGGCATCGCGTGGCGGCCGAACCGATCGGAGGAATGATGCGCAACGCCGAAATGGCGAAGCTGGGCGGGCTCGTCGGCCAGTGGACGACGACGATCTCGAACGCCTGGTTCATCGAACCGCCCGGCACCACGGTGCCAGGCATCACCACCATCGAATGGTTCGGGGAGTCATTATTGGCCGTGCGCACACAGTTCGGCGGTGGCCGGCACGTGCATTCCGAGATGAGCCTCGTCCTCGGGCGCAGCGACCCGAGCGACCGATTCGTGGCGCTCTACCAAGACGACCGCGGCGTCTGCCGCCAGTACGCCATGACCTTCGACGGCGGACACTGGACGATGACCCGCGAGGACCCGGACATGCACCAGCGCTTCATCGCCGACGTCGAGACCGACCGGATCCTCGGCCGCTGGGAGGCGTCGCAGGACGCGGGCAGGACCTGGCGGAAGGACTTCGACCTCACTTTTGAGCGCGCCTGACCTGAGGCACACAGAAGCCGTCTGGCCGGTGCCGGATTGCCGACGCCGTGCTCATCACGTCCATGCCGGCCTGGCGCGGCCGCGCAGCGGTGAGCGCAGTCAGGAGGAGACGTCCGCGTGTTGCGGCTGGGGCCGGGTGAGCGGGCGCTGGAGGGCCACCGTCACGTGGGTCTTGGCGGTCGCGGTCGAGCACTCGGCCACCCCGCGCGCCGGGTGCGGCGGCAGGCCCGGCACGGTGGCCGACGTGCGCCGCAGGGGGATCGGCACGGGCTCAACGACCAGCTCGTGCTGGGGCTCGGCATAGCGCGTCAAGGCGATCACCGCGCCCATGGTGACCACGAACCCGACCACGGCGAGCAGCTCGAGCCCCGGTCGCATCCGGTCACCGAGCACGAGCAACCCGAGGACCGCAGCCGGGATGGCTCCGGCCGCGTCCATGCCGGCCACGGCCGCGTTGGTGGACCCGCGCTGCATGGCCAGGCCCAGCAGCAGCTGCCCGGTCAGCGAGTTGGCGATCACGAGGAACAGCAGGGGGTTGAACACGAACTCCGCCACCGATTGCGATCCGGCCAGCGGGCGGGCCGCGATGGCCGCGCAGGTGAAGCACAGCCCGGCGATCGAACCGAGCACCACCGAACCGAGCACACCCTTGATCCGGGCCGCGAACACACTCCCACCCGCGATCATGGCCAGGGCGACGATCAGCGCGACGATGCCCTTCCAGCCCAGCTGCTCGCCCTTGCTCGGCTCGGCCGATGCCGCCAGCGCCCCGATGCCCAGCACGACGGCCACCAGCAGGATGATCTCGGCCCGCGGGAGCTTCCACTTCAGGAAGATCACCCCGAGCACGGCCGTCACGCACAGCCCAGCGGTCACGGCGGACTGCACCAGAAACAGCGGGAGGTCGCGCCGCGCGGCCAGTGCCAGAAAGAAGCCCAGAATCTGACAGCCGAGCCCCGCCAGGTAGATCCGGTGTCCGAACAGCCGCAGCAGCAGCCCTGGGTCGAGCGTCTCGGTGCTCGCGGTCTTGGTGGCGGCCATGGACTGCAGCAGGTTGGCGATGCCGTAGGCGGCGATCATTGCCGCGAGAAACCACCACCCGGTAGAGACCACCAACGAAGCTTAGACCCTTAGGGGTCGACCATGCCCATGGTAGGAGCCGAGTAACTGAAGTGGGTGGCCGCGATCACAGGGCGTGAAGTCCGGAGGGTGTCAGTCTCTCCAGCACATCGTCGTGTAGCTGCCCGTTTGTCGCGACGGCGGAGCCCCCGCCCACCCCGGGCCGCCCGGACAGGTCGCTGAACGTGCCCCCGGCCTCGGTCACGATCGGCACGAGCGCGGCCATGTCCCACACCATCAACTCCGGCTCGACCATGATGTCGACCGCGCCCTCGGCCAGCAGCATGTAGCCGTAGAAGTCGCCGTATGCGCGGCTTCGCCACGTCTTGCGCATCAGATCCAGGACCGACGCGAGCCGGCCCGTCTGCTCCCACCCGTCCAGCGAGGAGTAGCAGAAGCTCGCGTCCGCGAGCCGCCGCACGCCCGAGACCTTGATCGGGATCGCGTTGGCCTGGTGCCGCCCGGCATATGCGCCCACGCCACGCGCCGCCCACCACCGCCGTCCGAGCGCGGGCGCCGACACCAGCCCGACCACGGGCGTGTCACCCTCCATCAGCGAGATGAGCGTGCCCCAGATCGGCACCCCCCGGATGAAGTTCTTTGTCCCATCGATCGGGTCGATGACCCATTGCCGGTTGCTGTTGGCCCCGGTCACCCCGAATTCCTCGCCGAGCACACCGTCCCGCGGGCGGGTGCGGGCAAGCGTGGCACGCAGCGCCTTCTCCACCGCCGTGTCCGCGTCGGACACCGGCGTCAGGTCGGGCTTGGACTCGACGTAGAGATCCAGCGCCTTGAACCGCTGCATCGAGATCGCATCAGCGGTGTCCGCCAGCACGTGTGCCAGCGCGAGATCGTCATCAAGGCGTGCCATGGGCGACAACCTAGCCGATCTCACGCGCTCGCGAGAAGGCGGTCGGTGAGCAGTGCCTTTTCGGCCGGATTCACGGTCAGGCTGAGGGCCCGCTCCAGAGCCGACCGGGCCTCGTCCTCCCGTCCGAGTTCCTGCAGCATGCGGGCCTTTGTCGCATGATATAGCCGGTACCCGTCAAGCTCGCCCGCCAACCGGGAGACCTCGGCGAGCCCGGCCGAGGCATCGCGCGCGTGCCATGTCGCCACCGACGCCGACAGCAGCGCCAGCGGGTTGCCGGTGTGGCGGTGCAACTCCATGTAAAGCATGCGGATCTGCAGCCAGTCGGTGTCCGCATAGGACGGTGCGGTCGCGTGCAGCGCCGCGATCGCCGCGTGGATCTGATAGGGCCCCGGTCTGGCGGTCGCCAGCGGAGGCCGCGTGGACCCGGCGGCAGTGCCGTCGCCGCTGGGGGCCGAGGCGAGACGACCGCGACCCAGAAGTTCAGCTTTTCTGCGCAGCAGCACACGGTCCAGCCGCTGCACCGCCCGCTTGATCAGCGCACTGTCCCAAGTGGACCGATCCTGGTCGGCAAGCAGCACAAGGTTTCCCGCCGTGTCAAAGCGTCCCGAGGAACGTGCCTCGCACAGGTCCAGCAGCACACCCAGCCCGATCACCTCGGGTTCACCGGGCATCAGCAGCTCCAGCTGGCGCGCCAGGGCGAGCGCCTGCGTGGCGAGGTCGCGCCGCTGCGCCGTCGTGCTGCTGTTGGCCAGGTAACCCTCGTTGTACAGCAGATAGATGACCGTGAGTACCGCACCCAGCCGGGCGCCATACTCCTCCGGACCGGGGATGCCGAAGCGGGAGCGCACCAGTTTTTTGGCGCGGGTGAGCCGCTGCGCCATCGTGGGCACGGGCACCAGGAACGCCGCCGCGATCTCCTCGGTCGTCAACCCGCACACGGCCCGCAGCGTCAGCGCTATCCGGGCCTGTTCGGGCAGGCTGGGGTGGCAGCAACCGAAGATCAGCGCGAGGAGATCGTCGGAATCGGGGGCTCCAATCGGTACCGTATAAGCGATTTTGGTTTTCCCCACCTCCTCACGCCGCAGCTGATCGACCGCCTTGCGCCACGCGGTGGTCACCAGCCAGCCCGCCGGGTTGGCCGGCACACCCTCGTCGGGCCAGTGCCGCAGCGCCTGGGCGACCGCCTCCTGCAGGGCCTCCTCGGCGCGGTCGAGATCGCCCAGCCGCTTGACCAGCGCCCCGCGCATCGATGCGGCGTGCTCCCGCCAGACGTCCTCGAGTTCTCTCACTCCGCCTCTCCAGCACGGGACAGCAGCAATCGTCGATAGGAGGCGAGCCGGCGCGGGTCGGTCACAAATGCGTCCAAGGCACAATCCCCGCCGAGGTGCTCGCAGTGGGGCGGGCAGTTGACCGTGCCCTCGACCAGATCGGAGAAGCCGTGCAGCAGGTCGTCGGCCGAGACGTGGGCCAGGCCGAAGCTTCTGATCCCCGGCGTGTCGATGATCCACGAGCCCTTGGAGAAAGGCAGGCGCAGCGCGACGACGCTCGTCGACGTGTGCCGTCCCTTGCCCACCGCGCTGACCACCCCGACCGCCCGCCCGGCGCTGGGGATCAGCCGATTGACCAATGTGGACTTGCCGACGCCGGAGTGGCCTATGAACACGGAAACCTTGCCGCGCAGGGCATCCTTCAGCGCTTCGAGACTGTCGGCCGGAGCGGTCAGCACGTGCGGCAGGTCCAAAGTGGAGTAATAGTCCAAAACGAAGTCCGGCGAACCGAGATCGGCCTTCGTGAGGCACAGCAGCGGGTCGACGTCGGCGGCATACGCGGCGACCAGGCACCGGTCGATGAACCCCGTCCGGGGCGGCGGATCGGCCAGCGCGCTAACGATCACCATCTGGTCGGCGTTGGCCACGACCACCCGCTCAAGCCGGCCCTCGGGGGTCGTGTCGTCGTCGTCCGCCGTGCGCGTCAGCACCGACCGGCGCTCGTTGATCCGCACGATCCGGGCCAGGCTGCCCGGCGCGCCCGAGACATCGCCCACGAGCGCGACCTCGTCGCCGACCACCACCGACTTGCGGCCCAGCTCGCGGGCACGCATCGCGGTGATCTCGTGGCCGTCCAGCGACACCGTGTATCGACCACGATCGACCGCCGTGACGAATCCGTCGATGGCTTCGGAATGCTTGGGCCGGATGCGGGTGCGGGGACGCGAGAAGCGCGTGGGGCGGACCCGCACGTCGTCCTCGTCGTACTCCCGCTTGCGGCTCATGCAGTCTGCGTCATCTCCGCCCACAGCCGCGGGAACGCCGGCAAGGTCTTGGCGGTGCACGAGACGTCGTCGAGCTCGATGCCCGGGACGCGCAGCCCGATCACCGCGGCGGCATGCGCCATGCGGTGGTCGTCGAAGCTGGAGAAGGTCCCTCCGGTCATGGGCTTCGGCGTGATCGCCAGGCCGTCGGGCGTCTCGCTCACATCGGCCCCGAGCGCGGACAGCTGCGACGCGAGCGCCGACAGCCGGTCGGTTTCGTGATGCCGGATGTGCCCGACCCCGCGCAGGTGCGACGGGCCGTCCGCGAGCGTCGCGAGGGCCGCGACCACCGGGGTCAGCTCTGCCACATCGGCGAGGGAGACATCCACGCCATGAATTTTGCCGGTACCGGTGACGGTGAGCCCGGATTCGCCGAGGCTCAGCTGCCCACCCAGCGCGGCGAACAGCTGGCGCACCCGGTCCACCGGCTGCACGCTGGTGCGCGGCCACCCGCGCAGCGTCACCCGGCCGCCGGTGACCAGCGCGGCGGCGAAGAACGGGGCCGCGCCGGACAGGTCGGGCTCGATCTGCCAGGCCCGACCGGTCATCCGCCCCGGCGCGACCTGCCAGACATTGGGTGTGCTGTCGTCGACCGCGGCACCGGCGGCGCGCAGCATCTGCACGGTCATGCGCAGGTGTGGCGCGTTGGGCACGGGTGGGCCGACGTGCCGCACGATGACCCCGTTGTCGTAGTCGGGCGCGGCGAGCAGCAGGCCGGACACGAACTGGCTGGACGCCGACGCGTCGATGGTTACCTCGCCGCCGCGCAGCCGGCCGGAGCCGTGCACGGTCAGGGGCAGGCTGTCGCCCTCGATGTCGGCCCCCAGCTCGCGCAGCGCTTGCAGCAGCGGCCCTTGCGGGCGCTTGCGGGCGTAGGGATCCCCGTCGAACGTGACGTCTCCGTTGGCGAGCGCGGCGAGCGGGGGAAGGAAGCGCATGATGGTGCCGGCCAGCCCGCAGTCGATGTGCGCCGGCCCGTGCAGCGGGCGCGGCCGGACCTCCCATCGCTGGTCGTCCACAGTGGACACGCTGCAGCCGAGCGCGCGCAGGCCCGCCGCCATCAGCTCGGTGTCACGGGCGCGCAGCGGAGCGTGCACGGTGGACGAGCCGACCGAGATCGCCGAGAGCACCAGTGCTCGCGCGGTCATCGACTTCGATCCGGGCAGGCGGATGCTGGTCTGCACGGGCAGGGGGGCAGTCGGAGCGGTCCAGGGCGCCGGCTTCTTGTTCACGACATCAGTTTGCCAGTCGCGATCTGGCCAGCATGTGCGGGTGGCGTGCCACGAACGCATTCGTCACATTCGATGGTGCGGTGAGTTATGGGGTTTACGTGACGGTTTGAGAGGCCAATTTTGCGTGAACCCCTTGTATCAATCGCTCATGATGCGGTAAGCAACAACGTCGGCGGGATTACAAGGAGTGACCACCGTCGACTCCACGGGGGAGGTGGGGCAATGACACGGGCGCGAGTACCACGCCCACAGGAAGTGGCCGCGGCCAGACGCGATCCTCGCTTGATTCGCGCGGTTACGGACAGACACGACAACGCGTGGCGCACCAGGGGCGTGTGCCAGACCGTTGATCCCGAGACTTTCTTTCCGGTACCCATGGCGCCCGTCGACGACGCGGTCGACCTGTGCGAGCGCTGCCCGGTCGCGGGCGCCTGCCTCGCCTGGGCGCTCAGCGTCGGCGACTGCCACGGCGTCTGGGGCGGCACCACCGCGCGCGAACGGCGCGCGATGCTCGTCGCCTGGCGCACTCCGGTCCAGCCGGAAGAACCGCACCATCCGGACGACGGCGGCGACGTCATCGTGTCGGCCGGTGAGCTGATCCCGGCCCCGCGCCGGCCCGTCAACGCACGATACGAGGGTCCGTCCGACATGCCGTTGCTCAAAAGAGAGGCCGCCCGCACGGTCGCCTGTTAAACAGGAGTCGTGCTTGTGGAAACCCCGCGCGGGGACGCGCGAGTCGAGATGTTCAAGCCACCGGGCCGGAAAAAGGCCCGGTGCTTGGTCGTGCTCGGGCACGGAGCGGGCGGTGACGTCGATGCGCCCGACATCGTGGCCGCGCGTGATGCCGCGCTCAAGGCGGGCGCGGCGGTGGCGCTCGTGACCCAGCCCTACCGGGTCGCGGGCAAGCGCTCGCCCGCCCCGGCGCCGGCGCTCGACGAGGCGTGGCTCGCGGTCATGGCGCAACTGCCCAAGCACGGGAAGCTCATCGTGGGCGGGCGGTCCAGCGGGGCCCGGGTGGCCTGCCGCACGGCTGCGGCCAGCGGGGCGGTGGGCGTGATCGCGCTCGCCTTCCCGCTGCACCCGCCGGGCAAGCCGGAGAAGTCACGCGACGACGAGCTGCGCGAGTGCGGCGTGCCCGCGCTGGTGATCAACGGGGACGCCGACCCGTTCGGCGTGCCCGAGCCGGGGCCCGGCATCGAGCTGGTCGTCATCCCGGGCGCCCGGCATGACCTGCGCAAAGACTTGGCCACGCTGGCCGAGTCGGTGAAGACTTGGGTGAGCAAACACACGTAAGCGGTACCGGCCGGAATGTCATCGGGAAAAAGGATGTTGCACGGCACATGGTGCGCACCCGCTCCCGCGTCGAACAGCTGCTCAATGCCCCCGATTGGCCCGCGGTCCCACCCACGACGGACCTCCCCGCTCTGGGCGTGGCCGTCAAACCGCTACCCTCTTCTGAGCGGAAGGCGGTCAAGCGGGTGACAAACATGGAGCAGGCCAACGAGCGGCGCTCGCGGTTCGAGCGCGATGCCATGCCGTTCGTCGATCAGCTCTACGCGGCGGCCCTGCGGATGACGCGCAACCCGGCCGACGCCGAGGATCTGGTCCAGGAGACGTTCCTCAAGGCGTTCGCCGCGTTCCACCAGTTTGAGGAGGGCACCAACCTCAAGGCCTGGCTCTACCGCATCCTCACCAACACGTTCATCAACTCCTATCGCAAGAAGCAGCGCCAGCCGGTGCAGGCCCCGACCGAGGAGATCACCGACTGGCAGCTCGCCGAGGCGGAGTCGCACACGTCATCGGGCCTGAAGTCGGCCGAGATGGAGGCGCTGGACCGGTTGCCGGACAGCGATGTGAAGGAAGCTTTGCAATCATTGCCCGAGGAATTCCGGCTCGCGGTCTATCTGGCCGACGTGGAGGGTTTCTCGTACAAGGAGGTTGCGGACATCATGGGCACGCCCATCGGCACGGTCATGTCCCGCCTGCACCGCGGTCGTCGCAATCTGCGCAAGGCCCTTGAGCGTTACGCCATCGAGCATGGCCTGACCCGGGAGGCCGCGGCATGACCAACGCACCACACGAGGAATCGCACGACGAGGTCGACTGCCGCGAGGTCCTCACCGAGGTCTATCTCTATCTGGATCTCGAGTGTTCCAACGACCGGCGGCGCGTCATCAGTCAGCACCTCGACGAGTGTTCCCCCTGCCTTCGCGAATACGGCATCGAGCAGGAGGTCAAGGCGCTGGTCGCGCGCTGCTGCGGCCAGGAGCGGGCGCCCGCCGAGCTGCGGGCCCGGCTGCGCGCCAAGCTGACCGAGCTCGTCCCCGACCACGAAGTGTCCAGCCGCGAGCTGTAATACTTGCTCCTGCTAAAGCAAGTCGCGGGCGGACCGCCCGAGAAGGTGACGTCTTTCCTCCCGATCTTGGGGCCCTACCCCAGGGTCGCCCAGCCCAGACGCCGCCTTCGGTCCGCTGTCCTGCGGCGTCGGCGCACTCGTGTAGTCCGCGAGCGAGGTTAGGGTCCACGCGCGAGTGCCGCCGTGATTGGATACAGGCGGTGCCATGGACCCAACGAGAGAGGATCGGCAATGGCCGACGAGATCCGCGCCGAGATGGTGGCGAACGTCTGGAAGGTCGTCGCGGCAGTGGGCGACAACATCGAAGAAGGCGACACGCTGGTCATCCTGGAATCGATGAAGATGGAGATCCCGGTCGTCGCCGAGTCCGACGGCGTGCTCAAGCAGCTTGCGGTCAACGAGGGTGACGTCGTTCAAGAGGGCGACCTCATCGCGGTCATTGAATGATCGTTCGCCAGGCGCGGGAGTCCGACTACGCCGCGATCGGGGCGCTTACCGTGGCCGCCTACCGCGGTGACGGCCAGACCCATCCCGAGCACCCTTACGAGCCGGTGCTGTCCGATGTCGCGGGCCGGTCGGGCGCGGGCACCCTGCTGGTCTGCGAAGCGGATTCGGCCGTGCTCGGCGCGGTGCTGTTCGTGCAGCCGGGCAGCTCCTACGCCGAGGTGTCGCGGCCGGGCGAGGCGGAGTTCCGCATGCTCGCGGTCGCGCCGGAGGCGCAGCGGCGCGGGGCGGGCGAGGCCCTGGTGCGCGCGTGCCTGGCCCGGGCGCGCGAGCTGGGC
>NZ_QJUG01000084.1 GCF_003426775.1 Allorhizocola rhizosphaerae | reverse complement strand
ACCAGGGCCACGAGAACGGCGACGGCTCCGGACAGGGTGGCACCGACGATCGGGATGAACGCGCCGAGGAAGACCAGCGCGGCCAGCGGCAGCGCGAACTCCACCCGCAAAATGAGCAGGGCCAGGCCGATCCCGACCGCGTCGATGAACGCCACCAGCACGGTAGCGCGGACATAGGCGACCAGAGTCAGCCATGCCGCACGCCCGGCCTCACCCACCGGCCGGCGCGCGGTCCGGGGAAGGATCCGGGTGGCAAAGCGCCACAGGCGGTCTCCGTCGCGCAGGAAGAAGAACGCGACGAACAGAATGAGCAGCCCGGAGGCGAGCGCTTGCACGCCTGCGGTGGCGGTGGCGAACGCGCCGCTGGTCAGGGCTTGCCGGTTGGTTTGCAGCCAGGCCCCGGCCGCAGCGAGCGCGTCGTCGAGCTGCTGGGTGGAAAGACCCAGCGGCCCGTCACGTAGCCACTGCTGGATCTGGCCGACGCCGCTTCTGGCCTTTTCGGCCATGGCCGGTGCCCCGGCAACGAACTGGGTGATCACCAACGTGAGAGTGCCCGCGACCACGACAAGACCCCCGACGACCACGATCGCGGTGGCCAGCGACGCCGGGAACCGCGCCCGGGTACGCAGAAACCTCACGGCCGGGGCCAGCAACGCCGAGAGCAGCAGCGCGATGGCCAACGGAATCAAGACCGCGGACAGGTGGCTGACCAGCCACAGCAACACGTACCCACCGGCTGCGAGGACCAGCAGCCGCCACGTCCACGCCACCGTGACCCGCAACCCGTACGGAACCTGAGCATCGGCGTCACGCGCGGACTCCGCCGCGGATCCGGTGTCCGCCTCGTCCTCAGCGGCGTCTTCGGCGGCTTGGCGGGCAGCGCGGATTCTCGCGCGTGCGGCCTGCGCGGCACGGTGCAGCCGACTGCGTTCGGCATCCGACTCGGCCACCGGAGCTCCTTCCCTGAACCAATGTGCACCTAGATGACAGGCGTTCTGGCCGGTGTTCTGGCGGCGGTGCGGCCTGCTGACGGCCGGCGGTGCCCGGAACGTGTGCGATGATGCGCTTCGTGCACCCGGCGCCGCCCGGGCAGCGGCTGCCCGGCGGGCGAGCCCAAACGTGGCCGACCGTCGGTGTCGGCCACCGCAAGGAACAACAACCCGCCGAGCAGACCAAGATCTTTCAAGAAATCCATGCGCTCGCGGCGACGCTCACCGGGCTCGTCGCGGTTGCGGAACGCCTGCCCGGCGACCCTGGCCGGGATCAGCGAGGCGGCTAGCACGACGGCCGCCGGGCGCCGCAGATATCCGCTGGCGAGCAGTATCCCCGCGCTAAGTTGTATCGCTCCGCGCAGCCGCACCAGGGTATGCGCCTCAAGCGGCCACCGCGGATCGGCCTGATCTTGGTCGAGGCGGTAGATAGGCCGGCTGGCCTGCGGCGTCGTATGGCCGGGAAGAGCCAGCGCACGAGCGCCGCTTGCCATGAACACGCCACTAAGGATCAAGCGGGCGCTGCTGTGCACAGGTGTCATGCCCAGCCATTACCCGGCGCCCGGCTTTCATACCAGCCGGGCTGGGCCACGTCGCGGACAAGCACCACGGTTGCGAGCAAATCGGTGCCCCACTACCGGGCCAGTAGCGACTCCGACCTGCGCACGATGATGTTCACTGGGGTTGAGGAATCCAAGGGATGGCCTCAGACCGCAGCGGCATGGCTTTTGATCAATGCCAGCCGTATTCCAGGCAGTTCACGGCTCCCGCAGGGCGGCATGCCGGGGAGAAACCCTCGCAGCACGCATGGCTATGGGCCGTGGATCGTGCGGCAGCTCCGCGACCTGGCCCGGAACCCTCGTCACCGTGGTTATCGACTCCTAACCAACCCAACACAGCCGATCGGTCGCCCCCGAGCCGTTGCCGCAAGTGTCGGTTGTGGACGGTGTGGATCGGCGGCCGGAGGGTAAGACAGGCCGATGAGCCAGGTCGGCGTATGGCAGCGGCTAAGCGGGCACGTGACCGGCTTGCGCCGCAGGATCGGCTGGCTCGACCATGCGGTTCTTGCGGTGGTGCGCTATGACCGCTCCGACGCTGGCCGACTCGCCGCAGCGGTCACCTACTACGCGTTCTTCGCCGTCTTTTCCCTTGCCCTGCTCGGATTCGCCATCCTAGGTTCCGTTGTGGACTCTGCAGATCTTTTGGCGGCGATGCAGGAGCGGCTGCCGCAGATCGTGCCCCGCCTCGATCTCGCGGCATTGCGTGACGCCCGCGGCATGGCGTGGGTCGCAGGTCTGATCGTGTTGCCGGTCTCCGGCGTGTTCTGGGTCGACGCGCTGCGTTCGGCGATGCGGGCCGTCTGGGACCTGCCGCAGTATCCCGGCAACTTCTTCGCCCGCCAGCTCATCGACCTGCTGGTGCTGACCGGGCTCGGCCTGCTGCTCGTCATATCGCTGGCCATTGAGGTCGCAGCCCAGAACCTGCTCAACATGCTCAGCAACGAGGTGATGGAAGCGAAGCATGCCGCGGGCGTGCTGCCCGCTGCGGCCGGGTTCGTCATCGGGCTGGCCGTGAACACCGGGCTGTCGATGGCTGTGCTCACCGGGCTCCCCCGGCTGCGGATGCCGCTGCGCCGGGTTTGGGGTCCGGCACTGCTGCTCGCAGTAGGCGTCCAGGTGCTTACCAACGTTGGGCGGGTCTACGTCAACGCTGTCGCCGTGCGACCCGTCTACCAGGCCGTCGCGGCTGCCGTGGGCCTGCTGGTGTTCCTCAACCTACTCAACCAGCTGGTCTTGTTCGCGTGCGCGCTGACCGCCACCAGCACCGCCGGCACGGTCACCGACATGTCCGCGAAGCCCACCTTTCCGCCATCCTCGGCTGTATCCGGTGCCGGGTCATCCGGCTGCCCGCAGGAATCCGCAGGGCGGCTCGAAAACGCTGCTGAAGATAACGGGTTCACCGGACCCGAAGCAGACAGGTGAACTGCGGCTTGCACACATAGCGGTGCCCGGAGGTCAAACACGTTCAACAGGTAAGGGACAGGCCAGCCATCCAGGCCGGATTATCCCCTCTAAATCACACTGCAGCATAGGGAATAGAGGGCCGCGACGGTGGCGGCCACCTGCGGCAGCGTGGCGGTATCCGGCCGGCCTGTGGCGGGACGAATTTCGGCCGACGCCCGCTTCACGCGGTCACGATGCGCGCTATGGGGCGTATGCTAAGAGCGTCCGCTGGTGAGGCCGCTGTTCGTCCGCCGGATCGCGTTGGCGGTGACCAACCCTAAGGTTGGTGATCAGGGTGTCTGGCTTGGAACGTGAACGCAACAAGCCCCCAGCCGAGGGCAGCGAGCAGCCACCATCGGGTCCGCCCACAGCACCGGCCGCCACACCGCACCCAGGATGCCACGCACCCGGTGGAGCACAGCCTTGGGCGGGGGTTGCGCGGCAGCCTTGGCCGCCGTCGCACTGATCGTGTTCATGCTGCAAAACACCCGCGGCGTGGAAGTCACCGTCCTGTGGATGCACGGCACGCTGCCGCTGGCACTGGCCCTGCTGATCGCCGCGGTCGGTTCGGCGATCCTGGTGATCGTCATCGGCGTCGGCCGCATCACCCAGCTACGGCGCATGGCGCGCCAGAACCGCAGCTAGCAACCTCCCCACGGCGTCACGCGGCCATTGCCTGCAAGAACAGAAAGCCGCGCCGATCGAATCGGAGGAACCAACGGCGGGCTCCTAACGCCACAGAGCCAATATCAGCCGCGATGATCGCGGACCAGTCGATGCGCGAGCCATTAGCCGAAACCGTTTCCCAGGTCACGCGCAATCCGAGGGTAACGGAAAAGGGGAATTCTTCTCGAATGCCCTAAAGTGGACCGGGCTTGTTCGCCGACCCGCTGGCGCAAGGTGGATAGGCTCATTTTCGGCCGTCCGAGTGCGCGCCAGATCCGTGGCAGTGTCCACGCTTTGGGGTGCTGCAGCAACGCGCGGATGCGTTGGCCCAGCCGGGGGCCGCCGATGCGGGGACGACCGGTGCGGGGACGGTCGGGCAGCCCGGTTAGGCCTTCCAGCTCGTGGCGGGCGATCCAGCGGCGTACCGTGCCCGGGTGGTAGTGCAGGAAGCCGGCGATCTCGGCTGGTGGCCAGCCGTGCACGGACAGCAGGATCATCACGATTCGGGCGGCGGTGCGCCACTGATGATGTAGCGCCGACACCAGTTGCTCGTACTGTTCGTCGGATATTTTGGGCGTACACGCTTGGTGGGCGCATACTGAACACCGGCCTCGTTGGGATGGTTTTGTTGGCAAACTCATCCAAGCCCAGCGAGGTCTTCACTTTGCTGAAGCAATCAACCTGGGTGTGTCCCGGACAAACCAGTTACGCGCAGAAGTTAACCCGACGTGCTTAGCGGAACCTTATGGTTAAAACGTCGCGCTCTATCTCGGTCAGCAGGTTGTGCTCCTGGTAGACACGCCTTCCATTGTCTACTTTGCAGAGTCGTTGTTGTGAGCGCGCGCCATCGACCGTAGTCCTGGCTGGGCCGGAGCCTGTCGGGTTTGGCTTAGCTCCCTCCCCGGGTTGCGATGCGCATCGCGCACGGGCACAGCCACATCGCGGCGTGGGACGCCGTTCCGCTGGCCAAGATCGAAGTTAAGGCTGTGCCGCAGGTCAAGGGTCAGCGCGGTCTCACTAACGATGGGCTGCCGGTCAACAGAGCCGGCTGATAACCAGCGCCAGCAAGAACTTCGGCGATCCGCTCGCCGATGCCCTGGCGGCATCGGTCACGGCGGCTACCAAGCTGTCAGGGGTCATGAACGAACTCTAACTTCCGCTAGACTCGCCGGGTGCGACAGAAAGTGCTTTCGGGACTGCTGGCCACGCTTGCCCTGATGGTTCTTTTCCGTGCGGGCCCTGCTACCGCCGCCGAGCCAGCCGATCCCGCCATCAGCTACCTCATGTCTGAGTACGCGGTGAGCCAAGCCGAGGCAGAACGGCGCCTCAAACTGCAAGCCGATGCCTACGGTCTGCACGAGCAGCTCGCTGGCCAGCATCCTGGTCAGTACCTTGGCATGTGGCTCGATCAGGCTAATGGCGGCGTACTGCGGATCGGCATGACCGATCCCGGCCTGGTGCCCAAGCTGCCCGGAGTGGTGGCATACCGGGCAAAACACTCCATGCGTGAGCTTCGGGCCACGGCGCAGAAGGTTTCTGCCGTGGCTGGAAACGCGGCCACCTGGGTTGACCCGGCCACGGAAAGTATCGTGGTAAACCGGGCAGGCAGCACCCTGGTCGGGCTCACCGCCGCTCGCGCTTCCGCGCTCGTCCCCGTTCGCGTCAACGAACGCATCCCGGACGAGCTCAAGTGCAGCACCCTCTACTGTGGACAGGCGCCGCTGATGGGCGGCCTGCGGCTGGACATTCAGCGCGACGATCTGAGTGTCGGCGGCTGCTCCCTCGGATACCAGCTCCAGTCGGCGATCACCAAGGACCGCTTCGTTCTCGTCGCCGGGCACTGCACCCGGTCGGGCACCCACACTCACGTCGACAACGCCGTGCACCAATGGTTCGGGCCGAAACTTCCGGTAGCGGTGGAAGGCGGCGCCACCGATCTGCTCGCGGAGATCGGCAAGAACATGGCCAACCCGGGCGGTTACGACTACGCCATCCTCCCCATCGACCCAGACGGCCAGGACTTCTGGATCAAAACAGTCTGGGCCGATGTCGTTGGCTCACGCCCACCCTCACAATCCGTGTATTACAACGGAAAGCTCCTGCCTATCTCAGGTTTCACCGCGGCATCGTCAGCCCTGGTCGGATCGACGGTCTGCGCAAGCGGTTCCGGCTACACCCCGCCCAGCGGCGTGTCCTATGTGGATTCGGGTGCGGGGCTGGGCTATGAACCAGGCACGCACTGCGGCACCGTCACCTCTTCGGACGAGTCCCACATCACCGTACGCATCTGCTCACGCAAGGGCGACAGCGGCGGGCCGCTCTACGACCCGGTCACCCGCAAAGCCCTGGGCATCCTGTCGTCCGGGCACTCGAGGACCGGTGCCTGCGTACCCGGCGATACCGAGCTGAACATGTACGAGCCGGTTTCCCGCCTGCTCGCCCGCGTCAACGAACGGACTGGCAACCAATACCAGTTCGAGCTGGTCCCGCAGCCCGAGGAACGCATCTTCCGCCACCTGCCGTAATCAACCGGTGAAAGGTGTGGCCCCAGGTCACTGGGCGCACCACGAACACCGCTTGGCGCAGACGCGGGGATCACCGCTGTCGGCCAGGGCCTCGCACTGTTTAACGTACGCGCAACACCCCTGACCCCGAACGTGGTGATCCCCGTGGCGCCCGTGCTGTTGCCTTCGATGTCGAGGCAGCGGCCCAGCGTGCGCAGTGACGTGCCGCTCCAGGTCCACCGCTGGTCGATGGAGTTTGTCTGGCATTGCCGCCGTTGTCGTCGCCGGATACGTCGACGCATTTGCCGGCCCGATGATCCCGACTGGGGCGCCGGTGGGCGGGACCGGGCCGGGGTCGCCGGACGGTGTGGCGAGCGAGACGCCAAGGGCGATCGGGCGGCCGAGGTTGGGGCTGCCGTCCGAGTTCCAGTCAATCCTCTGGTTGCGGGTAACCCGGTTGGCATACGTGAACACTGAAGTTGTCTTGGCGTGGTAGGCGATCCAGTCTCGCGGCCGCCATGAAGGTAGGCTGCAGCGAAAGTGTCACAGGCGACGAGGCCCTTGCTCGATACCCGCTGCCGGCGGTTCGTCTACCGCCACCTTTACCTTCTGGGCCGTTGGCCAGCCCTACCTGGGTTGAGCTGGGAGGACGCGGTTCGGATGAGCAAACTCAGATACGGCGGACGAACGAGCCACAGGGCGAAACGACCCACGACAACAGTTAGACATCTATAAACCCAGCTCGAGCCACTTAATCAATGAAGTGGTTCGAGCCCCCTTCAATTGTGGGCCTGACGCACCAGAATGCGAAAACGATCACTACTGTGCCAGGCGATCCGTTGCCGACATGTTTCGCGACGCCACGCGCAAAATCGAAGAGCCGAGGTTAACAGCCATGATGAGGTCCCGATCGTACGAGAGACATCGCTCGATCAGTCAGTTCTTAGGCTCGAGTAGAGCAGTGAGTCGCGCCAATTGCCATTGGTGTAGACGTGGTCGCGCATGCGGCCTTCGTAGGTGAAGCCGAGCTTGACCAGGACCTTTTGGGAGCCGTGGTTGTCCGGGCCGCATGCGGCTTGAATCCTATGTAGGCCAAGGGTTTTGAAGCCGAAGCCGAGTATGAGTTGGCAGGCTTCGGTGGTGATGCCTTGGCCCCAGCGGTCTTTGCGAAGGGCGTAGCCGAGTTCGCCGCGTTGGTGGGCGTCGAGGGCGATGCGGACGAAGCCGACGAGCTGGTCGGTGTGGCGGTCGGCGATGGCCAGGTAGTAGTCGGGTCGGGGGTCGGATTGTGCCCGCTGGACGTCCTTGGCGAGGACGTCAGCGTGCTGGTCGCGGGTGCGGGTGTCGAAGGATAGGAAGTAGGTGACGTCGGGGTCGCCGACGACGGCCATGCAGTCGTCGAGGTCGTCTTCGGCGAATTCGCGGAGGATGACGCGGGTGCCTTCGATGCGGACGGGGTACACGGGTGGACTCTATCGCTGGGCTGGTCAGGCGGTGATCGCGGCGGCGGGGGTGCGGCCGAAGGTTTCGATCCCGTCGCGCAGGTCGCGGGCCAGTGGCGAGGCGGAGACGGCGGGGTCTCTGAGGGCGGCGTGGACGCGGTTGACGCTGGAGATGATGCCGCCGATGCGTTTGGCGGGTGCCAGGTCGAGGACTGGGACGAGGGCTTCGCGGGCGCCGTCGAGCGCTCCGGCGCGGAGCCGGGCCAGGGCCAGGTCGGAGCGGGCGCCGGCTTCGTCGGCGAAGGCGCGGTGCTCGTCTGGGGCGGCTTCGTAGAGGGCGAGGGCTTGGGTGGCTTCGTGGTCGGCGTCCGCCTGGGCTCCGGTGAGGAAGACGTGGGCGTCGGCGGCGTAGTAGTGCTGCTTGGCCTGCGGGAATGCGAATAGGCCGCCGATTTCGTCGAGGTCGTCAGTGGTGAGGCGGTCGCGGTGGTCGGTGGCGCGGGTGAGTGCGGCGTGGGCTTGGTCGGCGTTGCCGAGTTGTGCCCAGGCGCGGGCTTCGGAGGAGGCGAGCCAGGCCATGACCGAGCCGGTGACCTGCGCGCCGAGTTCGGCTCCGCCTTGGGCGAAGCGCACCGAATCCTGGGGGCGTCCGGCCCAGAAGGCGATGAGGGCTTGGAGGTTGCGTGCCCAGGCGCGCATGCCGGGGTGGCCGGCGTTGTCGGCGCAGACGAAGGTGGTTCGGGCCAGGGTCATGGCCTCGTGGAATCGGCCGAGGTCTTGGCTGGCTTTGGCGACCATTCCGGTGGCCACACCGGCCAGTAGATACAGCTCGCGGGTCTGGTCGGGCTTCTGTTTGCCTTCCAGCAGGGTGAACACCACGTCTTGCAGCTCGATCAGGTCGCCCATGATCGCCGTGAGTGGCTGGCGGAGGTAGCTGTTGGCGATGCCGACGACATCGTGGCGAAGCTGTTCGATGGCTTCGGCGCCGGTGTTGGAGGTTTCGGCGTAGCTGGTGAACCGGGAGGCGCGGCGAGCGGACATGGTGATCTGCCTTTCCAGATGGGTGAGACCGTCCCGGTCAGCGGGAAGGATCAGGTCCGGGATCGGGTCGGCTGGCACCAGCAGCGAGGTTTTCGGCGGTGCGAGCAGGTCGTTCATCGAGCGTCCCCAGTAGAGGTGGGCGACCCGCCGTTGCGCGGGGCGTGGCTGGGTGGTGACGTGTCCGGCCATCCAGCGGCGCAGGGTGCGCAGGCTGAGGGCGGCGTCTTCGGCGTGCTGCCGGGCGCAGCGCATGTACCCATCGACGATCTCGTCTTGGGTTTGGTCGGATTGCGCGATCAGCAGCGCCAGCAGTGTCGGGTGCTGTTCGGGCATGTGCGCCACCCCCTACATGGGACGTTGTCCCCCACGGTATGCCGGTCATGGGCATACGGGCCAGATCGATCACCGTCCTATGTGATCAATGGCCGGGTAACGGCCGCCTGATGTCCGTCTGATGGCCGGGATGGGGCCCGGCGGCGCGGTTCCTACGTCATCGATGCATCGGCAGTCTCCAAGGTATCGGGACGGCTCCCGCTGGTGGTGGTCATTGGGACGGTGCTGGCAGGAGACCCGGATCGTCCGGCGGGCTGCCGCAACATGAATCTTGATCGTTAGGGGATGGCAATGGCTGCACGATTTCAGGTGCTGCTCACCCAGGTCCGGCATGTTGGTGCCGGTCGAATGTTCCGCGACGAGCGAACGTGCCCTGAACTGGTGCTCGACGCCTACACCGCGGAAACGGCGCAGCAGGCCGAAGCGCTGTTCAGGGCGCTCTGCGCGTTGGGCTCGGTCAGGTCCGGGCAGCAGCGTGCCAAGGTCATCGCACTGTCTGGTTCGGACACTGATCGTGCCGGGGCGTGGGTCGCGCCGCCGGTCGACGTGGTGCCGCGCTGGCTCGATCTGGCTGGTGCTCGGTGAAGCGGGCGTTGGTGACTGGCTGGGCTGGGTTCATCGGCTCACATCTTACCGAAGCCCTTGTGGCGCAAGGCATCGAGGTTGTGGGAGTCGACTGCGCACCGCCCCGGTTCGGGGAGATTACCTCGTTGACGAGCAACAGCCTGTTTCACGCGGTCGCTCTGGACCTGTCGTGTGATCGGCTCGATGAGGTGATGTCGGGCTGTGACGTGGTGTTTCATTTGGCGGCCAGGCCCGGCGTTCGTGCCTCGTGGGGTGGGGACTTCGATGCCTATGTCACCGCCAACATCACCAGCACGCAGCGGCTGTTGGAATGCTGTTGGCGGCAGCGGATACCTCGGGTGGTGCTGGCTTCGTCGTCGAGCGTGTACGGGGCGACGATCGGGCCGAGCTGCGAGGACGATGACTGCCGCCCGATTTCTCCGTATGGGGTGACCAAGCTTGCTTCTGAGCAGTTGGCCCTGGCCTACGCCCGGCGCACCGACAGCCCGCTGTCGGTGGTTGCGTTGCGGTACTTCACCGCCTACGGGCCACGTCAGCGGCCGGACATGGTGCTGGGCCGTCTGCTGTTCGGCGCGCTCAGTGGCATGCCGGTCACGTTGTTCGGTGACGGCACGCAGCGGCGCGACTTCACCTATGTGTCCGATGTGGTCGCGGCGACGATTGCTGCTGCTGAACTGGACTGCCGAGAAGAAGTGATCAACGTCGGTGGCGGCGCAAGCGTGTCATTGATCGAGGCGATCGGAGTCGTGTCACGTGTTCTTGGTGTGCCGATACCGCTGGACGCCGCTGAAGCCCAGCCTGGGGATGTCCCGGTCACCAGCGCCGATCTGCAGACCGCACACGAGTTGCTGGGCTATGAGCCGACGGTGAGCTTGGCTGACGGGTTGGCCCGACAGGCCGACTGGCTGCGCAGCCTCGACCCAGTGCGGTTGAACGTCTATGGGCTCGATCTTGCGGGGAGCCGTAGATGACCATCCTGTATGGACAGTCGGTTAGCGAGCTGTTCACGACAGCTGCGCGCTGGCTGCTGGAGCACGGGTCGCACGTAGCGCCGCGTGGCATGGCGACCAGGGAAATCCTCGGCGTCCACCTGCACTTGACCGAGCCGCGCCGAAGACTGATCCACTTACCGCCGGCGCGGGTGCTCAACCCGGCGTTCGCTGTCGCCGAGGCGGTCTGGATCATCTCCGGCTCCGATGCCGCCTGGATTTTCGAGTTCAACCGTCAGCTGGCCCGGTACGCCGACGTCGGTGTGCTGCAAGGCGCGTATGGGCCACGGCTGCGCCGCTGGCACGGCGTGGATCAGCTTGACCGGGTACGGAGGCAGCTGCTGCACGACCCGGATACGCGCCGGGGCGTGGTCACGTTGTTCGATCCGGCCAAAGACCACAGCGGACATTCCGATGTCCCGTGCACGCTGGGGTTCCGGTTCTTTCTGCGCGGTGGCCGGCTGCACATGCACACGACGATGCGCAGCCAGGACCTGTGGCTCGGCTTCCCGTATGACATCTTCACGTTCACGCTGATCCACGAGCTGATGGCGGGATGGGTCGGCGCAGAGCTGGGCGAGTACCGGCATTCCGTCGACTCGCTGCATCTGTATGCCGAGCACTTCGAAATTGCCGCATCGTTGCCTGCGCTCGGCGGCGGTGAGGCGATGGATCCGGTCACGGTGGCGTGGGAGGAGCTGGACAGTACCCTTGCCGCCGTGATCAGCGCCGACTTTGCGGTGCTTGGTGACAGCCATTGGGCACTGTTCGCGCAGATCATGGGCGGGTATCGGCGCTGGAAGGCAGGAGAACGCGATACCGCCCGCCTACTCGCAGCCACCATGCCGGGCCTGCTTGGTGAGGCGCTTCGTGGCTGGTATGAGCATCTGGCTCCGGCGCAGGCGGTGATCCCCGGATGAGCCGCGTGATCCTTGGCCTCTGCGCCTACACCCACGACTCGGCGGCGGCGCTGCTGGTCAACGGAGAGCTCGTCGGGTTCTGCGAAGAGGAACGCCTCGACGGTGTCAAGCACAGCAACGCTTTTCCCCGCCGCGCGATCGACTGGCTCCTCAGCGACGCCGGTCTGTCCACAAAGGATGTCACTGCGGTTGCCTACAATTTTGTCCCCGGTCGCTACCTCGGCGCGCTGTCGCAAATGCCGCTGCACCTGCTGCATTCGGCCACAGCGGCGCGGGCCATCCCACGGGCGCGCAGCTTCGCCAACGTGGCCCGGCGAACGCAAGACAGGCTGCGCAGTCTGAAGCAGCACTTTCCCAACGCCGACCTCCGGCCGGCGCTACATCACCGGGCACACGCGTGGACTGCTTGGCTGTCTTCCGGTTATGACCGGGCCGGGGTGCTGGTGGTCGACAGCCTCGGCGAGGTTCAGACCACAACCATCTGGCTGGCCGACGCAGGCGCTGATCAGCCGCTGACGATGCTGTCGCATGTGGATGATCCCGCATCGCTCGGTTACGCCTATGGTGCGGTCACCGAACACCTCGGCTGGCGGCGCGGCGATGAGGAAGGCACCGTCATGGCCCTTGCCGCCCACGGCGACCCGAAACGGTTCAAAACCCTGATGCGCCAAGCCATCCCACCCGCCGACGACGGGTTCGCCCTCAACCCGCGCCTGTTGTCACTGCGGATCCTGTCGAGCCGCTACCCCAGGCTCTCACCCGCATTCGTCGCAGCGACGTGTTCGTCGCGGCGGCCTGGCGAGACGGTGGAGCAAGTCCACGCCGATCTCGCGGCAGCGCTTCAAGAGCGGACTCAGCAGGTCATGGTCAGCCTGGCCGCCCGTACCCGCCGCCTCACCGGAGCCCGGCTGCTGTGCGTCGGCGGTGGAGTCGCGATGAACTGCGTGTCGATCGGCACGATCGCCGATGCCGGGTTCTGCGACGAGGTCCACGTTCCCGCCGCACCAGGCGACTCCGGCACGGCGGTCGGTGCCGCCGCTGACGCCTGGCACAAAGCCACCGGCAAACTGCCCACCGGGATCGAGGGACGCTGCTACCTCGGCCCCAGCTTCACCGGTTTGAGTCTGCCCGCGAGTCCCAGGCCGGGGATGGCGGCGGTCAAGGTGGACCGCCCCGCCGGGTTCCTGGCGCGGCACCTGGCCGACGGGAAGATCGTCGGCCTATTCACCGGCGCGCTGGAGGCCGGACCGCGGGCGCTGGGGCACCGCTCCATCCTGGCCAGCCCGCTGGAGCCGCAAGTGGTTGACCGTCTCAACGCGACGGTCAAATTCCGCGAGCCGTTCCGACCGTTCGCCCCGGTCGTGCTGGCGCACCGGGCAAGCGACTACTTCCGGATCGGCCAGCCGTCGCCGTTCATGTCGATCGCGGCCGGGGCCACCGACTACGCCCGGCGCATGCTCCCGGCGATCGTGCACCACAACGGCACCGCCCGGGTGCAAACCGTGTCCGCCTCGCAGAACCCGTTTCTGGCACAGGTTCTGGAGCTTTTCGGCCAGATCACCGGCCATCCGATACTCATCAACACCTCCCTGAACATCAAGAGCAAACCGATCTGCGGCACACCGGACATGGCGTTGGACTGTCTTGCCGAGTCGGGTCTGGACGCTCTGCTCATCGAAGGCTGGTGGGTGACCAAATGAGGATCGGCTACAGCTTCTGGGGATTCCTCGGCCCCGGCATCGTCGACACCCCGGACGGTGGGCGCAGCCACCGCCGCACCCTGATCGACGCGCTCACCGGGCACGGTCACGACACCGTGTTCCTGCAACCAGATCGGGACTTGACCGAGGCCGGCACTGACCTGTCGCACCTTTATGCGTGGGATGCCGGGCTGCCTGACATCGACGTGCTCATGCTGGAGTGGCGCTGGCCCATCCCCGGCCGCAACACCACCTGGTGCGGCTCCGCCGGGCACACCTGCGACCTGCACCGCCAACATCAACTGGTCGCGCACTACACCGACCAGCTGCGACTGCCGACGATCATCTGGGACAAGGACCGGAAATTGCCCCCGCAGGACCGGCTCCGCGGGGCCGGCAACGTCACGATCTGCGAATCGGCCCTGCAGCCGACCCCGGGCGCGGTCAGCCTCCTATTTCCGGTTGACGACGCGCGTCTGGACGCCACCGACCCGCACCTGCTCGCCCAACTCGACCGGCATGTGACCTTGGCGTATGTCGGCAACCAATACGACCGCGACGCGGCGTTCGAGGTGTTCTTCGCCCCGGCGGCGGCGCACGTCTCCCACGTCGTGGCTGGCAAGTGGACATCGACCAGCCGCTGGCCACATGTGCGGTTCGTTGGTCGAGTCGGTTTCGACACGGTCGAGGAGATCCACCGCTCGGCTCTGGCCACCATCTTGCTGCTGCCGCCGCGGTATGCGGCGGCCGGGCAGATGACACAACGGCTCTTCGAGGCAGTCCTGGCCGGCTGCGTCCCGATCACCCCGGCAACGATCCGGTTCGCGGACCAGTTCGCCCCGAAGACGCTGCACGTCGCAGACGGGGCTGATGTCGCCCGGGTCTGCGGCTGGCTTCGTGAGATCGCCGGAACCGGCGATCATGCCTATCTTCTGGCTTCATGTCTGCGACGTCTTGATCTGTTTCGGGTATCCCGGCAGGTCGCGGTGCTGGACCAGCTTCTGCGCGATCGCGTGGTGGCTACGACATGACCACCACCTCCCGCCCCTTCGCACGAGTCTTGACTAGGTTGGAGCCTCATGGAGCGCATCGCCATCATCGGCTGCGGCGGCAGTGGCAAGTCCACGATCGCCAAGCGCCTCGGCGCCTTGCTGGACCTGCCGGTCACCCACCTGGATGCGATCTACTACGACGAGAACTGGAACCCCCTGCCACAGGACGAGTTCGCCGCCAAGCAGGAGAAGCTCGTCGCCGGGGAACGGTGGCTGATCGAGGGCAACTACGCGGGCACGCTGCCGATACGGCTGGCCGCCGCCGACACCGTGATCTTCCTCGATATGCCTGCCCACGTCTGCTTGTGGGGGATCGTGCAGCGGCGCTGGCGATACCGCGGCGGGCAACATCACCAAGACGGGGTCTACGACCGGATCACCTGGAGCTTCGTCAAATACATTTGGGGCTACCGCACATCGATGAAGCCCCGCGTGGTGGCCATGACGGCCGAGCACGCCGCTCACGCCCAACTGGTCATTCTGTCCAGCCGCAGGGCCGCCAACCAGTTCGTCGCACAAGCTGCAAGGCGCTAACACCGCCACCTGAGACGGGGGCGCGCTGATGAGCGCCAACCCGTTCCTCGAACCCGGCCTCGCAGCGGCGCTCTACGGGGACGCCGACAGACTGACCGCGCGAACGAGCGCGCTGCGCCGTGCGAAGATCGCCGGAGCGGACGCGGCTGAAACGATCTGCGACTTGCTCGACGGCATGATCCGCCCGGATAGTGTGGTCCTCGATGTCGGCTGTGGACGCGGGACCACCAGCATCGCCCTGGCCCGCCGGTTCAGGCTGCGGAATCTGACCGCCTTCGACCTTTCCGGCGCCCTGCTGCAAGATGCCGCCAACCGGTTCGCTGCGGTCGGGCTGGACATCGCCACACGGCAAGGCGACTTCCACGATCTGCCGTTCGCCGCCTCCACATTGGACGCGGTCGTGGCCGCGTTCTGCCTCTACCACTCGACGCATCCCGGCCGGGCGATTGGCGAGATCTCCCGCTGCCTGCGCCGATCTGGCGTTGCGGTCCTGGTCACGAAGTCCGCCGACAGCTACATCGAGCTTGACGACGTGGTCGCCGCGTCTGGGCTGGACCCGCACGCCCACACGCGGCCCAGCCTCTACAATGCCTTCCACAGCGCCAACATTCGATCACTGGCCACCGAACACCTGACCGTCGTGCGGATCGTCGAGCAGCGGCATGTGTTCCGGTTCCACGACTTCGCGCACCTGGCCGCGTACCTGGCCACCACGCCCCGCTACCACATCGGCGGCACCGTTCCCGAGATCACGGCGAGGCTGCGGGCTTGGCAACCGGACACGCCGGTGACCGCCAGTTCCACGGTCTCCTATCTCGTCGGAACCAAGCCATGACCCTGTTCATCAAGCGATATCCCGATGGCGGCAGAGCCGCCAAGGCCCGCGCCAACCACCGCTGGCTGACAAGCCTCAACAGCGGCGTGCTCCTTCCCGACCTCGTCCACTCGGGCAAGACCGCCTTGGCATTCACCAAACTCGACGGCAGCACGCCCAGTGCAGACGACCTTGTCACGCTGGCCGCCACGATCGGCCGGCTGCAGCGTGCAGCCTTCCCCGCACTCACCACTGCCCGGCTCGACCGAACACACAGCATCGGCACCCACGACATCGAGGACTTCACCGAATCCCGCCGGGCCGCGCTCCACACCGCAGCCGCAGCGCACGGGACCAGTCCACAGTGGACAGACGCCGTTCTGGATCGCGCGGCCGGGATGCCGCCCGCGTTCTACAAAGACAGCAACCTCCGCAACTTCATCCTCACCCCGCGCGGTGTCGCGATCGTCGACTTCGACGATCTCACCCTCGCCCCGCACGGCTACGACCTCGCCAAGCTCATCGTCTCCACCGCCATGACCCACGGACGTATCGAGGCACATGCCGTCTCAGCCGCCTTGGACGCCTACAACACAACCGTCGGCCATAACGCCTGCATCGCAATGGATCTGACGATCTGGGCCGAGCTGAACTGGCTATTCACCGCGAACTACCTGGGCCGCAACGGCTACCGGCATCCGTGGCCTCTCATCCGCCCGTGGGCCGATCCACTCCGGGAAGGTATTCGATGACTATCACCACCGAGCTGACGTTGGCCCGTCACGGCGAAGCTGAATGTAACCTCGCCGGCCGCGTCGGCGGCGACAAGGGCTGCACCGGCTTGACCGCACGTGGCCACGCCCAGGCCGGGCACCTCGCCGAACGGCTGCGCCGCGAGCACCAGCGGCGAGCCTTCGAGATCGTGATCTGCTCGCCGCGGCTGCGCTGCCGCCAAACCGCCGAGCCGATAGCGGCTGCGCTCGATCTGCCGATCATGGTTGAAAACGATCTGCGCGGCCCTGACCACGGCGACGCCGACGGCCAGCAGTGGAGCGATATCAAGGCCGCCTTCGGTTCAGCGTTGCAACACCAGCCCGACAAGGTCATCGCTGACGGAGGCGAGTCGTGGAACGGCTACCTCGCCCGCGCCACAGCCAGCCTCGAGGCCCTCCTGGAACGTCACCACGGCCAGCGAATCCTGATCATCGGACATGGCGAGACCGTCGAAGCCGCACACACCCTCCTGCTAGGACTCGCTCGCGATTCGAGTATCCGGATCTGGTTCACGTCCGGGCACGCCGCCGTCGCCCGCTGGCAACTCCAAGTCAATGCCCACGGCCGCCACACCTGGCTGCTCGACGCGCACAACGACCAGTCGCATCTGCCGGACAACCTGCGGTGACCACCGCCGAGATCCTCATGGCGGTCGGGCGAGCCATGCTCGGCGAACTCGACGTGATCGGCTTCCACGACGGCCATGGCGGCACCGTCGTGATGCGGGCGCACAGCAATGACCATGGCGAAGTCATTGTCAAGGTCCATCGAAGTCTCCAACGCCACGGGCAGGAAACACATGCGTACCGCCACTGGGTTCGCGCCCTCGACTGGCGGGTGCCGCGCCTGATCGCGGTCAACGCCAACCCCGCCGCTATTGCGATCACCGCCATCTCAGGGCAGCCGCTCGACACGCTTTCGCTCCCGCCCGGGGCGGAGCGTGACGCACACCGCCAGGCGGGAGCGATCCTGCGCACGCTGCATGTCGCCTGGCCTTGCGCACGCGACCCGGGCTTCACCACGTTTCTGGCCGAACGCGGCCGATACTGGATCAGCCAAGCAGGCGCACGGCTGGACTGCGTGCAGCGCCGCGACCTCGAAGGCCGGCTCGAACAGCTCGTCAGGCTGCGCGTCGACACGCTGACGCCGTGCCATCTCGACTTCATGCCCCGCAACCTTGTCCGCGACCACGACGGCACGATCAGGGTGATCGACTTCGAACACGCGCGCTACGACCTCCCCGCACGAGACCTCGTCCGGATGGCCACACGCATCTGGCCGCAACGCCCCGACCTTGAAACCGCCTTCCGCGACGGCTACGGCGACCTCAGCGACCTCGACCGTTTGGTCATCGACTGCTGCGCCGCCATCGACATCGCCAGCCGAGCCGCGACCGACCTGCGCTGGGCGTCCGCACGGCATTCTGACCCCAGCCCCTCACAGCAACTCGGCCGAAGAGTCGTGTTGACGGACGTAAAGGCCGACGGCGGTAGCGGCTGAACCTCTCAGCGCAAGGTCCTGTGAGGTCTTTGAAAACCTCACAGGACCACCAAGAAACCTCTCAGCGAACCTCAGCGAGTGGCAGCGAGTAGATTCCCCGCGCTTCCGCGTCAAAGGCTTCAAGGTCAACCGGGCTTTGCATGGGTAGCTCGGCGAGACGGAACAGAGGCGCGGCAGCGCGGTGCAGTTGCCAAACCTGTTCGGCCGGCGTTGCGCCCCCGAGACGGTCGCGTGCCATGGTGGCCACCGGGATCTTCGGCTTCAGCGACGCGAGCTGCTGGTGAAAGTGTCCTTCCCGGACAGTCGACCTCATTGAGAACAGCACCGGCCAGCGTGCTTCCGGCAGCTGGTCGTACCGGACGACTTTGTCGATGAGCGTGGGAAGGGACTCGGTGCCCTCATCGTGCTCAAGGTAGAAGGCGACGGTGTGGCCGTCGTCGGCCCATACGCCCAAGCCGTCTGCCTTGAGCATCGCCAGCATCGTGGTACCCGGTGGCGCGAACCGCCGCATGCGCGTGTCTGGCCACCAGTGATGCAGCCGTGCCCCCTCGTTCAGCCGCTCATACTTCGCCAGTTGCGTGAAGAAGCCGTTGATGCCGAGTCGATGGTCGGTGTTTCGGCTGCTGACGATTCGCTGGATTCGGGTATCCGACTGGCTTAACCGGGGCGGCGCGTCCGATCTTGATCCGGCGATGATCAGCGCGCCGAGGTGGTCGAGGACGTAGTGGTACGGGAAGTTGCCGCCGTTGAGCCGGTAGGGCTGGAACCGAAGAAGCAGACCGAGTTTGGTCAGGGTCCTCAGTCGCACTTGGGCGGCGTGGACGCTCGGGTAAAGAGCGTCGGCTATCTGGTCGGTGGTGAGCAGCCGGTGATCATAAAGCCACTCAAGCAGTCGCCAGTCGCGTGGTGTGAGCCGGTGCTGCATCAGGACAGCTAGCTCCACTTTGGATCGCCTTGGCATAACCATCACTCCCTTTCGCGGATGTGCCCCTCGCGGGGAAGAAGAAGACCCGTATAGGTCTTCGGGATCGGCCGACGAGGGCCGAACGGAGGTGGTGACCTGGGCGGTCACGGAGTTCGGCTGTGCTTAAGGGGGCCACGTTCAAGGAGCACGGGCTTAAGCGGTGCCTTAAGCACCCGCTGGAGCGCCCCCAGGCCGAAGCAGGCGTCCTTTGATCGCGCGGGACCAGCCGGTCGCGGTTGCTTACTCCCTTCCCAGTACCGCGCTGTGAGGTGAAATGGACCGCACCTAAAACCTCACAGGACCCCAGGAAACCTCTCAGCGCAGGTCACGGGCGCTGCACGACATTTCGCCTGTGAGGTTTTCCGGCGGGTCAACTGGGTCTGAGGGGTTGCCGGACAGCAACGGCTGTGAGGCGTCCGCGGGCAGAAAACCTCACGGCGAACGTCGGCACCCCGCGAATGCGTTGAAAGGTTCCCAGTCATTGTCCGTCTGATGTGGACAGTTCTGCTCTCAGCACAGGTGCTGCCAGCAGCTGGAACCGGCCCGAGCATCGAGCTACGGTCGAGGTTCACCTGAATCTTGAACCGACCAACACCGTCGCCGCCGTCACGTGGAATCCGTTGCCCACCTTCAGGGTCGGCACGCGGGCCGTCCTCCATGCGATCACCGCGATCGAACGTCAGCCCCGCCCCCGACACATCCACCGGCACCGGACCGATGGGCCGCCACCTGGCGTTATGCCAGACATTAGGCATGACCCCGTTGGTGGGGTTGACATTTGAGCGAGATGGAGAGGAGATCTACCTAAACCGAACCAGCCATGATCGTCTGGTCGGGACTGCCCGGCCAGCGTTACAACCCGTCGGGCCACAACAGAAAGGAGGTTCCCGGTGAACGCCCACCGCGCTGAAGATCGTCAGCCACGACTCGAAGGACGCTTATGGTCCACGACGACCCAGCCAACGAGGCTGGCCATCCCCGTGGTGAGGCGAACACCGAGTCCACACGCCGTGCCAGGCGTGACCGGCACGGCCGACGCGAGCGTTCGACCATCACCACATCCGCAACCGGGCCGCGTAAGACCACCGGCCCTGACAACAAAGGTCCAGATTGGACCGTCGGCCCGCCCAAGACGGTGCCCATGACCGCGGAGGACTACCGAAACGCAGTCCAGGCATGGACGGTGCTGATCTCGTCATGGTGGACCCTTCATCCACCAGAACACGACGAGCACAACTAACCCATTCCGTTGCGGCCGAACCAACTTCGGCCGCAACGCCTACATAGAGGACGGAGCAGCATTGCATGGCACGACAACGAAAGCCGGCTGCACGCAAGCGGGAGGCGATCACACCGGAGACGGTGCTGCGGGTGGCCATCTACACCCGCCGTTCCACCGATGACGAGCACCAGCCCTACACCATCGAAGCCCAGACCCAGAAGCTGTACGCCTACGTCGACTCCCAACCCGGCTGGCAGATCACCGCCAGCTTCACCGACGACGCCTCCGGCGCCACCCTCGACCGCCCCGGACTCACCAAAGCTTTGACCGCAGCAAAAGCTGGCCGGTACGACCTGCTGTTGGTCTACCGGCTCGACCGGTTCTCCCGCCGCATCCGGGATCTGGCCGCTTTGATGGACGAGCTCGACAGCGCCGGAGTGCATTTCCGCTCTGCCACCGAGCCTTTTGACACCTCGAGCCCGGCTGGGCGGCTGTTCGTGCAAATGCTTGGTGCGTTTGCCGAATTCGAACGCGAGGTCATCATCGACCGCGTCGTCAACGGCATGGAACGTAAAGCCGCCAAAGGCGAATGGACTCACGGCCCGCGCCCCTATGGCTACGTCGTCGACCCGGAGACCCGCAAACTCACGCCGCATCCCGACGAACAGCACGTCGTCAAAGCAATCTTCACCCTCTACGCCTCGACCCGCATCGGAACCAGAGCCATCGCCGCCCAGCTCAACGCGCACGGCAAACGCACACGATCCGGCAAGCCTTGGTCCGGGCATGCCATCGGGCGGATGCTGGGCAACCGGCTTTATCGCGGCGAGGTGGTCTTCCGCGACATCATCGTCGAGAATGCCCACCCGCCGCTGGTTGAGGAAGAGCTGTTCGCCCAGTGTCAGGGCATCCTGGATGCCCGCGGGGAAGCACACTCCCAGCGCGCCGCATCCAACTCCGAATACGACCTCACCGGCCGGATCACCTGCCCGAAGTGCGGTTGCAAGTACATCGGCACCTCAGCCACCGGCAAGCTGCGCCGGTACCGCTACTACACCTGCTTCACCCGCGCCCGGTACGGCACCACCGCCTGCGACGGCCCGCGCATTGACGCTGACCTTCTGGACAAGGCCATCGCCGAGGCGCTCATCGACTTCTACGGCAACACAGACCTGATCATCGCCGCCGTGGCCGGAGAACGGGCAATGCGTGCGGAAGGAACCACACAGCATCAGGCCGAGCTCGCTGGCATCGCCCAGGAGATCACCACCGCCGACGCCGCGATCAACCGGTACCTGATCGCCTTCGAGAACGGCAGCCTCGACGAACGCACCTGCGGCCGCCGCGTCCAGGACCTATCGATCAAGCTCGACCAGCTCAAAGCCAGACAAAACGAGCTTCGCCAAATGTGCCTCGACCTGCCCCAGCCACCCAGCCCGAGAGCCGTCGAACGGCTCCGGCAAGACCTCATTCATGTCCTCACCCACGGGACACCAGGTCAGCGTAAAGCGGTCACCGAGAGCCACGTCGCCGAGGTCAAGATCGAAGGAGATAGGTTGACGCCGATCTACAAGATCCCCATAGGGCAGTTCGACCAAAACGAAGAGGAGCCGGACGAAATATCGACCGACTCCTCTTTTCGCACAATGGTGCGGGTTGTGGGGCGCCAGGGACTCGAACCCTGAACCTACGGATTAAAAGTCCGCAGCTCTGCCATTGAGCTAGCACCCCAGGCGGGCCTGGGTGCGGCCCGCGCGTTCCCAGGTTACCGGATCGTTCAGCGCAGGTCGTGGGGGTATCGGTTGGGTCGGCGTTCTGGCGGCGGCCAATCACCGCCCAGCGGCTGGCTGCCGTGGCGCGGTGTGGGCGCCGGCAAATCCGTAGGTGGCGCCGTGTCCTTACGTTGTGTGCCTTCGGCTTTGGCGGTGCTGTGCTGGTTTCTGCGGCTGGTTGCAGCTCTCGTGCTGTTCACCGGGAATGGAGCATTCGATCCTAAATCGGGCACGCCGTTGCCGGTGTATCTGCTCGCTGTTTGGCTGTTTACCGCCTTGCCGTCCGGTTTCGCCAGCGTGGTCGAACCAATGATCCTGTGCTTGCGTGGCACGAGCCCGGCGGTGCGTTCGGCGAGTTCCCGGTCGATCTGGTCTAGCGCGGCGGGGTAGGTGTCGGCGGTGACGGTGATGCTGGCGTGGCCGAGTTTCTTCTTCATGTCCAGCAGGTCCCCGCCAACGGCCTTGAGGTATGTGGCGGCGGCGTGCCGGCCGTCGTGGAACCTGATAGGCGGAAGCCCGGCCGCAGCGGCGGCGTGTTCGAACCGGTCGGTGACCGTGTTGGGGTGCCAGGCCTGCCCGTCGGGCTGGCGGAAGAACAGATCGACCCCGACAAGGGTGAACCCGCCGGGCACCGGGCTACGCAGATCGACGGTGGCAGGCCACGCCTCGCCGGCGACCGCCTCCCAGCCTTGCCGCAGCTGCCAGTACTCGTACAGGTCGGCGGCGGTTCGACGGTCGATGAACACGACCCGGTCCCCGCTTCGCGTTTTCACCTTCTTGTACACCGGCCTGTACCCGTAAGTGGTCAGCTGATGGCTGAAGGTGACCGTCCGCTCCGTGAAGTCGACCTGATCGGCGCGCAAGCCGACGGCCTCACCACGGCGTGGCCCGGCGAGAATGACCAGCAGGAACAGCGCGTACAGGTCCGGGTCATGCGCTTGGGCATGGTCGAGGAACACGCCGGCCTGCTCGGGTGTCCACACCATCACCGGGCTGGGCCGAAAACCGCTGGCCTTCCACTGCGCGATGGCCTTCGGAGTCCACACCCGCACCTGCGGCCGATCATAGGCCGGCATCTCCAGATGCAGGGCCGGGTTGAACTCGATCAGCCGATACTTGGCCACCGCGTCGTTGAGCGCCTTACGCAGCGTAGCCCGCACCCGGGTCATCGTGGCCGGCATGGTCAGCCGCACATTACGCACCGATTCACGGACCGCCGGGTCGCTGCTGGCGCGGGCCGCCAGGATGCCGCTGTTGTGCTTGCTCATCCTGGCGAACATGGCCTCAATGTGCGTCGCATGCAGACGCTGCAACGGAATATGACCCAAATGCGGTATCAGATGATTGCGCACATGCGCCGCGTAGCCGATACGGGTGTGCTCATCGATCTGCCGATGCTCCACCCACCAAGTCAGATACTCACCCGTAGTGATGAAGGGGCCGTTGGGGACGCCGCTGCGGACCTGCCGGATCAGCCGCTGCCGATCCGGCAGCGGTTTACGCCGGCATCCCATCAACACCGCGGCGATCTCATCGGCCAAGATCTCATCTCCCGCGGCCAGCCCGATCAGTTCCCGCGCCCGGCTCAACTCCCCGACCACGGTCTCGTACCTGCCGGGCCAGTCGGTGACCACCCGCCGCAGAACACGCCGCCTGCCGTCGAAAGTGCGGGGCAGCTCCAGCTGAAAACTCCACGCCCCATGGTTCGGGTTCCACGACCCGTTGGGACGCTTCAGCTTCGGGCAGCGAGATCCCAACCGGCGACCGCTATCGTCGAAACAGGTGCACTGCTTGAACACCGAACCCTTGGCCACCACCGCCATCACCCCCGCGCGAGGCAACCCCCATTTCTGACCATGGACCGTGATCGGCATCCTCACAACCCCGCGGCGGTGTAATTGATCTGTTCAGCCGAGGCGGGTACGGCCACCAGGTCACCCGCATAGACGATGCCGCGCTGTCTTGCGGCGCTGCGCCTCAAGGATCGTCACCATCGATACAGCCGTTGTGTCCGTTGGCAACAGTTTGCAACCGTTGTCCTTGTGTGAAGGCCGTGAGCCACTCGACGCCAGGTGGATTCGGACAAGGCCACTGGTCTTAAGGTCACCAGCCTGTACGTGCGGGCCCCCGCAGTGAGAATCGTCAGCGTACGGGTCATACGAGAATGGGCTGGTCAAGGTGCTCAGGTCACCGCCAAGGGTAAGAATGTTGTTCTAGTAAGGGACCCCTCATCGGACGCCAGGTGTCTACGACTGCCCCGAACAGATGCGGGCGACATCGTTCTCAATATGGTCTCTATGGGAGCAAGGCCAAGGTCGCCTCTGGCTGCGTTCATAAGGTCGCGCTCAGCCGCCAAAACCTCCTGGATCGGCTCGTTCGGTATCCTGCCGGCCGCCGGATGCTCTGCGCGGGCGGCAGCCAGCCGCATGAGGGCTGTGCGCAGCTGGGTCGCCCGGCCAATGGTCCCCTCCGACGCAGCCACAAACAGCAGCGATGCAGAGCAGGCCTCAAGCGCCTGGTTATACGGCTCAGCTCTTGCGTCGAATATCGGGATCGGATGTACCCCAGCCGATTGGGGACTGTGTCAATCACAGTACGCGGGTCTTTCAGGTACTGATCGAACTCCCGGGCCGCGGTGACCCGCTCGGTCTTGAGTACGTGATCACCGCGCGCGACGGTGCTCGCGTGATCTCGTGCCCCGCCACGATCGATTGCGATTGCGACCTCGGCGGCTACGCGGCCGCTTGTACCGGACCTGGCTCGTGAAGAACCGCCTTAATCCCCGGATCTGTTAAGCGCCTTGGCCAACGCCATCCATCGTCTGCGACACCCGGCCACGAGCCGCAAAATGCTCAGCCGGCCCGCCGTCCGCTCGCGCTCGATCTTGACCGGCTCGCGCGTGCCAGGCACTGTAGCACTTGCTGTTTGGTCGCGTCCAGGTCCACTTGTGCAGTAGGCCGGACGGTGCGGCTCGCGATCAACATGTCGATCTGGTCAGCGGTGAACCGGCGCTGGCGGGCAAGGTGAACGTGCTCGACCCGGCTGGCGCGGCACTGATCTGCCAGCCACCGGGCAGACACGCGAAGCCGCTTGGCGACCTCGTCGACCGTGAACAGCATGCCGGCATCCATCGGTCCCCTTCGCTTACGTGCTGCAGCGGCCGTCATCGTCGCCAACGACGTCGAGACGCCTGCACGCTGGGTGAACGCGAAATTTGGCACATCCGTACCGCCACGGTGCCGCCAGAACGTGAAAGCCTCGATTCCCGTCGATGGGATCGAGGCGTTCATGCTGGTCAGATGGGTGGAGCTGAGGGGACTCGAACCCCTGACCCCCACACTGCCAGTTCGAATAATGTGTTTGTCTGATCACGCTGAATTCATGAATTGGCTTGTCGTTCCATACGTTTCACAGCGTTCTCTTACGGCTCATGATCCGTTTGCGAGGCTTGTGTGACCCCATGGGGTCACGCGCTTGGGTACCTTTCGATCTATGGCATCGAAACCCGAGCTCCGTTCTGGTTCATACCGAGTATGGTGGCGGCTTGGCGGCAAGGCGGCGGGAAAGAAGCAATCATGTACGTTTCCCGGCACCGCTGATGGCTTCAAGAAGGCCGAAGCGGCAAAAGCCCTCGCAGAGGCGAACAACCACAACATAACTAACGAGGAGGTCTACAAGGCGATCCTTGGCATCAACGAAGAGGTGCAAAAGGAGACGCCGACGTTCGCCGAGTGGTTCGAGACGTGGCAGGAGTTCAAGAACGACGTCGAGGACTCCACCATGAAGGAATACCTGCGCTTGATACGTAGCCGAGTCATCCCAGACCTCGGTCCGATCCATCTCGCTGACCTCGAGAAGGACCCCGACATCATCTGGACCTTTTACGGACGCCTTGCTAAGGAGCTTATGCCGGCAGGGGTGAGGAAGATCCATGTTGTGGTTCACCAGATCCTCGGCGCAGCTGTACCGAAACACATGGCCACGAACCCCGCTGAGAAGCCCAAAGGCAAGCGTTCCAATGGGCTCCCGAAGGTCAAACGCCACAAGGCTTGCTACCTCACAGCCGAGGAGGCCGATGCGCTGTGGGAAGCGGCGGACCCACAGATCAAGGATTTTATTAAGGTCGCCTTCGGTACAGGACTGCGTCTGGGCGAGCTTCTTGGCATGCGCGTATGCGACCTCAAGCTCGACATCAAGAAGCCAGTGATCGTTGTCGAACAAACCTTCAGGAAGGACGGAACTTTCGGCGGCCCAAATCTGAGCGTAGCGAGCGGTCGGTCACCATCTCGCGAACCCTGGTCAAAATCCTAAAGGCCCGCTGCGCAGACAAACGACCGCACGAGCTGATCTTCCCCTCGCCAGAGGGCACGGCATGGGACCAGAACAACCTTCGCCGTCGCTACTGGAAACCAGCCGTGATCAAGGCAAGCCGCTGCCCCAAACACCCACCCACAAAGATGATCAAATGCGGACGCGGAGGTAAGAAAGAAAAACTCGACCCCAACGCTGTCTCGAGTGCGCCTGCAAGACCCGCTTGCACCAGAGCCCCCGCATTCACGACACCCGACACTCCCATGTGAGCTGGTTGATCGATGCCAGGTGGGATCCATACACGATCCAACATCGGATCGGCCACGAATCGATCAAGACAACCTACGACGTGTACGGCCACCTCTTCTCGCGCGGAAGTACCGAGGAACTGGACGCCCTCGACCAGATGCTTAACAGGCGAGCCAGAACCGCCCGGAAAGCCCCAACCTCGCGCAGAACACGGCCTAACGAGGTAACGGGTTCTCCGGTTTCAAAAAGTGACGGGAACCCAGACGCACACAGCGACCCCCTGTAAAACCGTCGCGAGAGCTACGAAGGTTCGAACCCTTCACCCGCCACCACGTGCAAAAAGAGGCTCCGACCTGCGGAAACAGGTCGGAGCCTCTTCGTACGGGTGTCCCACAGCGTCCCGTCCAGTCCCACTGAAGCCAGGTGTCCGGGGGCTATTGGGGGGCAGATAAGCACTGCCTTGGCTCACGGTCGTACGTGAAAGCGATCATGGAGCAGCGTTTGTGATCGAATCGTGGTCTTACCTGCCGATCACGGGTGTGGAACAGGAGAAGCGCCCCGCCAGCGGCGCTGCCGTCCCAAAGGGCGAAGAGCCTGATCAGTATGGTGGCCGGCCGCGTTCCTGCAGAAGTTGGAACGCGCGAGCGGTCATGCCGCACGCGATTGCGGTGGCGGTGACCAGCAGCCTCACCTGCGCCGAAACGCGGGTCAGGCTGATGCCTGGAGCAACCTGCTGCACTACCTCGGTGTCCAACAGGCCGATGGTCGCGCTCGCGTCACCATGGGCGAGACCGCTGCACATGCTCCATGCAGCTTCGGTCGCATCCGCACCAGCCTTGGACAACTCGCCGGCTCGGCGCACGATGGTCGCATATGTAAGGCCCCTGAGCGCCTTACGCGCAGCATTGTCGTCGGCGAGCGCTGGAACTTGTCCCGCTGGCGCTGCGGCCGCGTGAGCGGCAAGCAGCAGATCCACCAATTGCTGCTGGCGCTGGTCGATCGTGCGGGGTGGCGCGCTGCCAGCCAACTCCCGCAGCCGGTACCGGACAACGACGTGCTGGACGACGACGAGGCGACCGGCGACGACGACCGACCCGACGACGAGGCCGACGTCACCGCCGTTGCGGCCATGCGCCGGTTCTGGGATCGCGAAGTTGCGGGCGGCCGGGTTCCCACCGGGGCGGAACTGTCCCGGGCCGCCGGTGTACCACCCGCTACCGGCCTCGGCCGCCGAAAGCGCCGCGAATGGGAAGCCGAACTCCCCGACTACCTCAAGACCGCAGCCAACGTCGGGAGGTGACGGCAGACAGCCGGTCGTGGTTTGGTTGCAGCGCAAGCGTTGCGTATCCGAGACGATCCGGATGCGCACGAAAAGCTCTGAGCGAATTGGAGGCTAGGCTGATTGAGGGATCGACACAGAGGGAGTCGTCGGGTTCGATTCGTGCGTGACCGATGAAGCCACCGAACGCCGGAAAGATCCTCACGGGCCGGTCTGGAAGCGGCCGTGGTTTCTTTTGTCGCAGCTTGCAAGTGGGATATCGCTGGTCAAGCTGTTACAGGATCTGGACTGGGTCTCACTCAAAGGCGTGATTGCTGAGTGGGTGGCCTTCTACAACATGATGGTTGTGGCTGTTGTGGGCTTCCTGACGGGATGGATCCAGGTGTCGTGGATGCGTATCAGCGAGCATGAAGCGCATGCGCTGGTTGTGATTAGCTTCGCAATGGCGATGATGTCCAAGAGCCTTTTCCCAGACAGGCCTCAGAAGACAGACCGTTACCGGGTATCAAAGCGGTTTTTCTCGCTGGCGCTGTGGCCTGGCACGCCATTGCTGATGATGTTGAACTACCTCTTTATTGATTACCCGGTCCAAAGCTCTCGGGGTCTATTGCTAATCGTTGGCCTAACAGGTTTGTTCGATCTGGCAGTAGCGTGGTTGTTCGCCGAGCGCGTGGCCAGGCGAGTGGTTATCTTGCACATGGGCAGTGTCCTCGGCTGGGCCGCCGCGATCATCGTGGTCGGGAACTTCCTTCTCAGATAGGCGCTGAGATCATTGGTCGCGTTCCGTCGCGGGCCAGTGCGGGCGGTTTAGTTTGCGGGGGTGAACGCGACGGCACGGATCGCCAGATCAACCGGCCGCTGCGTGACTCGCACCGACATTCATAGATCACACCGTGCGATTCTTGATGGGCAACGGTTACAGCGTGATCGTGGAAGGCATACTCGCTTCTCATCGCTACGGACAGATGTTCACGAAGCTGTTCACCGACCATGACGGCCCGTCGCTGGCTTACTACCTCGACGTGTCCTTCGACGAAACCGTCCGCCGACACCAGACTCGCCCTCAGCGCAGCGAGTTCAGCGACGACGACATGCGCTCTTGGTACCTGCCTGGCGACACCCTCGGCCTGCCGCACGAGCACACTGTGGCCGAAGGCTCCAGCTTCAACGACACCCTCCAGCTCATGATCGCCCAACTCGCGGCGGCTGGCCAACCACGGCCAGCACCCTACCCAGCAGGAGCATCCCGGCAGCCGAGGCCGGCACCATGCTGCCCAACACCAGCCGAATAACGACAGACATCACTCAACGAGATCAATCCGCGACGACACCGCAGCTTACCGAAACAGGGAGGCTAGTGGGCAAGGCACGGACGGTCTGGCGAGCACGACCACGCTGCCGGCGGCGGAACAGCAGATGCCGAAGGATAGAGCGGTGGGTGGCGAGTTCCGGCCCCCCACCGCTTGGGGTTCTACGAGAAGATGTTGTGGCAGACCGTGGCCACCACCGAACCGCTGGATTTCAGCTCACCGCAGACTCGTCCCGTCCTGGCGGTGCCGTGGATCGGCAGCTGCCAGTAGTGGTATCCGTACGCGGCACCGGATGTCACCGGCTTGTTGAAGGTGGCGTAGTTGGTGTTCGACGTGTCGTAAAAACGGACCGACTCGGCCCAGTTGTAGAGCACCGGGCCGTTGAAGCTGCCCGAGGTGAAGTTGACGGTCAGGCCGCTTCCGTTGATGGAGAAGCAGTACTGGCCGCCGGGGATGAAGTAGCCGCCGTAGTTACCTCCATACAATGCGCACCCAGTGGCGCTGGCCATTGCTGGTGTCGCGGAGACCGTCACTCCGACCAGGGCGAGCATGGTGCCAACCATGAGCGAGAGCAACCTGAGACTCGTTGCTCGACGTGCCTTTGGGATCATCATCGTCACTCCTCGATCGATGGGATGAGCTGGATCCCGTTCTAGCAGCGGAATTGACCGTCGGCTGGAGCGACGGTCAATTCATGGTGGCGACGGTCAACGGCCCTGGTAGAAAATAGGCTGTTCGCTATGTCGAAGCTGACGTGCTTGGCGAAGGGACGGCCCGCATGGCGCGCCAGGAACGGCCTCTGACCAGACCTGACGATCCTGTCCAAGCCTTCGCTGCAGAGCTAAGACTGCTGCGCGATCAGGCCGGCACCCCCAAGTACCTACAGATGGCGCGGCAGACAGGCAAATCGCGAACGGCCTTGGCGGAAGCCGCCGGTGGTGATCATCTCCCGACCTGGGAGACGGTCGCGGCATTTGTGGCAGCCTGCGGGGCCGATCCCGGTGACTGGCTGGGGCGCTGGGAGATATTGCACGACAAGGTCAAGGGCGGCTCTCGGTCGTCTCTGTCGCCTCCTGCCACCACGCGACCCGACGGCGTGGCGGTTCCAGCTATACAGCGTGCCTCAAGCGCTGAGATATTGATCCGGCTCTGGCAGGAACAGCGCGATCAGGCGCGGCAACTGGAGAATCAGCGCGCTCTGTTCTGCGGCCTTATCATCGGACTCGCCGCAGCGTTCACGGCTGCTGCCGCCGTTGCTCCGACCTCGCTGGTCGCCATGATTTCGAAGACGGCCGTGGTGGTCGCCGGGCTGTTCGGCGCACTCGTTTCGGCAAAGTTCTACGAGCGGCATCAGATGCACATGACCGGAGCCGCTACGATCCGTAGCCGGCTGCACGAGTTGTTTCCCGACCTGGGAATCGAACCGGACTGGGCGGACAGCCGGTCCAGACATCAGCGGCGATATCGGCGGCTCTACCATCTCCGGTTGCATCACATGTGGGTGGCGCTCAACCTTCTGGTCGCGCTCATGGGCCTCGTTTATCTGGTCATGTCGGCATGATCGGCGAACGCGGCTGGGTCAATGATCAGATCGGTCACGTGGATATCGATCATTTTGATCTGCATCCGCGAGTTCTCGGGATCTTCCTCGGTGTCTTCAACATCGACACACCGTCCAAAGTGGAGACCGTCACCCGCTCCTTCGGCATCGCCAAGAGCGTGTTCGCGCCGTTCATGGTGAAGGCAGCGATCGACATGCTGCCCCATCTTCAGCGCGCCGTTCGGGAGAACGAGAACGCACGTGTGGTGTTCGTAGGCCGGGACGCGTTCAGCCTCGGGTTCGCGACGAAGATCCTGAACGGGCCGTTCCACGCGCGACACTGCACCGACATGTACCTCTCCAGGTCCATCGTCGATGCGGCGCTCGCCGAACTCGAAGAGGGCGGTGCCACGTTCGCCGATATCGCGGCGTTTCGCAGACCTGCCCGCAGCCGCACTGACAGCGCCTGGGGAGCGCTGGAGAGGTACTTCCAGGAGAAGGAGGTCGACTTCACCGACAGCAGAACGGAGATCATCCTCGTGGACTCCGGTTACAAGGGCAGCGTCCAGGAGATGCTGTCAGCCGCCTTTCCTGACACGCGCTTCCATGGCCACTACATCTTCTTCGACCCCGCACCCGCGGACCCGCACCCGGGGACGAAGCGTGGGTACGCGCTCAATCTCGACTACGACACTGGGTTCGGCGGGCGGGCACTGCGAGATGAGATGCCGGAGCAACCCGAGCTGACCTATGCCCACCACGAGGCCATCGTTGCCATCGAGGAGATGCTTCAGGGCAGCCAGCTCAGCCCACCTTCCCTCTCACCGGCAGGCAAGCCGCTGACCTGGCGATACCGGCGGACAAGGGATCCTTGGAAGGGGTTGAACCCGAAGCGTATCGCCTACGGATACCGCGATGTGCTGCTGCGGGAAGGCGTTCTGACGATGAACGTGATCGCGGTCAGCAAGTTGGCCGAGAGGATCGCCGGTCTCGTGGACACCGACGCCGAAGGCTGGCACGACGCCGCCACGCAGGCAGATTGGTACGCCGAGCTGGAATTCAAGAACAACCTCCTCCGCGATCAGATCCGCGCCTGGGTCACGTATGGAAGCACCGTCTCCTCCTTCGCTGAGCTTCTCGATTCGTTCGTGCACCGCTCCGACAGTGCGATCATCGAACGGATTTCCAAAGACATGTCTGAGCAGAACTTCTCGGAATGGGAACGCGATCTGATCTGGGGCGCCTTCGACCGCTGCAGATCGCTGCCGGAAAGCACCCGGCTCGCTGCCCAACCCGTAACCGCCCTGCTAGAGGAACTGCGCGCGGCCGTCTGGCCCAATCCCGTCGAATGATCGTTGCGCATGATGGGAACCGCAGGGGCCGTTCTCAATGGACCGTCGGCGGCACAGGGATCCGAAGCCAATCCAGTACCAACACATAAGCATGCGGCCATACGTCAATGACCCTCCGAATGCGACACCCCGGCCCGCGATACCAGCGGCGGGCGTGGTCCAGCTAGCGTGGCGTTTTGGCAGGCCGTAACATGCCGGCGCCGGTCGGCATCCCCTGCCGACCTGAATTCGTGTGGACGCCTCCCGCTTCAGACGGATACCGTCGCGCGGTGGCGCAGACCAGACGGTACCGCTATGTCGGTCCGGCCGAGCTACGCGACCTGATGGCCGCGGTGGGCGTTGTTGCCGTGGGTGCGCCCGCCTCACTCGACGGATGGCTCACCGGGCGCGGCCGCAGCGAACTCGGGGAGCCTTTCACATTCGTCGTGGCTCTCGACGGCATACTCAGGCTGGCGCCCCGCCGCAGTGAACATGTCGCCCTCGCCGGCGGGCGGGACGTCCTCGCTGCCGGGGAGATGACCTTCGCCTCCACCGAGTCCGGCAGGGATGTCGCTGAGGTGACCAACCAATCGAGCGGATATTGCCCTGATCCGGATTCCTGGCCCGCCGTGGCCAGCGCTCTCGACCGTGCGGGCGTGCAGCATCCGGCGACTTCACCGACAAGGTCATCTTCCGCCGTTGTCCAACCTGCGGCGAGCGCAATATCGTGCGCGACAACAACTTCACCTGTGCTCTTTGCGACAGCACCCTGCCTGCGCAATGGAACTTTACGGCGGACTGATCGACACCAACCGGCAGTATCTGGAATTGCCACGTGGGGTGCTTCGCTTAGCTTCGCGCGGTTCTGCCGCCAACTGGATACCCCGCATCTTGGACGAAGTGTTGTGGAATCGGATCAGCGGGCTCGGCCGACTATCGTGATCGTGTGAGTACTCGCCATGTGCCCGCTCAGATCGGTGATTTGCCACCGATTGGGCGACCAGCCAATAGCGCCTTGCTCGATGCCGGCGTCACGACGCTCGCGCAAGTGGCTGCCTATAGCCGCCGCGATCTACTTGCCCTGCACGGGATCGGGCCGAAGGCGGTCAACATCCTGGCCGCCGCGCTGGCCGAGCATGGCCTCGCCTTTGCCGATTGACCACAACAGCCCAACGCCGGTAAGACCAGCCGACCTCGCGCTGGTCCAACGCGAGCCGTGCGGCGTCGCCTGGGCTCACTCTTCTGCCGCGGAGCGCTCCTTGAGCAGCGTCTCGTAGGGTGTGTTGCGTGAGTTACGTGTTGCAGGGCGTCATCGCTCCCGCCGGCGCCCTGCGGCCATGTCGAGCATTGGTCAACGGTGTGGTTGTGGATCTCGGCCAGTGTTTGGGACTGGTGCCGATGACCCCTGCTCTGTTCGACGAGGTTCGGCGGGGTGATGAAGGAGATGTCAACGTCGCCCGAATGCTGACCCTTTCTCGGCGCTCGAAAGCTGACCCCCTGCTTGATGGTTAGTTGTTATGGTTAACGATGGTCGTGGTGGTCGGCTGGCGGTACCTGCCGACCGAGGTCTCTGTTGCGGATGCGGTAG
>NZ_QJUG01000083.1 GCF_003426775.1 Allorhizocola rhizosphaerae | reverse complement strand
GGCGGGCGTGGTCGCGATCGGGTCGCACCGGCGGGCGCAGCTGATCGGAAGCGTCGCGGCGCACGTGGCGGCGGTCGGGCGGCTGCCGCTGTTGGGCACCGTGCAGACCACCGCGTCCACTGTGGACGCTGGGCGGGCCAACAGTGCGCACCGGGTCAAGGCGCTCTACGGGGCGCTCATGGCACCGGCGGGGCTGAGCGGGCCGGTGTTGCTCATCGACGACCTCGTGGACTCGGGCTGGACCATGGCGCTCGCGGCCCGGGAGCTCCGGCTGGCCGGCGCCTCGGCGGTGCTGCCGCTTGCGCTGGCCGTGACCGCCTGAGGACGCGCCGCGTCGGTCAGTTCGTCCGGCCATCGGACGGCTTCGAGCCGCCTGGTGAGCCGGCCATCGGACGGCTTCGATCCGCCTGGTGCGGTCGTCCAGATCGCGCTGCGGGAGGTTGATGGTGAAGGAGTCGACTGTTCGGGTCATAGTCCACGCTAGATCGTTATTAGGACGGTTTCGGTCCTCAACCGGTCGCGCCTCCACGATCGCTGCGGCGGGATCGGAAATGTCCTAGGCCCGTGCTTCAATTGCCGGGTGAAGACGTTTGACGAGCTTTTCGCCGAGTTGAAGGGCAAGGTCGCCGCGGGCGATCCCGAGTCGGCGACGGTGGCGGCCGTGCGCCGGGGCGTCCATAGCGTCGGCAAAAAGGTCGTGGAGGAGGCCGCCGAGAGCTGGATGGCGGCCGAGCATGAGGGGCCCGACCGGGCCGCCGAGGAGATCTCCCAACTGCTCTACCAGGCGCAGGTGCTCATGCTTGCCGCCGGGCTGGAGCTCGACGACGTCTACAAACACCTCTAGGAGAAGATCGCTGTGCTCCGCATAGCACTGCCCAACAAGGGCACGCTTTCCCGTCCGGCCGCCGACATGCTGCGCGAGGCGGGCTACCGGCAGCGGTCCGACGACCGCGACCTGACCTGCCTCGACTCCGACAACGACGTGGAGTTCTTCTATCTGCGGCCGCGCGACATCGCGACCTATGTCCACTCCGGCGATCTCGATCTTGGGATCACCGGGCAGGATCTGCTCGTCGACTCCGGCTCGACCGTCAACCAGCTGCTGGAGCTTGGGTTTGGCGAGGCGACGTTCCGGTTCGCGGCGCCCGATCCCTACCTGAGCCTGGAGGGGCAGCGCATCGCCACGGCCTACCCGCGCGTGGTGGAAAAATATCTGGCCGACGCGGGCATCCAGGCCGAGGTGATCACGCTCGACGGTGCGGTCGAAAACGCCGTCCGGTTGGGTGTGGCCGACGCGATCGCCGATGTGGTGGCGACGGGCGCGACGCTACGCCAGGCGGGGCTCAAGACCTTGGGGGAGCCGATCCTGGAGTCGCAGGCGGTCCTGATTGGACGGTCCCCGGCGGAGGGCAACGGCGCGGTGACACAGATTCTGCGCCGGCTGCAGGGCGTGCTCGTGGCCCGGCGCTACGTGATGCTGGCCTACGACGTGCGCGCCGACGGGCTCGACGCCGCGTGCGCGATCACGCCGGGCATCGAGTCGCCGACGGTCTCGCCGCTGCACCGGGAGGGCTGGGTCGCGGTGCAGGCGATGGTGCAGCGGGCCGAGGTGCACCGGATCATGGACGAGCTTTACGACCTGGGCGCGCGGGCGATCCTGGTGACCGACATCCACGCGTGCCGGTTATGACATGGCCGGATCAAGCGTGGGTGGTGACGCCTGTGGGAGCTGGTTTGGCGAGGCGCGTGCATCGGCTGGGGGCCGGTGTGGGTGGTGAGGCTTGCGGGAGCTGGCTCGGCGAGGCGCGTGCATCGGCGGGAGCCGGTGTGGGTGGCGTGTGTGGGTGGTGAGGCTGGTGGGAGCTGGTTCGATGGTGTTCGTGCGTAGGCTGGGGCCGGTGTGGGTGGCGTGTGTGGGGGGTGAAGCTGGTGGGAGCTAGTTCGACGGTGTTCGTGCATCGGCCCAAGCGGGTGCGCGTGGTGTGCGCGGTGGCGGCCGTGAGCATCCTCCTGCTCTTCACCCTCATCGGGACGGCGCTGACCGAGGTTGGCGAGGGTGTGTTCAGGCCGGGCGATCAGTACGCGATGATCGGTCTGGGCGTGGTGTTCGCCGCGGGGATCATGCTGATCGCCCGGCCGCGGGTGCAGGCCGACGAGACGGGCATCAAGGTGCAGAACATCGTCGGCGGCTATCAATTGCCGTGGAGCCTTGTGCGCAAGGTGAGCTTCGACCGGGGACGGCCGTGGCTGTCGCTGGAGCTGGAAAACGACGATACGGTGTCTGTGCTGGCCGTCCAGGCGGTGGACAGAGAGCACGCCGTACACGCGGTGCAGTGCTTGCGGTCACTTCATGCCCAAAACCGGGCGTAGTGTATAGTTGCGTTTACGACCTGGCAGTGCATGCTGCCATCAAGCGGAGCGCCTGCTCCCACCCGTCCGCCTTGAGCGAGTTGGGTCCGGTCACCTGAGCCTCGTGCTTGGGGTGCGCTGACGTGCGCACATGACCGGTCGAGCAGGCCCAGTCTCTCCCGAGGCTGGGCCTACTGCTTTGAGGGTCGAGCTCGGCGCACCGCGCCGGGCGACGATCATCACGGTCGCACGTCAGGAATAGGAACGATCAAGGAGGCCACATCAGCGTCGAGCCACGCGTAAACGAGCAGATCCGGGCACGTGAGGTCCGTCTGGTCGGCCCTGAGGGAGAGCAGGTGGGCATCGTCCCACTGGAGCGCGCCTTGCAGCTGGCCGCAGACGTAGATCTGGATCTGGTCGAGGTTGCGCCCATGGCACGCCCTCCGGTCTGCAAGCTCATGGACTTCGGCAAGTTCAAGTACGAGAGCGCGCTCAAGGCCAGGGAAGCCCGGCGTAACCAGCAACAGACGGTCATCAAGGAAATGAAACTCCGGCCGAAGATTGACTCGCATGACTACGAGACCAAAAAAGGTCACGTGCTGCGGTTCCTCAAGGCGGGAGACAAGGTCAAAGTGACGATCATGTTCCGGGGTCGCGAGCAGCACCGCCCCGAGCTGGGTTTCCGGCTCCTGCGCAGGCTCGAGGAGGAGGTCGCGGACATGGGTTTCGTCGAGTCCCAGGCCAAGCAGGACGGCCGTAACATGATCATGGTGCTTGCGCCCCACCGCGGCGGTAAGACCACCGGCGCCCGCAAGGGTGAGCCGGAGGGCGCCTCCACGGAGCAGGCGACCGAAGAGACCGTCGCCGGGGCATCGGCGCAGGCCTGATCTAGCACCACAGCACACTAGTCAGGGGAGAACTTCGAAAATGCCGAAGATGAAGAGCCACACCGGCATGGGCAAGCGGGTGAAGGTCACCGGCAAGGGCAAGATCGTTGCCGAGCAGGCCGGCAAGCGTCACCTGCTGGAGGGCAAGTCCTCCCGCCGTACCCGTCGGCTGACCGGGACCGTCGAGGTCTCCAAGGCTGACGCGCCGCGGATCAAGAAGCTGCTCGGGCGCTGACGCGCGCCGCGGGGCGGGCCCGGCTGCTCACCGACCTCCGGTCGGTTCGCCGCAGGCCCGAATTCCGCCGCGGGGTCCAACCCCGCGAACCCCAGGAAATACGTAGGAGGAATACGATAAATGGCACGCGTCAAGCGGGCGATCAACGCCCATAAGAAGCGCCGGGCGGTCCTCGAGAGCGCCAAGGGTTACCGCGGGCAGCGCTCGCGGCTGTACCGCAAGGCCAAGGAGCAGATGCTCCACTCGATGCAGTATGCCTACCGCGACCGCAAGGATCGCAAGGGTGACTTCCGCCAGCTGTGGATTACCCGCATCAACGCGGGTGCCCGCGCCAACGGCATCACCTACAACCGCCTCGTGCAGGGCCTGCGGCTCGCGGGCGTCGAGGTGGACCGCAAGATCCTCGCCGAGCTGGCGGTCAACGACGAGAAGGCGTTCGTCGCCCTCGTCGAGGTTGCCAAAAAGGCCGTCGCCAGCGCGCAGACCGCCTGAGCTGCCCGTTAAGTGAACAGCGCGCAGAGGCCCGGGGACCGTCCGTTCACGACACGGACACCCCGGGTTTCTGCTGCCATCAAACTGCAGCGGCGGCGGGAGCGGGAGAAGGCCGGACTGTTCCTGGCCGAAGGGCCGCAGGCGGTGCGCGAGGCGGTCGCGGCGGGAGTCGTGCGGGAGTTGTTCGTGACGGCCGACCGGGCGGGCGAATACCCGGACGCGAGCGTCGTGACCGACGAGGCGATGGCCGCACTCGCCGAAACCGTGACACCGCAAGGGGTTGTTGCCGTCTGTGAGCTTGTCGACGTCTCCTTGAACGACGCGCTCGCGAAGCAGCCCCGCCTCGTGGCCGTGGCCGTGGACATCCGAGACCCGGGCAACGCGGGCACGATCCTGCGCACGGCCGACGCGGCCGGGGCCAACACGGTGATCTTCGCGGGTGACTCGGTTGACCCGCACAACGGCAAGTGTGTGCGGGCGAGCGCCGGGAGCCTGTTTCACGTCGATGTGGTGCGGGAGCGGGAGACCGGCCAGGTGTTGGACGCCTTGGAAGGCATGCTGGTGCTCGCGACCAGTGGGCGGGGAGAGAGCGATCTGTTCGAGATCGAGCCCCGGCTCACGCGAAAGACGGCCTGGTTGTTCGGCGGGGAGGCGCATGGCCTGCCGGATGAGGTCCTCGCGCGGGCGGAGCGGGTCCGCGTACCCGTATATGGCTTCGCAGAGAGCTTGAACCTGGCGGCGGCCGCGGCGGTCTGCCTGTATGCTTCTGCCCGTGCGCACAGATCTGCTCTTTAGACGGCCCGCCGGTGGCGGGCTGGAGATCTGACGCGCTCCTGCCAGATGCCGGTGGGCTGTGGCCAAGCCACGTGGACCTGGACACCGCGTGCGCGGGGAGCGAAGCGTCAGCGGAGCCCCGCAGCCGCGAGTGACTGTAAACTCAGCCGGTTGCCCGGCTTTCCGGGTCGAGGTGTGGTGGCCGAAGGCCGACATCTCCGAGCCGGAATTGCCGTTACATCTGGAGACCCACAAATGACTTATCGCCACGATCCCTATGATCCGAAGCAGGCGAGCCTGCTCGCGCCCGAGGCACTGGAAGACGCTGTGGCCAAGGCCGGGGAGGCCTTCGCCGCGGCCGGTTCGCCCAAGGCGCTTTTCGAGCTGAAACCCGAGCACCTGGGCGACAGGGCCCCCGTGTCGCTGGCCCGCCGGGAGATCGGCTCGCTGCCGCCCGCCGCGAAGGCGGACGCCGGCAAGCGCGTCAACGAGGCACGCGCCGCGATCCAATCCGCTTATGACGAACGGCAAAAAGAGCTCGAAGCCATGGAGGCCGAACGCGTCCTGCGGGAGGAGCATGTCGACGTCACGCTCCCGTGGGACCGGCGCCCGCGCGGGGCCAGGCATCCACTCACGACACTCATGGAGCGCATCGGCGACCTGTTCGTGGGCATGGGCTACGAGATCGCGGAGGGTCCGGAGCTCGAACTGGAGTGGGCCAACTTCGACGCGCTGAACATCGCGCCCGACCACCCGGCGCGCGGGCTCATGGACACGTTCTGGGCGGGCGAGGGGCTGGTTTTGCGCACCCACACGTCGCCCGTGCAGGCGCGCACGATGCTGTCGCGCAAGCCTCCGATCTACATCGTCGTGCCCGGCCGGGTCTACCGGACCGACGAGCTGGACGCGACCCACTCGCCCGTGTTCCACCAGGTGGAGGGGCTCGTGGTGGACCGCGGGATCACGATGGCCCATCTGAAGGGCACACTCGACCACTTCGCCCGCGCCATGTTCGGCCCGAACGCGCGCACCCGCTGGCGCCCGCACTATTTCCCGTTCACCGAGCCGAGCGCGGAGTTCGACGTGTGGTTCGAGGCCCATCGCGACGGACCGCAGTGGGTGGAGTGGGGCGGCTGCGGCATGGTCAATCCCAATGTGCTGCGCGCCTGTGGCATTGACCCCAACGAATACTCCGGGTTCGCATTCGGCATGGGCATCGAGCGCACGCTGATGTTCCGCAACGGGCTGTCGGACATGCGCGAAATGATCGAGGGCGACGTGCGCTTCACCCGCGCGTTCGGCATGGAGGTGCACTGAGATGAAAGTGGGAGTCTCGTGGCTGCGCGAGTTCGTGGAGCTTCCCGCGTCCGTTACGGCGCAGGAGATTGACAAGAGGCTGACCAATCTCGGCATCGAGGTCGAGCATGTGATCGATCAGCGCGAGTCGGTCAAGGGCGAACTGGTGGTCGGGCGCGTGCTGACCATCGAGGAGCTGAAGGAATTCAAGAAGCCGATCCGGTTCGTGACCCTCGACATTGGACGGTCCGAACCGCAGGAGGTCATCTGCGGCGCGTCCAACTTCAGCGAGGGCGATCTGGTGGTCGTGATCCTGCCGGGCGGGGTGCTGCCGGGCGGGTTCGAGGTGGGTTCGCGCAAGACCTATGGGCGCATGTCGCACGGCATGATCTGTTCGGCCCGCGAGCTGGGCCTCAGCGACGACCACGCGGGCATCATCGTGCTCCCGTCCACTGTGGACGCCAAGCCGGGGGAGGATGCCAGGCCCGTGGTCGGCTTGGACGACATCGGGCTCGCTCTTGAGATCACCCCGGACAGGGGGTACCAGATGAGCGTCCGAGGATTGGCCCGAGAGCTCGCACACGCCTACCGCGTGCCGTTCAACGATCCCGCGTTCGGACCGCGCACCGAGGCCACGGCCAAACCCGCGTGGCCGCTGACGATCGACGACACCAAGGGGTGCGACCGGTTCGCCGCCCGCCTCGTGCGGGGCATCGACCCCAACGCGCCCACGCCCGACTTCATGAAGCGCCGCCTGACCACGGCCGGCATCCGCACGCTCGGCCTCGCCATCGACATCACCAACTACGTGATGCTCGAACTGGGCCAGCCCATGCATGCCTTCGACGCCGACCGGATCAAGGGCGCAGTGGTGGTGCGCCGCGCGCAGGAAAAAGAGAAACTGACCACATTGGACGGTGTCGTGCGGGTGCTCAGCCCGGAGGACATGGTCATCTGCGACGAAACCGGGCCGATCTCGCTCGCGGCCGTCATGGGCGGGCAGACCTCTGAGGTCGTGGACGGCACGACCAACGTGCTTTTCGAGGCGGCGCACTGGGATCCGGCCATGGTCGGGCGCACCGCGCGGCGCCACAAGCTGTTCAGTGAGGCCGCGAAGCGCTGGGAGCGCGGGGTCGACCGGGAGCTGTGCCTGGTCGCCGTCGAGCGGGCGGTCTCGCTGCTGGTCGAGTATGGCGGCGGCACGCCCGGCGAGGAGGTGCTGGACCTGAACTACCCGCCCGAGCCCGTGATGATCTCGATGGCGGGCGATCAGCCCACCAAGCTGATCGGCGTGGAGTACTCGGTTGACCGCGTGGCCGACCTGCTCACCGAGATCGGCTGCGATGTCGCGCAGTACGAGGACCGGGTGGACGTGATCCCGCCGTCGTGGCGGCCCGATCTGCGCGAGGGTGCCGACCTCGTGGAGGAGGTCGTGCGGCTGGACGGGTTCGAGGCCGTGCCGAGCGTGCTGCCGATTGCCCCGCCGGGCAACGGCCTGACTCCCGGGCAGCGGAGAAGGCGAAACATCGGGCGCACGCTGGCCGAGCAGGGCTATGTCGAGGTGCTCACCTACCCGTTCGTGTCGCGCGAGGCGATGGAGACGTTGGGCGACACGCGCCATGCCGTGCGCCTGACCAACCCGATCTCGGAGGAGGAGCCGTTCATGCGGACCAGCCTCCTGCCGGGCCTGGTCACCGCGCTGCGCCGCAACCTCGGCCGGGGTCAGCGTGATGTCGCGCTCTACGAGCTGGGCCTGGTGTTCCTGCCGGGCGATGACATGTTGGCCCCGCCCGTCATGGGTGTCGACGGGCGTCCGTCCGATGCGCAGTGGCGGGTCGCCAACGAGGCCGTGCCGCACCAGCCACTGCACGTGGCCGTCATCCTGACGGGTGAATTCGAGCGCTCCGGTTGGTGGGGCCCCGGCCGGCAGGCGTCGTGGGCCGACGCGGTCGAGGCGGCCAGGGCGGTGCTGGACAAGCACGAGATCGCGCAGACCGTGCGCGAGCCGTTCCACCCCGGACGGTGCGCATCATTCACCGTGGACGGCGTCGAGGTGGGACTCGCCGGCGAACTTCACCCGGCGGTGTGCGCCGCGCTTGATATCCCGCCGGGCACGTGCGCCATGGAGCTCGACCTCGATCGCGTGCCGCTGCCCGGACTCACCCCGCCGCCCACGCTGTCGAACTATCCGCCCGCGCTGATCGATGTGGCGCTGGTGCTCGACCGCGGCATCCCGGCTCAGGTCGTGCAGCACACGCTGATCGAGGGCGCAGGACAATTGCTTGAGTCGATCAAGCTGTTCGACGTTTACGAGGGCATCGGCGGTGGTAAACGTTCGCTGGCCTACAGCCTGACGTTCCGGGCCCCTGACCGCACCCTCAAAGTGGAGGAGGCGATCGCCGCACGGGACGCCGCCGTAGCGCTCGTTTCCGAGAGGTTGGGCGGAACCCTGCGCGGGGCGTAGGGCGTCGAAGGGCACATGATGAGAAGGTCCGTTCTAGTGTTGGCATTACTGACGGCGGGCTGCGCCGGACAACCCGACAGCGCAAGCCCGAGCGCGGGCACGCCGGAGGTACTGGGGCGGACCTTTCTGTCCACCTCGGTCAGCGGTCACGCGTTGGCCGAGGGGACCCGGATCAGCTTGATGTTCCCCGAAAAGGGCAAGATCTCGGCCAACGCCGGGTGCAACCACCTATTCGGCGACGTGACGTTCGAGGGTGGCCGGATGAAGGTGTCCGACATGGGCGGCACCGACATGGCGTGCGACAAGCCGCGCATGGACCAGGACGACTGGTTCATCAAGTTCGTGACCGCCGGCCCGGCGTACACGCTGACCGGCAACGATCTGGTGCTCAAGGGAGACTCCACGGAGATCAAATTGCAGGATCGCGAGGTGGCCGACCCGGATCGCCCACTGGCGGGCCGGCGGTGGACGGTCGACTCGCTGCTCGACTCAGAGTCGGCGAGCTCGGTGCCGCAGGGCGCGCAGGCCTATCTGGAGTTCCAGGGCGACAAGGTCACGGGCAACACCGGGTGCAACTCGCTGGGCGGCACGTTCAGCCAGCAGGACAAGACGATCACGTTCTCCAACGTGGCCACGACCAAGATGGCATGCCCTGGCCCCGAGGGCCAGCTGGAGCGGGCCGTGGTCGGTGTGCTCGACGGGACCGTGGACTACACGATCGAGGCCAACCGGCTCGTGTTGAAGCATCCTTCCGGCAGGGGTTTGCAGCTGACGTCGTAACCTAGTGATCATGCATGAGCCCGTTCGCGTGATCGGTGGGCGCCGGTTCGACTTCGACCGCCAGGTCGCGGTCATGGCCGTGGTCAATCGCACCCCGGATTCCTTCTACGACAAGGGGGCGACGTTCGCGCTCGACAAGGCGGTCGCGGCCGTGGCGCGGGCGGTGGACGAGGGCGCGGACTGGGTCGACATCGGCGGGGTCAAGTTCTCGCCGGACGACGGCGAGGTGCCCGCCGACGTGGAGCTCGATCGGGTGCTGCCCGTGGTGCGAGCCGCCGTGGAGAAAGAAGCGGTGGTCAGCGTGGACACGTTCCGGGTGGAGGTCGCCGAGGCGGCGCTGGATGCCGGGGCGCACATCGTCAACGACACCACGGGGCTGCACGATCCGGCGCTGGCCGATCTGGTCGCGGCCCGGCCCGGCACGCAGCTGATCATCACGCACAGCCTGGCCGCGCCGCGCACGCCCTATCCGCGTCCGTCCTATGTGGACATCGCGGGGGAGATCGCGGCCTTCCTCCGGGAGAAGGTGGACCTCGCGCTCGGCAGGGGCGTGCGCCCGTACCAGATAATCATCGATCCGGGACACGACCTGAACAAGAACACCCTGCACACGCTGGAGTTGACGCGGCGGCTGGGGGAAATCGCGGCGGTGGGCTATCCCATGCTCGCGGCCGTGTCCAACAAGGACTTCGTGGGCGAGACGCTGGACCGGCCGCCGGGGGAGCGGCTCGCCGGCAGCCTCGCGGCGGCCGTGGTCTCGATCCTGCACGGCGCCCGCATCGTGCGCATGCACAATGTGCGCGAGTCGGTCGATGCCGTGCGGATGACCGAGGCCATCATGGGGTGGAGGTCGCCCGTCTACACGAAGCACAACATGTGACATGGACACCGAACTGCTCGCGGCATACCTGCCGGAGGACCGAGGCGCGCCGATGGTGCGGCTCAACATGGTGACGTCACTGGACGGGGCGGTCACCCTGGACGGGCGCTCCGGGCCGCTCGGCGGGCCCAAGGACCAGGAGCTGATGGGGCTGCTGCGGATGATGGCCGACGTCGTCATGGTCGGCGCCAACACCGTGCGGGTCGAGGGATACCGGGGGAGCCTCATCTCGGATGAGGCGCGTGCATGGCGGGTCCAAAATGGACTGCCGCCGGATCCGATCTTCGAGATCGCTCACCTGAGGGATGTGCCAGATCTGCTCGCCAAACACGCGCGCAAACACCTCCTGTGCGAGGGCGGGCCGCACATCTTCGGCGCGCTCGCGGGGCTGGACGCGATCGACGAGCTGTGCCTCACGATCGGCCCGATGCTCGTCGGGCCGGGTGCGGGGCGGATCACCGCGGGCGCGCCGCATCCACCGCGGCGAATGCGAATGATGCACGCGATTTCCGTTGACCAGCTGTTGTTCTTGCGGTACCGGTCAAGTGTCACTATCTAAACATGACTTCTAGTACTAGTTCATTTAACTTTATGGCAATGATGATGTTCGCGTGGATGAGGGATATGGTGCGTACACCAACGCGGACCCGATCTTCTTCGACGTTCTTCACGCCGCACAGGGTGACCCGAGGCCGTTCGACTTGGCCACGTGCGAGCTGCCGGACGGTTGGGGACGCGTCGAGCAGGATGACTGGCTGGTCATGGTGCCACCCGACGACGTGGAGCTCCCGCTGCAGGGATGGAAGATTCACGCGTCGTCGTGTTTGGACAATGCCGAGAGCGTCCTGGGCAAGGTGTGGGCGTATTGCGCGCCGCGCGGGATCAAGTTCAAGTTCCTGCGCTCGCACGCCGCGCTGATCTCCCGGGTCTCCAAGTACGCCCCGCGCGGGTACAGCGGCAAGCTGGTGACGATCTACCCCGCCGACGACACGGTGTGCGAGCGGATCCTCAACGAGCTCGGTGAGCTGCTCGACGGTGAGCCGAGTCCCTACATCCTCAGCGACCTGCGATGGGGCAAGGGCCCGCTTTATGTGCGCTACGGCGCGTTCGCCTCGCGCTTCTGCGTGGCGCCCAATGGGCAGATCGTCGGCGCGATCGCCGATGACACGGGCACGCTGGTGCCCGACCGGCGGGGGCCGGTGTTCCACCTGCCGCCGTGGGTGAAGCTGCCCGGGTTTTTGCAGCCGCACTTGGACGCGCGCAATTCGGTGAAGTTGACCGACATCTCGTACACGGTCGAGCGCGCGTTGCACTTTTCCAACGGTGGCGGGATCTACGTGGGCCGGCGCAAGCTGGACGACCGGCAGGTGGTGCTGAAGGAGGCACGGCCACACTCCGGTTTGGACGCGCGTGGGCAGGACGCGGTGGCCCGCGTGGAACGCGAGTACAAGATCATGCGCGAGTTCGCCGGGATCCCCGGGGTGCCCGAGGCGTATGAGCTGTTCGACATCGGTGAGCATCGGTTCCTGGCCATGGAGTACGTGGACGGTCGCCCGCTCAGCCGGGAGATCGCGCATCGCTTCCCGCTGATCAAACTCGACACGACGCCGGACGACCTGGCCGCGTACACGGCGTGGGCCATGGGCATCTACGACCAGACGGAGCGCGCGGTCAAGGCGATCCACGAGCGCGGATACGTGTACGGCGATCTGCACCTGTGGAACGTGCTGGTGCGCGAGGATGACACGATCGGGCTGCTGGACTTCGAGGTGGCCGCGCCGGTCTCCGAGATGACCCGGCCGGGCCTGGCCAACCAGGGGTTCGCGTCGCCGTCGAGCACGACCGGGTTCGACATCGACCTTTACGCGCTGGCCTGCCTGAAGCTGGCCCTGTTCCTGCCGCTGATGAACATCGTGTGGCTCGACCGCACGAAGGCCCGGCACTTCGCCGACGTGATCTCCGCGCACTTCCCGGTACCCGAGGACTTCCTGGCGCAGGCGGTCGAGGTGATCGCGCCGGAGCCCGGGCCCATCCCGGCTTTGGGGGATTGGGAACAGGCGAGGATGAGTTTGACCAAGGCGATCGTGGGCAGCGCGACGCCGCACCGCGACGACCGTCTGTTCCCGGGCGATCCGCGGCAGTTCAGCACGGGCGGTGGGATCAGCCTGGGCTATGGCGCGGCCGGTGTGCTGTATGCGTTGTCGGCCACGGGCGCGGGCCGGTTCCCGGAGTACGAGGAGTGGCTGCTGCAGCGGGCGCGCAAGCCCGCGACCGGGACGCCGCCGGGGTTGTATGACGGGCTGCACGGCGTCGCGTTCGTGCTGGAGCACCTCGGGTACCAGAAGGAGGCATTGAATCTGGTCGACATGGTGCTCAGCGAGAACTGGACGACGCTGGGCCAGGACCTCCACTCGGGTCTGGCGGGCGTTGGCCTCAACCTGCTGCACCTGGCGCACCGCACCGGTGAACCGAGGCTGCGCGAGGCGGGGCTGGAGGCCGCTCGCCTGGTCGCGGAGCGGTTGGGCAACGAGGACTCCGTGCCGGAGATCAGCGGTGGTGACAATCCGCTCGCGGGTCTGGTGCGCGGCGCGTCCGGCCCGGCGCTGCTGTTGATGCGCGCCTACGACGAGACCGGCGACGAGGCGTTTCTCGAGAAGGCCGCGACCGCGCTGCGCATGGATCTCAAGCGATGCGTTGTCCGCTCCGACGGCATCATGGAGGTCAACGAGGGCTGGCGCACCATGCCGTACTTCGAGACCGGCAGTGTCGGGATTGGACTGGCGCTGGAGGACTACCTCACCCGGCGCGAGGACGAACAGTTCCGCACCGCCGCCGACCAGATCGGCCTGGCCGCGCAGTCCACGATGTATGCGCTGCCCAACCTGTTCAGCGGCCGCGCCGGCATCCTGCTCTACCTGGCTGCGACGAAACGCCCCGGCATCGAAAAGCAGGTGCGCAACCTCGACTGGCATGCCGTCCCGTTCAAGGATGGCCTGGCCTTCCCCGGCAACGGCCTGCTGCGCCTGTCGATGGATCTGGCCACCGGCACCGCCGGTGTCCTGCTCGCCCTGGGCGCGGCGCTGGACGACAAGACTCCCGCACTGATCGGTGCGGGTCAGGTAAACCCCTAACCAGAAAGGAGCGTCATCATGACGCTGCTCGACCTCCAGGCGATGGACTCCCCGATCGTCGACATGGCCACCGGAAGCTCGAACTCCGGCCACAGCTGCGGCTCGGACATCAGCATCACCCTGTGCGGCGGCCACGGCTCCGAGCTGAGCGCGCTGCTCTGCGGCGGCAAGTAAGCCCACCACGGAATAGGTGGCCCATCATGAATGGCGGGACCGGACGAGTGGAGATCGCCCGGTCCCGCCGTCAGCTTATGCTGGTCGCCTGTTCGGGCGCGATAGGCACGTTCGCCTCCCTGGCGCTGCCCATGGCGCTGGGCCGGGCGATCGACGGCAACGGGCTCGCCCTCGCAGTCGGGCTGATCGCCGTGTCCATCGCGTCGGATCTATTCGACTCATTCGCGACCACGGCATACGCCGCCAACGCGGCGGCCCGGCTGCGCCATGCGCTGATCCGGCAGATCCTGTCCGTCAGTCCGCACCGCCTGCTCGGGTTTCCCACCGGTGACCTGGTGAGCCGGGTCTCGGGGCAGGCGTCGGAGGCCGCCCAGGCGGACTTCAGCCGGATCAGCCTGGCGCTCGGGGTCCTGCCGCCCGTGGGCAGCCTCATCGTGCTGTCCATCATGGACTGGCGGCTGGGCGTGGCGTTCCTGGCCGGCGTGGGCGGGGTGACCCTCGTGCTTCGCTCGTTCAGCCGGCGCGCCGAGCAGGCATCGGCCGGTTATCAGGTGGCGCAGAGCGGCATCGCGGCCCGCCTGACCGAGGCGATGACCGGTGCCCGGACCATCGCCGCCGCCGGGACGTACGAGGCCGAGCGCGAGCGCGTGCTCCGGCCACTTGAAGAGCTTCGCGCGCAGGGGATGCGGATGTGGCAGGTGCTTGCGCGCTCGACCGCCCAGGGTGCCGTCGTCGGGCCCCTGGTGCTGGTCGTGGTGATGGCCGCGGGCGGTCTGCTGCTCGCCTCACACGATCTCACCCCCGGAGATCTGTTCGCGGCGGGCCGCTACGCGGTCATCGGGGCGGGACTTGGCGCTCTGACGGGCGTCCTGGGCGGGCTGGCTCGTGCCCGCTCCGCGACGTCGCGCATCAATGCGGTTCTGCAAGTCCCGCCCCTTTCCTACGGCACGCTGTCGCTTCCGGACGGTCCGGGGCGGCTGGAGTTCGACGGCGTTTCCGTGGATGGTGTGCTGCGCGGCGTCACGTTTGCCGTGCCGGGTGGATCATCTGCTGCCGTGGTGGGCCGGTCGGGGTCGGGCAAGTCCGTGCTGGCTTTTCTGGCGGCGCGGCTGCGTGATCCCGATGGTGGCACTGTGCTTCTCGACGGCGTGCCGTTGCCGTCCGTGTCCGAGGGGGAGCTGCGGCGAGCCGTCGGTTGCGCTTTTGAAAAACCCGTTCTTTTGGGGGGTACCGTCTCCGACGCCATCGGCCTGGGTCGAGAGCACGTCGGTGCGACCCGTGCCGCGACCGCCGTGCATGCACACGATTTCGTCGTGCGCTTGCCGCATGGGTATGACACCCCGCTCGCGGACGCGCCGATGTCGGGTGGGGAGGCGCAGAGGCTCGGGCTCGCGCGGGCGTGGGATGCCTCCCGCCTGCTGGTCCTTGACGACGCGACGTCGAGTTTGGACATGGTCACGGAGATGCGCATCGGCGAGGCGCTGCTCGCCGCGTCGCGTACCAGATTGATAATCACCCATCGCATCACCACGGCGGAGCGGGCAGATCTGGTGGTGTGGCTCGACGGTGGCACGGTGCGCGCGGTCGGCTCGCACGCCGCACTGTGGGACGAGCCTGCCTATCGGGCGGTGTTCCAATGACTCCGATTGCCTTCGGTGTCTTGCACCTGCGGCGCGGGGCGGTGCTGCGCTTCTTGCTGTGGTCGCTGCCGGAGGCGCTGCCCGCGGCGATGCTCGGCGTGGCGGTGGCCCGCTCGGTGGACCATTTCCTCGCGGGGCGGTCGCTGGTCGGGTTGGCGTGGCTGGCCGCGATCATCCCGGTCAGCCTGTGCAGCGCGGTCGGCGCCCGGCAGGTGCTGCGCGGGCTGGGCGAGATGGTCGAGCCCATGCGCGACGAGCTGGTGCGCCGGGTGGTCGGGTCCTCGCTCGCGCGGGCCCTGGACGGGCAGGCCGACGACGGCGCGGTGGCCCGGCTGACCCGCCAGGTCGAGATCGTCCGGGACAGCTTCGCGGGACTGCTCATGGTCACCCGCGATTTCGTGGTCGGCGTGGTGGGCGTGCTGCTCGGGCTGCTCGCGTTGTCGCCGTGGGTGATGCTGTTCGTCGGCCCGCCGTTCCTGCTGGGCGTGGCCGGATTCGTTGCCTCGCTTGGTCTTTCGGCCCGGCGGCAGCGTGCGGCCGTACTGGCCGAGGAGCGGCTCGCGGCGACCGCGTCGACGGTGGTGGCCGGGGCGCGCGACGCCATCGCGTGCGGTGCGTCGGGTCATGCCGCCGCGATGGTGGCCGGGCCGATCGAAGACCAGGCGGCCGCCGAGCGCGCGCTGTCGTGGACCGCCGTCGTGCGCACGCTGTGCTTCGCGGTCGGCGGTTGGCTCCCGCTCATCGCGTTGCTCATGGCGGTCCCGTGGCTCACCGGCCGGGGCCTGACCCCGGGCGAGGTGCTCGGCGGGCTGACGTATGTCCTGTTTGGACTCCAGCCGGCGATGCGCAAGCTCATGGGCGGGCTCGGCGGCGCGGGCCTGCGGTACACGGTGACCCTGGGCCGGCTGCTGGAGCAGCGCGTCACACCGCCGGCCGCGGTCAAAGGGGCCGGCACCCGGTTGGAGGCGCGCCACGTGACCTTCGCCTACGGCCCGCACAGCGAGCCGGTGTTCCGCGATCTGAGCCTGGCCGTGGGCGAGGGTGCGCACCTCGCTGTGATCGGCCCGAGCGGCATCGGCAAGTCGACCCTCGCGATGGTCCTGTGCGGGCTGCGCCACCCGTCGTCGGGTGAGGTGGTCGTCGCCGACCGGGTGCTCATTCCGCAGGAGGCGTACGTCTTCTCGGCCACCGTGCGGGAGAACCTCGCCTATCTGCGTCCCGGTGCGGACGACGCTTTATTGAATGCCGCGGCCGCGGCCGTCGGGGCGGGCACGCTCGTCGAAGAGCTCGGTGGGCTGGACGCGGTGGTCGAGCCGGGGCGCCTGTCGGCCGGTCAGCGCCAGTTGATCGCGCTCGCGCGGGCTTACCTGTCGTCCGCGCCGATCGTGATTCTCGACGAGGCCACGTGCCACCTCGATCCGGCCACGGAAGCCGTCGCGGAGCAGGCTTTCGCCCGCCGGCCCGGCGGGCTGATCGTCATCGCGCACCGGTTGAGCTCCGCGCTGCGCGCCAAGCGGATCCTGGTGCTCGATGGGGCGGGCGCCCAGCTCGGCGACCATGCCGGGTTGCTGGAGCGCTCCGCCCTCTATCGTGAACTCATATCCAGCCTCGCTCATGAGCCGCCCGGATCGCCGCGATCCGGGTCCGCGAGTCCGTCTTGGTCAGGATCCGTGACAGGTGGTTCCGGACCGTCCCCGGACTGAGGAAGAGCCGCTGTGCGATCTCGGTGGAGCGCAGCCCCTCGGCGGCAAGCCGGAGCACCTCGCGCTCGCGTTCGGTCAGTGGGTTCTGATTGGCGATCATCACCGACAACGCCAGTTTGGTGTCGATGACCACCTCGCCCCGAGCAGCCCGCAGCACGCTGTCGATGAGCACGTCGGGCGACGATTCGGTGGCAATAAAACCGACCCGGGGAGCCAACCTCGCAAGGCTGAAACACAGCCTGTCGGTGGATTCCGGGTCGCTCAGGAGAAGAACCGCGCATTGTGGAATGAGCTTCTCGCATAAATCGGTTAATAAGATGGAACAGGGTATCCTCGAATCGAGGACGGCGATGTCGACCGCCTCGCGCTGCACGGCACTTGCCACCCTGTCACCGTGCGACAGTTCGGCTACGACTCTCATCTCCGGCGTCCGCGACAGCACGGTCGCAATCGCCCCACGCAGCAGCCTGCCTTTCTGTCCAATAAGGACTCTGATCACTACGATCCCCCAGTCACGACCATTCCCCGTGCGCTGAAAATGGCACGCCGCTGGCGGTACGGCGCAGTTGCTGTCGATTTGAGCTTAGCCCCACATTGGTGATGTGCCCTACATGAATGCCGATTCACGCCAACTAACTCAGCGGATCGGGTCCCCCATCCCGCCACCTGAAGATCGACAAACATCTATTCCCTCGGTAAGTCTAGCGCGCTGATCAGTCGTTTGATGGGGCCCGCCGAAGACGAGCGTGCTCGCCCCTCCGCCGCCAATCTGCTCCTCTACCCGCATGTGGAGCAATTGAAACGCCTCAAGTGCGCGGCATGTTTGAGCCTCGCCGACATCGCGTGGGCGCGTCCCGACGCGACTGACCAATGTGGACAGTGTTTGTTTCGCGCCGGGGTGGGTCGGTGGCGATGAGCACGTCGAGCCGTGCGTCGGAGGTGATTGTGGGGGCGAAGGTGGTGTTGAACGCCATCGCCACGCGTGCGCCCGTCGCCGCGCCGTCGGGCTCGGCCGCTGGCGACCCCTGCCTTCCGCGGGTCACGATCGGCGATGCGCCCGCCGTGGCCGCCTCGCGGGAGGCGAGTGCCAGGCGGTCAGGCGGGCGCGAGAGGAGGCGACGGGAGGTTCCATGGCCCGACGACGGCGGGCGGCCGAGGCGAGACGCCCGCGGCCACGAAGCAACGCAGACCCGTCGGCTGGACCCCACGATGACGACGACCATGATCGTCGCCGTATCGACCTATCGGGCGATGCGGCTCACAACGCCGGCTAATGTCGTTGCATGGTCATGCACTGGTCCGTATGCTTACCACGGAGCGAATGACTATGCGGAGGACAGTATGGGCATCCAGGTAGCAGTGGCGGGCGCCAGCGGCTATGCCGGCGGCGAGCTGCTGCGACTGATCGCCGGCCATTCCGAGTTCGAGCTCGTCTGCGCCACGGCCCACTCGCAGGCGGGTCAGCCCCTATCCCGCGTCCACCCCCATCTCGTGGGCCTCGACCTGACCCTATCGGCCACCACGGCCGATGCTGTCGCCGAGGCCGATTTGGTGTTCGTCGCGCTGCCGCACGGCGAGTCGGCGGCGCTCGCCGCGCAGATCGACGGACCCAAGGTCGTCGACCTCGGGGCCGACTTCCGGCTGCGCGACGCCGAGCTCTGGCAGCGCCACTACGGCGGCGATCACGCCGGCACGTGGACCTACGGGCTGCCCGAGCTGCCCGGCCAGCGTCGCCGCATCGCGGGCTCCGCCCGGGTCGCGGCGACCGGCTGCTACGCCGTGGCGACCACCCTCGCGCTGGCGCCGCTCCTGATGTCCGGGCTCGCCCAGCCCGAAGACGTGGTCGTGGTCGCGGCGTCCGGCACGTCGGGCGCGGGCAAGTCGCCCAAGGCGCACCTGCTCGGCAGCGAGGTCATGGGCGACCTGTCGCCCTACAAGGTGGGGCAGCACCAGCACGTGCCCGAGATCAAACAGGCGACCGGCGCCAAGACCATGTCCTTCACCCCGGTGTTGGCCCCGATGCCGCGCGGCATTCTCGCCACCGTCACCGCGATTCCGACCAGCTGTGACATCACGGCGGGTGTGGTGCGCGAGGTGCTGGTCGATGCGTATGGTGACGAGCCGTTCGTGCACGTGCTGCCCGAGGGGCAGTGGCCGCACACGGCGGCGACGCTCGGCTCCAACAGCGCTCACCTGCAGGCGGCCGTCGACGTCGACAGCGGCCGGATCATCGTGGTGAGCGCGATCGACAACCTCGGCAAGGGCGCGGCAGGCCAGGCGGTCCAGTGCGCCAACCTCATGTTCGGGCTGCCGGAGACCTCCGGCCTTTCTGCCTTCGGGGTGGCTCCATGAGTGTGACGGCACCAAAGGGATTTCGGACCGCGGAGGTCGCGGCCGGTTGTGGCGAAGGGGTGGACGCGTGAGTGTGACGGCGCCCAAGGGTTTTCGGGCGGCCGGCGTGGCCGCGGGGATGCGGGCCAGCGGCACGGCCGACGTCGCGCTGGTGGTCAACGACGGTCCCGACGCCACGGCCGCGGGCGTGTTCACGGCCAACCGGGTCAAGGCCGCCCCGGTGCTGTGGAGTCAGCAGGTGCTCAAGGGCCGCGCGCTGAAGGCGGTCGTGCTCAACGCGGCCGGGGCAAACGCGTGCACCGGGCCGGCCGGCTTTCAAGACACCCACCGCACGGCCGAGCACGTCGCCGGCAAGCTCGGCGCCATGGGCGCAGGCCAGGTCGCGGTCTGCTCCACCGGCCTGATCGGGGTGCGCCTCGACATGCCCAAGCTGCTGTCGGGAGTGGACAGTGCGGTCAAGGCGCTGTCCAAGGCGGGCGGCGACCTCGCGGCCGAGGCCATCATGACCACCGACACCCGGCCCAAGAAGACCGTTGTCCGGGGCGACGGCTGGACCGTGGGCGGCATGGCCAAGGGCGCGGGCATGCTGGCCCCCGCATTGGCCACCATGCTGTGCGTGCTGACCACGGACGCCGTGGCCGATGCCGACGCGCTCGACGAGGCGCTGCGCGAGGCGACCCGGCTGACGTTCGACCGGCTCGACTCCGACGGGTGCATGTCCACCAACGACACCGTGCTGCTGCTGGCCTCCGGGGCGTCCGGGCTGTCGCCCACGCAGGAGGAGCTGACCGCCGCCGTCACCCAGGCGTGCCACGACCTGGCGCAGCAGTTGCTCGCCGACGCCGAGGGGCACACCAAGCGGATCGCGATCGAGGTCGTGCACGCGCTCACCGAGGAGGAGGCGGTCGAGGTGGGCCGGGCCGTCGCGCGCAGCAACCTGCTCAAGGCGGCACTGTTCGGCAAAGACCCCAACTGGGGCCGGGTGCTCGCGGCGGTGGGCACGACCGATGCGGAGTTCGAGGCGGACATGCTCGACGTGGCGATGAACGGGGTGTGGGTGTGCCGGTCGGGTGCAGCCGCGGAGGATCGGTCCAAGGTGGATCTGTCGGGGCCAGAGATCACCATCACCATCGACCTGCACGCCGGTGACGCCCACGCCACCGTGTGGACCAATGACCTGACCCACGATTACGTGCACGAGAATTCGGCTTATTCGTCATGACACCCCAGTCTCGGTTGATCATGAAGTTGGCGTCACGACACGCCGTCGAACATGGACGTAAGTTCATGATCGGCGCGGAAAGGGGGTGGGGGTGTGAGTGATGTGGTGGTGGTTAAGTACGGTGGGCATGCGATGACGTCGCCCGCGTTGCAGGCTTCGTTCGCGGCCGACATCGCTCAGCTCGCGCGCGAAGGAAAGCGACCGGTCGTGGTGCACGGCGGTGGTCCGCAGATTTCGAGCATGCTGGAACGGGTGGGGATCAAGTCACGGTTCCACGCGGGCTTGCGGGTCACCACGCCCGAGACCATGGAGATCGTGCGGATGGTCCTGCTGTCCATCGGCAAGGACCTGGTGCGGCTGATCAACGCCAAGGGCGGGTCGGCGGTCGGACTGTCCGGTGAGGACGGTCATCTCATCACGGCGGTGCCGGTCTCGCACGACATCGGGCTCGTGGGCGAGGCGGGCAACGTCAACCCGGCGCTGGTGGAAAAGCTGCTCGCCGACGGGCACGTGCCGGTGGTGTCGACGATCGCGCCGGACGCCTTCGGGGTACCGCATAATTTGAATGCCGACACGGCTGCCGCGGCGCTGGCGATTGCGCTGGGGGCCACGCGGCTGGTGATCCTGACCGATGTGCCGGGGCTCTATGCGCAGTGGCCCGACACCGACAGCTTCCTGTCGCGGGTGACCGCAGCGCGGCTGCAGGAGCTGATGCCGACGCTGGAGCCGAGCATCCTGCCCAAGGTCGAGGCGTGCCTGTCGGCGGTGCAACGCGGTGTGCCCACCGCGCATGTGGTCGACGGTCGCGTCCCCCACGCGGCCATCAAACTCGATGAAGGGACGACGGTGCTGCCATGACACTTGTTGAGCGGTGGCAACAGTCCATGATGGACAATTACGGTACGCCGTCGATCGGGCTGGTCAGCGGGTCCGGTGCGGTGGTCTACGACGAGGCCGGCAAGTCCTATGTGGACATGCTGTCCGGCGTCGCCGTCAACGTGCTCGGCCACGGGCATCCGGCCGTGATCGAGGCGGTGACCAAGCAGGTGTCGCGGTTGGGGCACGTGTCGAACTTCTTCGTGGCCGAGCCGACCGTCGCGCTGGCCGAGCTGCTGCTCGCGCTGACCGGCCGGCCGGGAAAGGTGTACTTCTGCAATTCGGGCGCCGAGGCCAACGAGGCCGCGTTCAAGCTGTCCCGGCTCACCGGACGCACCAAGGTGATCGCGGCGCAGCAGGCGTTCCACGGGCGCACCATGGGCGCGCTCGCGCTGACCGGGCAACCGTCCAAACGCGACCCGTTCCTGCCGCTGCCCGCCGACGTGGTGCACGTGCCCTATGGGGATGTGGCGGCGCTTGAGGCGGCCGTCGATGCGCAGACCGCGATGGTGATGCTGGAGCCCATCATGGGCGAGGCGGGCGTGGTGCCCGCGCCGACCGGATACCTGGCCGCCGCGCGGGCGCTGACCACCCAGCACGGCGCGCTGCTCGCGCTCGACGAGGTGCAGACCGGCGTCGGGCGCACCGGGCACTGGTTCGCCCACCAGGCCGAGGGCGTCTCGCCCGACATCGTCACGCTCGCCAAGGGGCTGGGCGGCGGGCTGCCCATCGGCGCGACCATCTCGTTCGCGGAGGGCGTGGCGTTCGCGCCTGGACAGCATGGCTCGACGTTCGGTGGCAACCCGATCGCGTGCGCGGCGGCGCTGGCCGTGCTGCGCACGATCGCCGCCGATGGGCTGCTCGACCACGTCAAGCGGATCGGTGAGCGGATCCGGCGCGGCATCGCCGGGCATCCGCTGGTCAAAGACGTGCGCGGGGCGGGCCTGCTGCTCGGCGTGGTGCTGGCCAAGCCGATCGCGGGCGAGGTGGCCGTGGCCATGCGCGAGGCCGGGTTCCTGATCAACCCGCCGCAGCCCGACGTCCTCCGGCTCGCGCCGCCCCTGATCCTCACCACGGCGCAGGCCGACGCGTTCATCGAGGCTCTGGGCGAGGTGCTGGGCTCAAAATGATCAAGCATTTCCTGCGCGACGACGACCTCACCCCGGCCGAGCAGGAGCGGGTGCTGACCATGAAACCAGGCCGCGACCTGGACGGCAGAAGCGTCGCGGTCATCTTCGAGAAGCCGTCGCTGCGCACGCGTGTGTCGTTCGAGGTGGGCATCGCCCAGCTGGGCGGCACGCCGGTGATCGTCGACGCGATCACCACCCACTTCGGGCGCGGCGAGTCGATGGCCGACGCGGCGCGGGCGCTGTCGCGCTTCGTCGACGTCATCGTGATCCGCACGCACGGCGACGACCGGCTCGCCGAGCTCGCGTCCAACGCGACGGTGCCGGTGGTCAACGCGCTCACCGACGGGTTCCACCCGTGCCAGGTGCTCGCCGACCTCATGACGATCCGTCAGCACCTGGGTGGCACGCGGGGGCGGACGCTGGCCTATCTTGGCGACGGCGCCAACAATATGGCCAACTCCTATCTGCTGGGCGGGGTTACGGCCGGCATGCACATTCGCATTTCCAATCCCGCGGGGTTCGCGCCTTCGCAAGAGGTGGTCGCGGATGCCGAGCGGATTGCCGCGCAGACGGGGGGATCGGTGACTCTCGTGACCGACCCGCGCGCGGCGGTGTCCAATGTGGACGTGGTGGCGACGGACACGTGGACGTCGATGGGCATGGAGGGCGACGGGATCGACCGGGTGACGCCGTTTCTGCCCTACCAGGTCAACGCCGAGCTGCTCAAGCCGGTGCCACACGCCATCGTGCTGCACTGCCTGCCCGCCCACCGCGGCGAGGAGATCACCGACGAGGTGATGGACGGCCCGCAGAGCGTGGTGTTCGACCAGACCGAAAACCGGCTGCACGCTCAAAAGGCGCTTCTTGCCTTTTTGGTGGGGGCGCGATGACCGCTCCGCTGTCGCGAGCGGCCCGCCACGCCCGGATCGAAAGCCTCATCCGCGGGCACGACGTGCGCTCGCAGACCGAGCTCGGCGAGCTGCTGGCCTCCGGCGGCGTGCAGGTCACCCAGGCCACGCTCTCGCGCGACCTGGAGGAGCTGCGCGCCATCAAGGTCGGCGGGGTCTACATCATCCCCGAGGACGGCAACCGCCCGCTGCGCCAGGTCGAGACCGGCTCGGCCAAGCTGGTCCGGCTGCTGCGCGAATTGCTCAACGAGACCGACCACAGCGGCAACCTCGCGGTGCTGCGCACCCCGCCGGGCGCGGCGCAATACGTGGCCAGCGCGATCGACCGGGCAGGTCTGCCCGATGTGGTCGGCACGATCGCCGGCGACGACACGATCCTGGTGGTGGCGCGCGAATCGGTGGGTGGCGCCGCGCTGGCCGCGAAGTTCGCCGGTTGGGCCGGCATCGATGAAGGGAACCAGGCACATGAATGAGCGGGCGGTGCTCGCCTACTCGGGCGGGTTGGACACCTCCGTCGCCATCCCGTACCTCGCCGAGACGACCGGTGCGGAGGTGATCGCCGTCGCCGTCGACGTCGGTCAGGGCGGCGAGGACATGGAGGCCATCCGCAAGCGGGCGCTCGCGTGCGGCGCGGTCGAGGCCGAGCTGGTCGACGCGCGCGACGAGTTCGCCGCCGTTTACTGCCTTCCGGCCGTGCGCGCGAACGCGTTGTACATGGACCGCTATCCGCTGGTGAGCGCGCTGTCGCGGCCGCTGATCGTCAAGCACCTGGTGGCGGCGGCTGCCAAGCACGGCGGCACGATCGTGTCACACGGCTGCACCGGCAAGGGCAACGACCAGGTGCGGTTCGAGGTCGGCATCGGCTCGCTCGCCCCGCACCTGAAGGTGATCGCGCCGGCCCGGGATTACGCGTGGACGCGCGACAGGGCCATCGAATACGCCGAAGCGAAGAACCTGCCGATCGATGTGTCGCACCGGTCGCCGTACTCGATAGATCAAAATCTTTTCGGAAGAGCCGTGGAAACCGGGTTCCTGGAGGACATCTGGAACGGGCCGATCGAGGACATTTATGCGTACACGGCCGACCCCGCTTCCCCGAGAGACCCGGACGAGGTCGTGATCACGTTCGACCAGGGTGTGCCCGTGGCGATCGACGGCGAGACCGTGACGCCGCTGCAGGCCATCGCCGAGCTCAACCGGCGCGCGGGTGCGCAGGGTGTCGGCCGCATCGACATGGTGGAAGACCGGCTCGTGGGCATCAAGAGCCGCGAGGTGTATGAGGCGCCGGGGGCGATCGCGCTCATCACCGCGCACCAGGAGCTGGAGAATGTGACCGTGGAGCGCGATGTGGCCCGGTTCAAGCGGTCGGTCGATCAGCGGTGGGGCGAGCTCGTCTACGACGGGCTGTGGTTCTCGCCGCTGAAGCGGGCGCTCGACGCGTTCCTCGACGAGACACAGCGGCATGTGTCCGGCGAGATCCGCATGACCCTGCACGCGGGCCGGGCCGTGGTGACGGGCCGGGCCGTGGTGACGGGCCGGCGCTCGGAGGAGTCGCTGTACAACTTCGACCTGGCGACCTATGACGAGGGCGACCGGTTCGACCAGTCGCTGGCGCGCGGATTTGTCGAGCTGTGGGGACTGCCCTCGCGGCTCGCGGCACAGAGGGACGTTGTCAAATGAAGTTGTGGGGCGGACGGTTTCAGGGCGGACCCGCGGAGGCGCTGGCACGGCTTTCCGTGAGTGTGCATTTCGACTGGAGGCTGGCGCGGTACGACATCGCGGGCTCGCGGGCGCACGCCCGGGTGCTGGCGGCCGCCGGGCTGCTCACGCCCGACGAGCTGGGCCAGGTCCTCGCGGCGCTCGACGACCTCGACGCGGCCGTGGAAACCGGGACCTTCCGGCCCACGGTCGAAGATGAAGACGTGCACACCGCGCTGGAGCGCGGGCTGCTGGAACGGCTGGGCGCGCTGGGCGGCAAGCTGCGCGCCGGGCGTTCGCGCAACGACCAGGTGGCCACGGACCTGCGGCTGTATCTGCGCGACCACGCCCGCGGGGTGGCGTTCTTGATAAAAGAGCTGGCCGACGCGCTCACCGAGCAGGCCGCGCGGCACGTGGACACGCCCGCCCCGGGCATGACCCACGTGCAGCACGCCCAGCCGGTCGTGTTTGGACATTGGCTGCTCGCCCACGTGCACCCGTTGCTGCGCGACCTCGACCGGCTGCGCGACTGGGACGCAAGGGCGGCCGTGAGCCCGCTCGGCGCGGGCGCGCTCGCCGGTTCGGGACTGCCGCTGGACCCGCCGCAGGTGGCCAAGGAGCTGGGGTTCCGCGAGTCGTTCGCCAACTCCATGGACGCGGTGTCCGACCGCGACTTCGTGGCCGAGTTCCTGTTCGTCACGGCCCTGCTCGGCGTGCACCTGTCCCGGCTGGGCGAGGAGGTCGTGCTGTGGACGTCGCAGGAGTTCGGCTGGGTCGAGCTCGATGACGCGTTCGCGACCGGGTCATCGATCATGCCGCAGAAGAAGAACGCCGACATCGCCGAGCTGGCCCGGGGCAAGGCCGGGCGGCTGATCGGCGGGCTGGTCAGCGTGCTCACCATGCTCAAGGGCCTGCCGCTGACCTATGACCGCGACATGCAGGAGGACAAGGAGCCGGTCTTCGACGCGATCGACACGCTGTCGCTCGTGCTGCCCGCGCTGACCGGCATGATTTCGACGATGACCGTGCGGGTCGACCGGCTGGCCAAGGCGGCGCCCGCGGGGTTCTCGCTCGCCACGGAGGTCGCGGACTGGTTGGTGCGAAGGGGAGTCCCGTTCCGGGACGCGCACGAGATCACCGGCCAGCTGGTGGCTTTGTGCGCGGTGCGCGAATGCGAACTGCACGAGGTGAGCGACGACGACCTGGCTTCAGTGAGCGAGCACCTCACACCGGAGGTGCGCGACGTGCTCACCGTGCGGGAGGCGCTGGCGGCACGCATCACGCCCGGGTCCACCGGGCCGGGTCCGGTCGCCGAGCAACTGTCCAAAGTGGTCGAACAACTGCGGGCTTGGCACGAGTGGGCTTCATAGAGGGCTCCGCGGCGGAGGTGGCGCCGCGACTGCTGGGCGCCGTCATCCGCAAGGGCGCGGTGGCGGTGCGGCTCACGGAGGTCGAGGCCTACGCGGGCATCGGGCAGGACGAGGCGTCGCACGCCCACCGTGGGCGCACCAAGCGCAACGACGTGATGTTCGGTCCCGCGGGGCGGCTGTATGTGTATTTCACGTACGGGATGCACTGGTGCGCCAACATCGTGACCGGCCCGGAGGGCGAGGCCAGCGCCGTGCTGCTGCGGGCGGGCGAGGTCATCGACGGCGTGGACCTGGCCGTGTCGCGAAGGGGAGATGGCGTCTCGCCACGCGACCTCGCCAGGGGTCCGGCGCGGCTGGCGACGGTACTGGAGTTGGACGGCGCGGCCAATGGCATCGATGTGTTCGACCCGGCCTCGCCCGTGCGGCTCACTGTCCCCCCAAGACGGGCGCGGTTTGAACAGGGGCCGCGGGTCGGCGTGGCCAAGGAGGCCGAGCGCGCGTGGCGGTTCTGGCTGCCCGGCGACCCGACGGTAAGTGCGTATCGCCCGGGTAACCGGGTCGTGCGATAGCCTGCTGATCCATGCGCCCATGGAAGGCCCCCGTCGAAACGGCCCTGATTCTGCTCGGGTTGTTCCTGCTCGCCTTCGGGCAGCAGCAGCAACTCGGCGGCGACGGCCTCGCGCGGTGGAACGCGCTGCTGCAGCTGTGGCAGCGCGGTGAGGTCGCCGACACGATCTACTCGATGATCGGCCCGTTGTTCGCCACCCCGCTTTACCTGCTCGGGCTGGGCGTGCTGCAGTACTACAACATCATTCTGTTCGCGCTGTCGATCGGTGCACTCTATTTGTTGCTGCGCAAGCACATCGACCGCTCGCTGCTGCGCACGTTCCTGTTGCTCGTGGTGGCGGGCAGCATGATCGCACCGCACGTGCGCAACTTCTACGGCGAGGTGTTCACGATGGTCGCGGTCGGCGTGGGCATTGTGGCGTTGGTCTACCGATTCACCAAGGCCGGATGGGCGGCGGTGATTCTCGGCGCGGCCAACACCCCCGCCACACTGATCGGCCTCGGCCTGGTGTCGGCGGGGGAGAGCGTGCGGTTCAAGCGCCTGCGCCACCTCATTCCGGTGGGCGTCGGCGGGCTCATCGTGGTGTTGGAAATCTGGTTCAGGCGCGGGTTCGACGCCGAATACACCAACAACGTGGTCATCGCGAAAACCGTCATGCCGTATTCGGGCCTCGACGGATTCTCGTATCCGTTCTTCTTCGGGCTGATGGCCATCCTGTTCTCGTTCGGCAAGGGGCTGGTGTTCTACGCGCCGGGACTGCTGCTGCCGGTGCGCAAACGGCTGGACGCGCCGCTGTTTCGGGTTTATCTGCTGTGGATGCTGTTCCTGGCCGGGCTCGTGCTGGCGTATGCGAGTTGGTGGAGTTGGTATGGCGGAGACTATTGGGGCCCGCGCTTCTTCGTGATAGCAATCCTTCCGGCGTCGCTGGCGCTCGCTGCCGTGTTGCGGCACCCCTACCCGAGCGTGCTCGGCAACCTTGGCGTGCTGGCGGTGCTGTTGGTTTCGGTGTGGGTCGGGGCCGACAGTCTCGTGCTGGGTTCGTATTTCCCGCCGGAATGTTTCATCGGCTACTACCAATACGCGTATGTCTGCCATTTCACCTTGGAATTCAGTCAGATCTGGTACCCGATGGTGCGCCCGCCTCACCTGAACCCCGGCCAGCTGGCCGAATTCGCGTACTACGGTTTCGTGTTGGCCTGGCTGGCCGTGCCGCTGCTGGCGCGCATTTGCGCGCAGCTGGCGGATCGGATGTCCAAAGTGGACGTCAAGATGTGGCGTTTTTGAGGTACACCTCGATACCGTCGAGGACGCGCTGCAGCCCGAACTCGAAGCTGCGCTCGGGATCCATGGGCGCCTGGTAGAGCTCGCCCACCTTTTCGCCGACCCGGGTCGCCACCGGGTAGTCGCGCCAATCGACGACCTTCTCCAGCAGCGGCGCAAGCGACTCCCACCACTGCAGGTCGGTCATGCCCGTGCGCTCCTCGGCCTGCGCCGCCTCGATGGCCGTGCGCACCGAGCCGTGCACGTAGTCGCCGATCAGGGCCACGACCAGGTCCATGTCGAGATCGCTGAGCCCTACGCCTTCGACGGCGCGCAGGTCGTGCTCGTAGCGCGCGATCGCATTCGGGCCGAGCACGGGGCGGGCGGTTGCGACCTGCAGCAGCCACGGGTGCCGTAGGTACATCGCGCGTGCGCCCCGTGCGACACGCTCTAGCCGTGCACGCCAGGGCTCATCGGAGTCGGTGCGCGGCATTTCGCCGTACACCCTGTCGATCATGAGATCCAGCAGCTCGGCCTTGCTCGGCACATAGCTGTACAGCGACATGGCCGTGACGCCCAGCTGCTCGCCCACCCGGCGCATCGACACGGCCTCCAGGCCCTCGGCATCGGCCAGGGTGATCGCCGCGCGGGTGATGTCTTCGACCGTCAGCCGGGGTTTGGGGCCGCGTTTCGGGCGCTCCTGTATCCCCCAAAGCAGCTGCATGCTGCGCGTGGGGTCACCTGAGCCGCTGTACTCCTTGGCCACATACGACACCATAGTCAGGCGTCGCGATGACATCGCCAAGATGTCGTCGCGACGTCGTGAACGCCACCTGCTGCGCCGGCGCCGCTTCGCCCTCCTGCCAGGCGCGCGGTGGGCTCGCCTGCGCCCTCGGCGAGCGGTTGGGAGTCGTCAATCGGGCCTGGGCTCTGTCGCCGCCGGGCTGGTCGCTCAGACGATCTGGGGAAGCCGCCCGCTCCACTTGGGCAGCACCCGATCCGCGTCGGTCTCCAGCACCCGCTCCAGCACGGTGGCATAGACGTCGCGGAAATCGGTGGTGTATTTCAAATCGCCACCCCGGTCGAGGTCCTTCAGGTCCGGCGGCTGCCCGTAGATCCCGCCCTTGACGCCATGCCCGAGCAGGAACACATCGGACGCCGTGCCGTGATCGGTGCCGTCGGACGCGTTGGCCTTCACTCGCCGCCCGAACTCCGAATAAACCAACACGACCACGTTCTTGCCCTGCTCCGATTTGGACATCCGGTCGAGGAAGCCGGTCACAGCGCGGTCAAGCATGCCCAACAGCGTCTGGTGCGGCTGCTTCTCGTCGGCGTGGGTGTCGAAGCCGCCCAGCGACACGGAGAACACCCGGGTGGCCACCTTCGCCTCGATGCACTGCGCGACCAGGTTGAACTGCTGCTGGATCGCGGTCTGCCCGCCCGTGCCGGTCGCCTGGGTCTCGCCCGCCTTGGCCCGCTCGGCCGCGTCCTCTATCACGTCCTTGATCAGTTGGTCGACACCCGCCAAGGCCTCGAAGCACGAGGCCGCGCGGGCCTGCAACTTGGGCTCGCCCGGCACGACCTGGCCCAGCCCGCTGATCGACTTCATGTTGAACGTCTTGGGCAGGCGCAGCCCGTTGCCGCCCACCACCGCGCCCGCGCTCGCCTCGCCGGCCAGCAGCGGCGGCAGCACCTGCTCGAACGACACGGCCAGGCGCGGATCGCCGCCTGCGGTATCGAGCCAGCGGCCCAGCCAGCCGGTGTTGCCGGGACGCTCCGGCTCGCCCGTGTGCCAGATGTCCATCGAACGGAAATGGCTGCGATCCGGCTTCGGATAGCCGACGCTGCGCACGATCGCCACCTGCTTGCGCTCGAATGCCTGGTGCATTCCCTTCAGCGCGGGGTTGAGCCCCGCGACCTCGTCGAGCTTGAGCACCTCGCCCTCGTCATAGGCCAGATCGGGCCGCGCCTTGGCGTAGGCGGGGTCGTTGTAGGGGATGACGGTGTTGAGCCCGTCGTTGCCCCCGTAGAGCGTGACGATGACGAGGATCTTGGGCACGCCGGGCGCGAGCCCGGTCAGCTCGCCCGCCGTCTGCATGATCTCCTTCATCGGCAGCCACGTGACGCCCGCGGCGATGGCGCCGGCCCCGGTGACCCCGCTGGCGAGCAGGAACTTGCGTCTGGTCAGAAAGTCCATGACTCTCCTCAATGGACGCTGTACTCGGGGCTGACCAGCCCCAGAGCCAGCATCTTGCGCGAATCCTTGGCGGCGCCGTCGAGCACGGCGCGCGTGCGGGGCGTCCAGGCGTCGACCACGAGCAGTTTCGCCAGCGCGTCGGGCCGGCCCTCCTGCGGGGCCTCGTTGAGCTTGGCGAGCACCGAATTGGGCGTGCGCGCCGCGAGCATCTCGGCCAGGCGCAGCCGCACCTGGATGGAATGGCTCGTCAGCCAGGCCGCCCCATGCGGCCAGCCGCCAACGCTCGGCGGGCGGAACGGCACCTGATCGAGCCCATCGAGGCTGTTCATCAGCTGCTTGCGGTCGTTTTCGGCCAGGGTCGACGGGCGCAGGCCCAGCTGGCGCATCGCCCCGACCGCCCACTCCAGCGGCTGCTTCACCAGCTGCCCACGGGTCGCCAGGAACGCCGGGTGGCTGAACATCGCCAGCAGCATGGTCGTGATGCCCTTGCCCGCGTGGTAGGCGCTGACCAGCTTGTGCAGCACCTCCTCTGGGACCGGGTCGCCCGAGGCGAACCGGAACCACAGCCGGCGGGCCACAAAGCGTTGCGAGGCGGGCAGGTTGAGCAGCACATCGGCGAACCCGTCGGCGTCGAACTTGCCGGTCTGGCCGAGGATCGTCTTCTCGCCGGCGTCATAGCGGCTCATGTCGAGGCGGGTCTTGCCGCTCCCGCGCTCGACCACCCAGCCGGTGAGCGCGCGGGCGCCCGCCTTGACGTCGTCTTCGGTGTAGTTGCCGATCCCGAGACAGAACAGCTCAAGCAGCTCGCGGGCCAGGTTTTCGTTGGGCGCCTTGCGGGTGTTGCGCTGCCCGTCAAGCCACAGGATCAGGGCCGGGTCGCGAACCATCGCCTTCACGAACGCGGCGAAATCGCCCTGCCCGTAGCGGCGGAACGTGTTGTGCTGCAACAGCATCAGGTGGGCCGAGTCGACCTTTTCGATACTGGTGGCCCAGTGCCCGTGCCAGAAGAAGGCCATCTTCTCCTCAAGCTGGCTCCCGGCAACGACCATGCGATCCAGCCACCAGTTGGTGATCGTGGCGATCTGGGTCTCGCGCGTCTTGCGCGCCGCCTCGCGCTGGGCGCCGGTCGCGTCCCGGGGAAGGGAGTCGACGGGATCGTTGGTGATCACGGGGATGGGCGGGCCCAGATTGGGGTCCGACGGCCCGACCAGCCGCGCAATCGTCGCCTCGAGCCCGTCGCGCTCCGCCGCGTCGACCTCTTCGGCCGTGGGGCCGAAGGTCGCCCGGCGGAGCAGATGCGCGAGCTTGTCGCGTTCGGCCATGGGGGAGAGTAAACCGGATCGGTACGCCATCGCGCTAGTTATCGATGCGTGGCCCGCCGGCTGCTTACGGTAAACCTGATGCGGGCCGGGTCCAGGCACGGGGGATAATCGTCGTCGTGACCGACATCCTCGATGATCTGCAGTGGCGCGGCCTGATACAGGACTCGACCGGCCTCGATGAGCTCCGCAAGCACCTGGCCGGCGGGCCGGTGACGTTCTATGTGGGGTTCGACCCGACCGCGCCGAGCATCCATCATGGCAACCTGGTGCAGGTGCTGACCGCGCGCCGGTTGCAGCTTGCCGGCCACCGGCCGCTGCTGCTGGTCGGGGGCGCGACCGGGCTGATCGGTGATCCGAAGGACAGCGGCGAGCGCGTGCTCAACGACCCGGCCGTGGTCGCGACGTGGGTCGACAAGATTCGGCGGCAGGTCGAGCCGTTCTTCGACTTCGAGGGCTCCGTGGCGGCCACGATGGTCAACAACCTGGACTGGACCCAGCCCATGTCGGCCATCGAGTTCCTGCGTGACGTCGGCAAACACTTCCCGGTCAACAAGATGCTCGCCCGCGATGTGGTCCGAAACCGGCTGGAGAGCGGAATCAGCTACACCGAGTTCTCGTACCAGCTGATTCAAGGAAATGACTTTTTTGAATTGCATCGACGGTACGGGTGCAGCCTGCAATTTGGTGGGTCGGATCAGTGGGGCAATATCACCGCGGGCGTCGACTACGTGCGGCGGCGCGGCGCCGGACCGGTGCACGCGTTCACCACACCGCTGGTGACCAAGGCCGACGGGACCAAGTTCGGCAAGACGGAGGGCGGGGCCCTGTGGCTCGACCCGAGCATGACCAGCCCGTACGCGTTCTACCAGTTCTGGTTCAACACCGACGATCGTGACGTGGTGCCGTTCATGAAGATCTTCAGCCTGCGCGGGCGGGAGGAGATCGAGGAGCTGGCGCGGGAGACGGCGGAGAAGCCGTTCCTGCGCGGGGCGCAGAAGGCGCTGGCGGAGGAGCTCACCACGCTGTTGCACGGCAAACAGGAGTGCCAGGCGGTGATCGCGGCGTCGCAGGCGCTGTTCGGGCGGGGTGCGCTGAGCGACCTGCCCGAGTCCACACTGGGCGCGGCGCTCGCGGAGGCGGGCCTCGCGCGGGTGTCGTCGCTGGACAATGCTGCGGTGTTGTTCAGGGAGTCGGGCCTCGCGTCGAGTTTGGGCGATGCGCGCCGTGCCGCGGCCGAAGGCGGCATGTACCTCAACAATGAGCGAGTGTCCGATCCCGACAGTCCACTGAGCAGGGATTCTCTCCTCCATGGACGCTACCTCGTGCTGCGCCGGGGCAAGAAGACCATCGCCGGCGTCGAGCTGGTGTGACACCCATCGCTGCCCGCCGATTTGCGGCGGGCCGCACAAACGCGTAATGTTTTTCGAGCCGGCAACGAGCCGGGCGGGTGTTCAGCCCTCGCAGCAGCGAGAGCCGAAGTGCCGGCCGGGTTGTCGGAGCCCCCAACGATCTAGAACCACAGCGAAGCTGTGTGCTCCGGGTCACCGCCGCCGGATTTGACCAGATAGGTCCGATCGGGTAGTGTTGGGGAGTTGCCCCGGATTGGGTCGCACGGTGTGTGGTCTGGTTTGGTGTGTGTTTGTTTTTTGAGAACTTAACAGGGTGCTTGTTTATGCCAGTGCCAAAGTTTTTGTTTGGTTTTTGACCCCTTTGTTGGGTTGATTCCTTTGGTATGAATGTTTTCA